>NZ_JBEPBA010000004.1:228941-314005 GCF_040298885.1 Streptomyces sp. NPDC001137
CGGCGCGGGAGCGCAGCCATGCGCTCCGGAGCCGACCGGCCGTTTCGCGAATTTCCACACGGAATTCGCGGGATTCCAGGTCAGGAATGAAGGCAGGGAGAATTCAGCAATGCGACAGGTCACCCGCAAGGGCCTGATGACCGTGATGGCGGCGACCGGCGTGCTCGCCGCGGCGGGCGGTTACGCCCACGCCGACTCGGGCGCGAACGGCTCCACCTCGGACTCGCCCGGCGTACTGTCCGGCAACACGGTGCAGGCGCCGGTGCATGTGCCGGTGAACGTCTGCGGCAACACGGTCAACGTCGTCGGGCTCCTCAACCCGGCGCGGGGCAACGAGTGCAGCAACGAGGGCGGGCACGGCGGTTCCGGCGGGGCCCACGCCGGCGGACACGCCAGCCACTCGCCCGGCATCGGCTCCGGCAACACCGTCCAGGCGCCGGTCGACGTGCCGGTCAATGCCTGCGGCAACACGGTCAACGTCGTCGGACTGCACAACCCGGCGCGGGCCAACGAGTGCAGCAACGAGGGCGGGCACGGCGGTTCCGGCGGGGCCCATGCCGGCGGACACTCCAGTGACTCGCCCGGCATCGGTTCGGGCAACACCGTCCAGGTGCCGGTCGACGTGCCGGTCAATGTCTGCGGCAACACCGTCAACATCGTCGGCATCGGCAATGCCGCCGAGGACAACGAGTGCTCCAACGGCGGTTCGGGCGGGCACACGACGCCTCCGGGAGGCGGCCACCAGACGCCGCCCGGGCACCCGGGGCACCCCGGGCACCCGGGTACTCCCGGACACCCGGGCCACCCCGGACAGCCGGGCCACCCCGGCCACCCCGGACATCCCGGCAACCCGAACCACCCCGGCAACCCGAGCACGCCGGGCGGCTCCTCGCACACCAACCACCCGGGCACCCAGACGGTGACCCAGCCGCAGGGCGGCGCACAGCTCGCGCACACCGGCAGTGACCTGCCGATCGGCGTCGTGCTCCCGGTGGGCGCCGGGGCGCTGCTGGCGGGCGCGGTCATGTACCGCAAGGCGCGCGCCTCGGTCTGAACCGGCGCATCTCCACGCCAAGCACCGCAAACTTCCCCTGAGGTGCGCAGAACGGAGCGGGCCCCGTGCTGGCGGGGCCCGCTCCGTTTCCGTCGTCTCCGTCCTCGCCTCAGCTCACCACGTGGCCCGCACCTGGCGGATGATCCGCCGGCGCAACCGCACCCTGCGGCTGCCGTCGCGCAGCAGGCTCAGACGGTCCAACTCCCAGTGTCCGTACTCGGCATGGTCCGTCAGCAGACGTGTGGCGTCCTTGCGGGACACCCCGCGCGGTACGTACACGTCGACAAATTCGTATTCCGGCATCGCATCTATTGTGCGGGCTGGGGCCCGGTACGGATAGCGTCTGCACTATGTCTGATGCTGCGCAGCCCACCGCTGCCGAGGTACGAGCCGCCGCCGAGGCGGTCAAGACCGCGCTCGACCGCCACCTGGCCGCGGTCGAACGCAGGTCCGGGGAGGACGACCAGGCCGTCTACGAGGCGTTCAACGAGCTGGCCGCGGCCGCCGAGACGTACGACGAGCTGCTCTACGACCGCTACGACGAGGTCACGCCCTTCGAGATCCCCGGTGCGGAGGACTCGCTGCCGCCGTACACGGGCCCCGAGGAGCCGAACGCGCTGAGTGTGCTGATCCGCCGCGACTACGCCGTCGCGGACCAGCACCGGCTGCTGGCGCAGGCGCAGCGGGTGGAGGCGGCGGACGACGACGGTCGGGGGGCGGCGGCCTCCGCGACCGTGCACGGGGCGCTGGGCGTTCTGTTCGGCGAGTTCGAACCGGACGAGATCGCCTCGCGGCACAAGGAGTTCGGCCTGGAGGAGGGTGACTCCACGCTCTGGGTGACGGCCACGGACGAACCGGCCGAGCCGGGCGACTGGCTGGAGGCGCCGTTCGAGCAGATCGATCCGCAGCGGGTGGTCTGCCGCTTCGACGTCAGCGCGGTCTTCGACGACGAGATCGAGGACGGGCGCCTCGCCGGCGTGGACGAAGACATCGAGGACGAACTGGACACGGATCTGGACGGCGACGAGGACCTGGAGCCACTCGACGCGGACCGCTAGCGCGGGGCTGGACCGGTTTACGGCGGCGGCGTTCACGGATGATCTCCGTGAGCGCGCCGCCGTGTGTGGGTGGCGTCTTCGGCCGGTTCGCGTCTGCCGGCCGTCTGTGGCTGGTCGCGCCCACGCGGCGGAGCCGCACCTCGATATGGCCCCGCGCCCCTGAGGTGGGTGCCGGGCCCCCTGGTCAGTCGGTGGCCGGTGCCTGTGTGCTGAGCAGTGCCGGCAGACGGGTCGTGCGGGGCTTTGCCGGGACCTCGGCCACGGCACGGGGGAGTGCCTGGTCCACGCCGTGGACCACGGAGAGGTGGCGGTCCGCCCTGCCGAACGCCGTGTAGACCCACGGGCGGCTGAGGGACTGCGCCGCGTCCCCGGGCAGCACCACGACCACGGCGGGCCACCGGTTGCCCACCGCCTGGTGCGCGGTCAGCGCCCAGCCGTGCCGCACGGACTGCTCCACCCGCTCCTTCGGTACGACGACGGGGGCGCCCGCGCACGACAGGTGCAGCCCCTCGGCGTCGGCCGTCACGACCTTGCCCGGGGCCGTACGGCCCGGTGCGGGGGAGTAGGCGATCCGGTCGCCGGGGTCGAAGCCTCCGAAGCGGCCGGGGCCGGGGTTGAGGCGCTCCTTCAGCGCCGCGTTGAGCGCGCGGGTGCCGGCCGCGCCGCCGTGGCCGGGGGTGATCACCACGGTCTCCTCGGGCGGCACCCCGATCGCCCGTGGCACCGAGTCGGCGACGAGCTGCACGGTCCGGTGGACCGCCTCGCCCGCGTCCCGCACCGGGACGATCACGACCTCCTTGCCGGGAGCCTCGACCTGGGCCAGCTCACCGATGCCGATGCCGGAAACCAGCTCCCCCAGCGGGCCGAGGTCGGGCCGCCGGGACGCGATCCGGGGGCAGACCCGCGCCGCCAGCAGATCGGCGAACACCCGGCCCGGCCCGGCCGACCAGAGCACCCCCGGGTCCCCGGCCAGCACAAGCCGGGCACCGTCGGGCAAGGACTCGACGAGCAGGGCCCCCGTCTCGACGTCCAGTTGGGGCGCGTCGAGCACGACGAGAAGATCCAGATCCAACGCTCCGTCCGCGTCCCGCCCGGGCCCCTCGTCACCCGAGAGAAGCCCGGCGACGGTGGCGACGCGGGAGGCGCCGGACGCGGTGCCGGCAGACTCGCTCACGGGTGCCGCAGCTTCTCCCGGCGCGCTGCTGGCGGCAGCGTGGTCGCCGCCCCCCCGGCCTCCCGGCATATCGCTGTCGCGCAGGGCGCCGCTCGCAGCGTTGCCTCCCGGGCTCCCTGCCGCCGCCCACAGCGCTGCGAAGCGGTCGCGGCCGGCAGGACTGTGGGTGGCGGCCCAGGCGCGCAGGCCGAGGGCGGTGGCCGTCCGGAGCAGTGCCGCCGGTTCGGCGAGGGATGCTTCGCCACCGGTGTGCAGGACCAGGCCGTGGCCCGCGACCGCGCGGACCAGTTCGGCGGTGGAGTCCGGTGCGGAGGCGGCGGCGCCCTCCCAGGCCTCCGCCGAACCGTCCTCCTTCGGCACCGAGTTGATCAGGCGGGTGAGCCCGTCGGCGAGGCTCTCCTCCGCGAGCGCGTACCGCTCCAGGCCCACCAGGATCCGTACCGGACGCTCCTCGGCCCCCTCGGCGGTCTCGGGTGCCGGAGCGGTCGGGTCGAGGGAATCCTGGAAGACCAGGGCCTCGCCCTCCGCGACAGCGCTCTGCACGGCCGCGTCGGCATCGGGCACGCCCCGCTGGGCCAGCGCCGCGGTGAGCGCAGGCATCTCCAGCGCCGTGTGCCCGGCGAGCGCCGCCTGCTCCAGCAGCCAGCCCGTCAGCGCCCGGCCCCGACGCTCGTCGTCCGGACCGCACTCCGCACCGAGCAGCGCCCGCGCGAAGCCGTCGGCCTGCTCGGGCCGCACACCGCCGACGCGCAACAGCAGCCAGGGATCCTCCCGCAGAACGTCCTCCGCGCCCTCGCCGAGGGCCGCGGCGACCTGCGGTGCGAGCGCGTCCGGCGCGCCGCCGTCGGTCAGCACCCGCCGTACCGCGTCGACAGCCTCCGGCGCGGGAGCAGCGGGCACGGCCGCGGGCGTCGGCTGTGGACGCCGTACCGGCTCGGGGGCGGGCCGGCGCGGGGCGGACTCGCTGAACACGGTGGCCACAGGCTTCGCGCCGCTCTCCACGGCACGGACGGCGGCCAGCAGATCCGCGGCCTTCCCGCTGAGCTTCGCTCCGGCCTCGATGGGCCCCGCCTTCTCCGCCTTGCGCCGCTCGATCCGCTCCCGCTCCAGCCGCTGAGCCGCCAGCTCGGCCTCGGCTTCGGACAGTTGGGCGGCGGCCTCCCCGCCGCCGTCCGCCGTGGTCTCGCCCTCGCCGCTCTGCTCCGCGGCGCCCGGCGTCCCCGGCTCGGCGTTCTCTGCGTCCTCGGTGGGTTCGGGCTCCGTGCTCACAGCGTGCTCCAGTCGTGATCGGGATAGCGGTGCACGGGCGCCGACACGTCGTCGAGCGCCCGGCAGATCTCGTCAGGAAGACTAAGGGCCTCCACTGACAATGCCGCCGTGAGCTGGGAAGAGTTGCGCGCACCGACGATGGGCGCGGCCACCCCGGGCCGGTCGCGGATCCACGCGAGGGCGACCTGGAGGGGAGTCACCGCGAGCCCGTCCGCCGCGGTCTGCACGGCGTCCACGATGCGGCTCGCGGTGTCGTCGAGGTACGGCGCGACGAAGGGCGCCAGGTGCTCGGAGCCGCCGCGCGAGTCGGAGGGAACGGCCTCGCCCCGGTACTTGCCCGTCAGGACCCCGCGGCCCAGCGGCGAGGAGGGCAGCAGGCCGATGCCAAGGTCCAGCGCGGCCGGCAGCACCTCGCGCTCCACACCCCGCTGCAGCAGCGAGTACTCCATCTGCGTGCTCGCCAGCCGGGTCCGCAGACCGGTGGCCGCCAGCTGCCACGTAGCCGCCTTGGCGAGCTGCCAGCCGCAGAAGTTGGAGACGCCGGCATAGCGCGCCCGGCCGCTGCTGACCGCCAGGTCGAGGGCCTGGAGGGTCTCCTCGAGCGGGGTGTTCGGGTCGAAGGCGTGGATGTGCCAGACGTCGACGTAGTCCGTGCCGAGCCGGGCCAGCGAGGCGTCCAGCGCGGAGAGCAGGTGCCCGCGCGAGCCGTCGACCCGGCGGTCCGGGTCCGGCACACTGCCCGCCTTGGTCGAGATCACCAGGTCCCGGCGCGGAACCAGGCCTTCTATGAGGCGTCCGAGCAGGTACTCGGCCTCCCCGTCGCCGTACACGTCCGCCGTGTCGACGAGGCTCCCGCCCGCCTCCCAGAACGTCTTCAAGAGGTCCGCGGCGTCGTGCTCGTCGGTGTCCCTGCCCCAGGTGAGCGTGCCGAGTCCGATGCGGGACACGCGAAGGCCGGTCCGGCCGAGATACCTCTGCTCCATGAACGCCGAGATTACTGGCCCGACCGTTCGGCGTGGGGGCCTGTGGACAACCAGTTTCCGCACGCTAGGGTCTGGCCAACAGGGACGTTACTGATCGGTAAGGGGTATCGGCATGCAGCTCGGGATCAACCTCGGCTACTGGGGTGCCGGAATGGACGCGGACAACCTGGAGGTCGCGAAGGAGGCCGACCGGCTCGGGTACGCCGTGTGCTGGGCCGCCGAGGCCTACGGATCGGACGCGGCCACCGTGCTCAGCTGGGTCGCCGCCCAGACCGAGCGCATCGACGTCGGCTCGGCCATCTTCCAGATCCCGGCCCGCCAGCCCGCGATGACCGCGATGACCGCCGCCACCCTCGACTCGCTCTCCGGCGGCCGCTTCCGCCTCGGCATCGGCGTCTCAGGACCGCAGGTCTCCGAGGGCTGGTACGGCGTCAAGTTCGACAAGCCGCTGGCACGCACCCGTGAGTACGTCGAGATCGTGCGCAAGGCGATGACCCGCGAGCGGCTGTCGTACGAGGGTGAGCACTGGACGCTGCCGCTGCCCGGCGGCCCGGGCAAGCCGCTCAAGCTGACCGTGCACCCCGAGCGCGAGCACATCCCGCTGTACATCGCGGCGATCGGCCCGAAGAACCTCGAGCAGACGGGCGAGATCGCCGACGGCGCCCTGCTGATCTTCCCCTCGGCCGAGCACCTCGAGGAGACCACGATCAAATACCTGCGCGCCGGCCGGGAGAAGGCCGGCAAGACCCTCGACGGCTTCGACGTCTGCCCGACGCTTCCGCTCTCCGTCGGCGAGGACAAGGACGTGGCCACCCTCGCCGACGCGTTCCGGCCCTACACCGCGCTGTACGTCGGCGGCATGGGCAGCGCCAAGCAGAACTTCTACAACCAGCTCGCCCAGCGCATGGGGTTCGAGGCGGCCGCCGCCGAGGTCCAGGCGAAGTACCTCTCCGGCGACAAGCAGGGCGCCGCGGCCGCGATCCCGCACGACCTGATCGACAAGACGGCGCTGCTCGGTTCCGTGGACCGCATCGCCGACCGGATGAAGCAGTACGCGGCGGCCGGAGTCACCACCCTGAGCCTCAACCCGGCCGGCTTCACGCTTCAGGAGCGGATCGCCTCGCTCCGCGCCGGCACCGAGGCCCTGGAGCGCGCCGGGCTGGCGTAACGCACGAGCCGGGCGGCGGGGGAGAGGTTTCTGCGGCCGTGGTGGGGGCTCGGGGGTCTTCCCCGCCACGGCCGTCACGGGGAACAACGCGCCCGGGCGCGCGCGGTTACGCCTCCGAACCGACCCCTTGGGTCCTCCTTTTGGCCGAGTTGTCCGACACAGCTGTTGCAGCACCTCTGACACCGCATTTGACTCGTTCTTTGCGGAGCCCGCCGGAATCCGGCAGGGACCGGCAGAACAGAGACCGGCAGAGAGGTGCCCGCGATGCTTTCGGCCAGGAGTCTTTTCCAGGAGATCCTCGACGACGACGAGTCGTTCGCCCTGTTCTGCTCCATCGCGGCCAGCGGTGAGTCCCAGGGCGGCTGGGAGAACGGGCGGATCGCCGCACTGGTCCCCGACAGCCAGCGCGCACTCGCCCCCAAGATCACCCGGCACGGCGCCGACGAGGACAAACACGGGCGGATCTTCAACGCCCTGATGAAGAAGCGCGGGCTCGAACCCGTCCCGGTACCGCCCGAGACCGACTACACGATGCTCCTGGAGAAGAACGGCATCGGGCTCCCCCACGAGAAGCTCAGGAACGACGAGCCGCTCACCGTGCAGGACATCGTCACCTACCTCTCCCACAGCAGGGTCACCGAGCAGCGCGCCTGCGAGCAGATGGAACTGCTGCGCCGGCACTTCGCCGACCACCCCGACATCGGCCGGGCGGTGCGGATGATCTCCGACGACGAGGACAACCACCTGGCCTACTGCCACGAGGAGTTGCTGCGCTTCGCGTACGCCGGACACGGCCGCGCCATCCAGCGCACGCTGCGGGAGTGCGCGCTCGCGGAGATCCGCATCTACCGGGACGTCAGCCTCGCCGTCATGAACCACATGGGGCGCATCCTCGGCTGGCCGAGGGCCAAGTCGGCGCTGCTCGCGGCCGGTATCCACGCCGTCTACGCGTACGAGCGGTGCGCGGGCTGGCGGCGCATGGTGAGCCTGCGGATGCCCGAGCGGCGCGACGCGCTGGGCGGACCCGCCACGACGGCACCCGAGTTCGCCTGAGCTACAGCCAGCCCCGGTGCTTGAAGAGGCGGTACAGCAGCACCTCCAGGGCGGCCATCGCCAGGATCACCGCCGGGTACGACACACGCCAGTGCAGCTCCGGCATGTGGTCGAAGTTCATGCCATAGATCCCCGCGATCATCGTGGGGATCGCCGCCATGGCCGCCCACGCGGAGATCTTCCGCATGTCGTCGTTCTGCCGCACGCTCATCTGCGCGAGATGCGCCGACAGCACGTCCGAGACCAGCCGGTCCAGGCCCTCCACCGACTCGTTCACGCGCGTGAGGTGATCGCTGACGTCCCGGAAGAAGGGCTGTGCCTTCTCGTGCACGAAGGGCACCCGGGTGCTGAAGACGCCGCCGCCCGCCAGCCGGGCCAGCGGCTGCGCCAGCGGGCCCGTGGCCCTGCGGAACTCCAGGATCTGCCGCTTGAAGGCGTAGATGCGCGACGCCGTGTGCCGCGAGCCCCCGGCGATCGGCGAGAACACCTCGGCCTCCAGCTCCTCCAGGTCGGTGCCGAGCTCCGCCGCCACCTCCAGGTAGTGGTCGACCACGGCGTCGGCGATCGAATAGAGCACCGCCGTGGGCCCGTGCCGGAGCATGTCGGGCTCCTCCTCCAGCCGGTGCCGCACGGCCGCGAGCGGCGCCTCCTCGCCGTGCCGCACCGTCACCACGAACGAGTCGCCGATGAAGACCATGACCTCCCCGGAGGTGACGATGTCGCTCCTCGCCTCATATCCGACCGGCTTGAGGACCATGAACAGCGAGTCGTCGTACACCTCCAGCTTGGGCCGCTGATGCGCGTTCAGGGCGTCCTCGACGGCCAGCGGATGCAGCCCGAACTCCTCGGAGACCCGCTCGAACTCCTTCTCCGTCGGCTCGTACAGGCCGATCCAGACGAAGGCGTCGCGCCCGCGACGGCACTGCGCCAGGGCGTGCGAGAAGTCCGCGGGCCCCTCCGTCCGGCGCCCGTCCCGGTAGATGGCGCAGTCGACGATCACGGAGCGTATTCTCCCGCCCCGGGCCCGCCGACGCACCCCGGCGTATGCCTACCCTTGGCCGCATGCCCACGCTGATCCTGGTCCGGCACGGACGTTCCACCGCCAACACCGAGGGGGTGCTCGCCGGCTGGACGCCCGGTGTCGCCCTCGACGAGCGCGGCGCCGCGCAGGCCGCCGCCCTGCCCGGGCGGCTCGCCGGGCTGCCGATCTCCGAGGTCGTCAGCAGCCCGCTGCAGCGCTGCCAGGAGACGATCCGGCCGCTCCTCGACGCCCGCCCCGAGCTCACCGCGCACACCGACGAACGGATCGGGGAGGCCCACTACGGCGACTGGTCCGGCCGCAAGCTGGCCGAACTCAAGGACGAGCCGCTGATGGAGGTCGTGCAGGCGCACCCGTCGGCCGCCGCGTTCCCCGGCGGCGAATCGATGCGAGCGATGCAGACCCGCGCCGCCGAAGCCGTACGAGAATGGAACGCGCGCGTGGAGCGCGACCACGGCACCGACGCCGTCTACCTGATGTGTTCGCACGGCGACATCATCAAGTCGCTCGTCGCGGAGGCACTTGGGCTTCATCTCGACCTTTTCCAGAGGATTTCCGTTGAACCGTGTTCCATCACCGCGATCCGTTACACACGTCTGAGGCCGTTTCTCGTACGGCTCGGTGACACCGGCGATTTCGCGTCGCTGGCGCCGCGCGAGGAACCCCCGGCCGACGACGCCACGGTCGGGGGCGGTGCGGGCGCACCGTGATCGTCGGGCGCAGTAGGGTGAAGCGGTCGCAGTAGCGCCGCACCCGTCCGCACCAGCAGGCCGTGCGGTCATCCGGTCCGATGTCGATCCACGAATTCCAGGAGACAGGACGTGTCCCGTCAGGTGTTCCTCTACGACCCCCCGGACCGCTTCGTGGCCGGTACGGTCGGTATGCCCGGACGCCGTACGTTCTTCCTCCAGGCCACCGCGGGCCCTCGTGTGACCAGCGTGGCCCTGGAGAAGACCCAGGTCGCCGCTCTTGCCGAGCGCATGGACGAACTGCTCGACGAGGTCGTACGCCGCAGTGGCGGCAGCGCCGCCGTCCCGGCCGTCGCGTCCACCGAGATCTCCGACACCGATCCGCTGGACACCCCCGTCGAGGAGGAGTTCCGGGTCGGCACCATGGCCCTCGCCTGGGACGGCGAGGAACAGCGCATGATCGTCGAGGCGCAGGCCCTCGTGGAGCTCGACGCCGACTCCGAGGAGGACCTCGCCGAGGCGGAGGAGCGCCTGCTCCAGGACGAGGAGAACGGACCCCCGATGCTGCGGGTCCGGCTGACCGGCGCGCAGGCACGGGCCTTCGCCAAGCGCGCCCTCGACGTCGTCAACGCCGGGCGGCCGCCGTGCCCGCTGTGCAGCCTCCCGCTCGACCCGGAAGGACACGTATGTCCGCGCCAGAACGGATACCGCCGCGGAGCGTGACGACCGACGAGCCGCTCGCCGATCTGCTCACCCACGGCGAGCTCACCGTGCGCGGCCGTATCCGCGAGGCGTCCAATGCGGCGCTGTACTGCACGATCTCCCACGAGGGCAGGGAAGCGGCCTGCATCTACAAGCCCGTCGCCGGTGAGCGGCCCCTGTGGGACTTCCCCGACGGCAACCTGGCCCGGCGCGAGGTGGCCGCCTACGAGGTCTCCGAGGCGACCGGCTGGGGGCTCGTGCCGCCCACCGTGCTGCGCGAGGGACCGTACGGCGAGGGGATGGTCCAGCTGTGGATCGAGGTGAGCCCCGAGGCCGAGCTGCTCGCCCTGGTCGACGGTGAGGAGCCGGAGCCGGGCTGGAAGGCGATCGGCTTCGCCGAGGTCGGCGACGGGAAGACGGCGCTGCTGGTGCACGCCGACGACGAGCGGCTGCGCCGGCTCGCCGTGCTCGACGCCGTGATCAACAACGCGGACCGCAAGGGCGGCCATCTGCTGCCCACGGCCGACGGCCGGTTGTACGCAATCGACCACGGGGTGACCTTCAACACCGAGAACAAGCTCAGGACGCTGCTGTGGGGGTGGGCGGGGGAGCCGCTGGACCCGGCGGCGGTCGACGTCCTCAAGACCCTCCAGGAGGCCCTGGCCGCGCAAGGAGCGCTGGCCACACGGCTGACGGGCCTGATCACACAGGCCGAACTCGATGCCACGCGCGCGCGTGTCGCCGTACTCCTGGAGTCGGGCAGGCATCCCGAGCCGAGCGGCGAGTGGCCTGCGATTCCCTGGCCACCCGTGTAGAAGCAGACCGGCGGGTATCACGCAAGAGTGCCTTACCGGCCATCCGGCCCGGTCCGGTTCGTATACGGAACTTCCGTCCGGTTAGGCTCATGACATGCATGCCTGGCCCGCTTCCGAGGTCCCCGCCCTGCCTGGTCAGGGCCGCGACCTGAGGATCCACGACACCGCGACCGGTGGCTTGGTCTCCCTTGACCCCGGTCCCGTCGCCCGTCTCTACGTCTGCGGCATCACGCCGTACGACGCGACCCACATGGGTCACGCGGCGACCTACAACGCGTTCGACCTCGTTCAGCGCGTGTGGCTCGACACCAAGCGGCAGGTTCAGTACGTCCAGAACGTCACCGACGTGGACGATCCGCTGCTGGAGCGGGCGCAGCGCGACGGCATCGACTGGGTCGCCCTCGCCGAGCAGGAGACCGCCCTCTTCCGCGAGGACATGACCGCCCTGCGGATGCTGCCGCCGCAGCACTACATAGGCGCGGTCGAGGCGATACCCGGCATCGTGCCGCTCGTCGAGCGGCTGCGGGACGCGGGCGCCGCCTATGAACTCGACGGAGACATCTACTTCTCCGTGGAGTCCGACCCCAACTTCGGCAAGGTCTCGGGTCTCGACGCGGCGGCCATGCGGCTGCTGTCCGCCGAGCGCGGCGGCGACCCGGACCGTCCCGGCAAGAAGAACCCCCTCGACCCGATGCTGTGGATGGCCGCCCGCGAGGGCGAGCCCAGCTGGGACGGCGCATCGCTCGGCCGCGGTCGCCCCGGCTGGCACATCGAGTGCGTCGCCATCGCCCTGGACCACCTCGGCATGGGCTTCGACGTGCAGGGCGGCGGCTCCGACCTCGCCTTCCCGCACCACGAGATGGGCGCCTCGCACGCCCAGGTGCTGACCGGCGAGTTCCCCATGGCCAAGGCGTACGTCCACGCCGGCATGGTCGCCCTGGACGGCGAGAAGATGTCCAAGTCCAAGGGCAACCTGGTCTTCGTGTCCAAGCTGCGGCGCGACGGGGTGGACCCGGCCGCGATCCGGCTGGCGCTGCTCGCCCACCACTACCGCTCCGACTGGGAGTGGACCGACCAGGTCCTCGAGGACGCCGTGGCGCGACTCGGGCGCTGGCGCGCCGCCGTCTCCCGCCCCGACGGGCCGCCCGCCGAGGCCCTGGTCGAGGAGCTCCGCGAGGCGCTCGCGAGCGACCTGGACGCCCCGGCCGCGCTCGCCGCGGTCGACCGCTGGGCCGCGCTGCAGGACGCCGAGGGCGGTACGGACATCGGCGCACCCGGTGTCGTGTCGCGGGCCGTGGACGCCCTGCTGGGCGTGGCCCTGTAGCCGCAGCCGGCAAGGCACGGGAAAGGGGCGCTTCCTCGGTGGAGGAAGCGCCCCTTGTGTCACTTTGCGTGGGTCGGACCGCCTGGATCAGACGTGTGGATCAGATCCTGCGGATCTGGATGCTGCGCAGGACCTGCGGTGAGCCGGAGTCCCAGATGCCGACGACCTGGTGGCCGAACGCGAAGGCCTCCTGGACCTGGTCGTGGGTCTGGGGGTTCGGGTTGGCGAAGATCCTCAGCTGGCCGTTGATGCGCAGCGCGATCAGGCTGGGCTGCCCCGGCAGCGGCTGGACGACGTCGATGTAGCCGTCCGCAATACCGGCCTGCAACACCTGAGCCTGCACCTGCTGCTGGGCGTGCTGCACGGCGACCTGGGCGATCTGGTGGAGCTGCTGCTGCACCTGCTGCTCGTGCTGTTGTTGCTGCTGCTGACCGTAGCCCTGCTGCTGGCCGAGCTGCTGCAGCAGCTGCTGGAAGGGCTGCTGCTGGCCGAGCTGCTGGAGCTGCTCCAGCGAACCCGTGCCCATGCCCATACCCATGGGCTGCTGCTGTCCGAACGGCTGCTGCTGGCCGTGGCCCTGCTGCTGTCCGAACGGCTGCTGCTGGTACTGCTGGTAGGGCGACGTGCTCGGGAACTGCTGGCCCTGCTGTTGTCCCAGTTGGCTCATCTGCGGGGTGGTGCTCATGCGGGTGTCACCTTCCCTTGATGGTTGGGATTCGTCAGCCCGTGACGACCAGGCCGACGATCTCGTCGTCCGAGAACCACACTCGGACGTCGGGCCGTCCCCCCGCGAAGGCGGAGTGCACCGCCTGGCGGATCTCCGGGGACGGGTGGTTCAGGTTCCGCCAGGCGCCGGCCACGAACAGCCTCAGCCTGGGCGGGAGTTCACGGGGGTACGGCAGCAGCTCGTCCCAGTACCGTTCGGCCTGGCCCGAGCCGACCGCCTCCGGCAGCAGATGGGTGACCGCCGCCTTGATGTCGGGCCGGTTGCCGATCCGCTGCGAGGCGGGCCGGCCCGGCGCGTCCTGCTGCGGGGAGCCCGTGGCCCGCAGTACGGCGCGCGCACGCTCCGGGGACATCGGCGGCTGGCCGGCCGCCTTGAGCATGCCCTGCAGTGCGGCCAGGGCACCGACCACCACCGGGGAGGCGGAGGAGGTCCCGGAGAAGGTGTCCGTGTACCAGGCGATCTCCTCGGGCCCGCCCTGCAGATCGCCGGGCTTGTCCCAGAAGCCGCCGGTCGTTGTCACCTCGCGGCCCCAGCCCTGGGCGTCAAGCCGGGCGCCGTAGTTGGAGAACGCGAGCCTGGAGCGGTCCGGGCCGTGGTCGCGGCCGTGCGTGCCGGGCGGCGGTGCGCCCGCGCCGACCAGGACGGCACCGGAGGACTGATTGGAGGGATTGAACGGGTTGCGCCACCACTCGGGGAAATCGTCCGGGCGGCGCTCGTAGACGGCGTCGTCCAGCGACTCGGCGCCGTTGCCGGCCGCCTCGACGACCAGGACGCCCTTGGCGGTGGCGTACCGGATCGCCGCGAAGTCGTCCGGCCACCACTCGACGGCGACATAGCCGCGCTGGTCGTCGCGCTCGGCGTACTCGAACCGCGGTCCGGGGCGGTGCAGTTCGATCAGCACGATGTCGCCGGAGCCGAGCCGGTCGGCCGCCGCATGGATCGCGGCCGCCGTGCCGATGCCCTGGAAGGACGCCGCCGCGGTCACCGCCTCGGGCACGATGCCGTTGACGCCGTACTCATTGCGGTCGCCGCCGATCACACCGATCACGGCGGTGCCGTGGTTGCGCCAGGCGAGGTCGGTCAGCGGGGTGCCGACCACGACGCCGGCCAGCTTGGCGGCCAGGTCCTCATGGCCCAACTGCCAGGCGCCCTCGACGTCGATGACCGTCACCCCCTGACCCGAACCACCGGGGCGCTGCCAAGCCCAGTGGGCGTCTATCCCCTCCGGCGCGGGGCGCAGATAACCCTGACGGCTGCTGAAGTCGGGGGTGACGGGCGCCCCCTCCTTCAGCCGGCCGCTCTCCTGAGCCAGGGACGCCGGTACGGCACCGGGCTTGATGTACGCCGTCTCGATGCCCGGCAGCGCGGCGATCCGCGAGCACAGCTCCTCCCGGCGGCTCTCGCCGCCGCGCACCCGGTAGAACATCGCCAGATCGGGCACGCCGCCGTCGCTCGGGGCGGCGGACTGCTGCAGCCGCTCCTCGCTGCCGAACAGCGGCTCCAGCGCCAGCTGTTCGTCGCTGAGGAACATGTTGAGAGCGGAGACATCGGCCCCCGCGGCCGAGCGGACGCCCTCGGCCTGGGCGCGCAGCCGGGCCTCGGGACGGGCGACGACGATCAGTTCCCGCTCGGCTCCTCGATAGGTGAATCCCGCTCCGTCGGGCCCCGGCCCGGACGTTCCCGGCCCTTGCGCCGGCTGTACCTGGTCGCTCATCGGTACCGCTCCCTTCGGTCCGTGCGGGTGCGCCATCGGTGCACAACCAAGCACGGTCTCGGCGAGGCGTCCAGACCGTCTTCACCAACTCGGTTTGAAAACAAGTTGAATTGGGTAGCGTGTGCAATCCGTCTTGAAACAGAGGTCACGTAGCAAACCGGCCAAAGACTGCAGAGTCATCAGTCATGGGACGGGGCGAGAGAACGCACAGAGGGCGGTGCGCAAGCTGCGCACCGCCCTCATCGGTCGACCCCGCTAGTCCTCCGACGACTCCTCGTCGTCCGGACCCGGCTTCGGTGGCTTCGGCGGCTTGCTGCGGCCGCCGGGGTTGTCCCGCAGATACGACGTGCTGTCGCTGCCGTCCGCGGTCGCGTGTCCGCCGCTCGACGGACCTCCGCCGTCCCGGCGCCGCAGATACCGCTCGAACTCGCGGGCGATCGCCTCGCCCGAGGCCTCCGGCAGCTCCGCGGTGTCCCGGGCCTCCTCCAGCGTCTGCACGTACTCCGCGACCTCGCTGTCCTCGGCGGCCAGCTGGTCCACGCCGACCTGCCAGGCGCGCGCGTCCTCGGGCAGCTCGCCCAGCGGGATGCGCACGTCGATCAGGTCCTCCAGGCGGTTGAGCAGGGCCAGCGTCGCCTTCGGGTTCGGCGGCTGCGACACGTAGTGCGGCACCGCCGCCCACAGCGACACCGCCGGCACACCCGCGTGCGTACAGGCCTCCTGGAGGACGCCGACGATGCCCGTCGGGCCCTCGTACTTGGTCTCCTCCAGGTCCATGCGCTGCGCCAGGTCCGAGTCGGACGTGGTGCCGCTGATCGGGACCGGTCGGGTGTGCGGGGTGTCGCCCAGCAGGGCGCCGAGGACCACCACCAGCTCCACACCCAGTTCGTGCGCGAAGCCCAGCAGCTCGTTGCAGAACGAGCGCCACCGCATCGACGGTTCGATACCCCGGACGAGTACGAGATCGCGCGGCTTCTCGCCGCCGACCCGGACCACCGACAACCTTGTCGTCGGCCACGTGATCTTGCGCACGCCGCCGTCCATCCACACCGTGGGGCGGTTCACCTGGAAGTCGTAGTAGTCCTCGGCGTCCAGCGCCGCGAACACCTCGCCCTTCCACTCCCTGTCCAGATGCGCGACCGCGGTGGAGGCGGCGTCGCCGGCATCGTTCCAGCCTTCGAACGCGGCCACCATGACCGGGTCGATCAGCTCGGGAACCCCCTCGAGCTCGATCACCCAGGCCTCCTTCCGACGTGCCCTCGCTTGACCACCCAACCTTACGGCGTGCGGCGGGGGCGCTCGCAGCCCCCTTGCACGGGGGAGTGAACGGATCACTGCCCCGTCCGGGGCCCTCGAACACCCATGATCGCCATCGCGGGCCCCCGTGCGGGAAGCCGCTCAGAGCGTCGAGCGGAGCCACTGCTCCACGCTCGCGATGTGCACCGTCGCCCAGGAGCGTGCGGCCTCCGCGTCCCGGTCGCGCAGGGCGGCCAGGATCGCGCGGTGCTCGTGCAGGGTGCGGCTGACCGCGTCCTCCTGGGTCAGACCGCGCCAGATGCGCGCCCGGGTGGTCGGCCCCGACAGACCGTCCAGCAGCGAGCACAGCACCGAGTTGCCGGAGCTCTGCACGATGCCCCGGTGGAAGTCGAGGTCACAGGCGACCAGCTCCTCCACCGACGGAGTGTCCCCGAGCTTCTCCAACTGGGCGTAGAGCGCGTCCAGTTGCTGTTCGCTGATCCTGGAGGCGGCCATCGCCGTGGCGGCCGGCTCCAGGATGCGGCGCACCGCCAGGAACTCCAGCACCGTGTCGTCGCGGTGGAAGTCGACGACGAAGCTCAGCGCCTCCAGCAGCAGCTGTGGATCGAGGCTGGTCACATATGTGCCGTCGCCCTGCCGCACGTCCAGGATCCGGATCAGCGACAGAGCCCGCACGGCCTCCCGCAGCGAGTTGCGGGACAGCCCCAGCTCGGCGGCCAGTTCGCTCTCCTTGGGCAGCCGGTCGCCGGGGCGCAGCGCGCCGGAGACGATCATTCCCTTGATCTTCTCGATCGCCTCGTCGGTGACTGCCATGGGCGGCCTCCCTGTCGTTCAGACCTGTCGTTCAGACATCCGATGTATCAGGCCATTATGAGGGTTCAGTGGGCTGAACGTGGTGCCGAATGCTCAGGTCAGGGCGAGAATCTCCAGGTCGGCGAGGACGGCGCCCTCGTCGGGGGTCCTCAGGCCACGGTCCCGCATCAGCACCCGCCCGTCCACGCAGGTGCTCACCCGACAGCCGGCCGGAGGCGAACTCCAGAACCCCCTGCTCCGTCACCAGCCCCGTCACCGGACGCCCCGGCGTCACGTCGAACGCCGGGTTGTGTCCCCGCGACGCGGGAGGCGCCGTCCGGACGCCGCCCCACTCCAACACCTCGGCCTCGCCGCGGAGTTCGATGGGGATGTCGTCGCCGGTCTTGGTGGCTCGTGCGCCGCGGTGAGTTGGCGGACATGACAGCCGTACGCGAGCTCGTCACATCACTGGGCTGACGGGGCGTCGAACCACTCCTTGCCGGCCGCCCAGTGCTTCACCCAGCCGGCGAAGCCGGGCTCGGAGGTCGTGAAGCCGAACTCCGAGCCGAACGGCATCGCGCCCACGTCGGTGATGTGCCATATGTGCCCGCGCTGGGGGCCGCTGACGACGAGATGCCAGTTCATCGCGCACCCGTCCGTACCCAGCACGATCGACCCATGGTTGAGGACCTGCTCGATGACCGCCTCGGGATCCTCGTACGGCCCGTCGTCCTCCTCCCAGAGCCAGGCCGTGGTGAGCGGGAACGGCTCGCCCGGCCTGCGCCCCGTCCCGTCGTCCGCCCAGTCGTCGGGCAGGTCGGCCAGCCCCACGAGCCCGTACTCCGGCGGCCCCTGGTGCGATCCGTCGGACACCTCCGCCACGAACGTCCGATACGGCTCCGGCAGTACCACCCCGTGCTCCGCCTCGAAGGCGCGCACCGCGTCCCAGCCGAGCGCCGACTCCCCGCCGTCGTCCACGCCGAACGCCGCCCGGAGGGCGGCGAGATCCTCGGCACTGGCCTGATCACTGTTCATGCCCCTATGAGAACACCCGCCACTGACAACGGCGGGCGCACGCGAAAAGGGCGGCTCCGTCGGCGCGGAGTCGCCCTTCTCGCGGATCCGGCCCCCTAGGGGAGAGGGGCCGTTCCCCGATCGTGCCGGCCCTGGTCAGGGAAGGGGCCGGCGCGAGGTCACTTCTTGTCGAGCAGGTCCTGGACCTTGGCGCGGACCTCGTCCGTGGCCAGGCCCCGGATCGTCAGCGTCGTACGACGGCGCAGCACGTCGTCCGCCGTCTCGGCCCACTCGTTGTCCCGGGCGTACACCACCTGCGCCCAGATCTCCGGAGCGTCGGGGTGGACCCGCTCGCCCAGCTCAGGGTTCTCGTTGGCGAGGCGGGCGATGTCGAAGGACAGCGAACCGTAGTGCGTGGCCAGGTGCTTGGCGGTGTCGGCGGCCATGCGCGGACCGGGCGCCGGGTTGTCCACCAGCAGCCGGTGGGCGACCGCACGCGGGTTGGCGACACCCGGCAGCGGCAGCTTCTTCGGCAGCGAGGAGATGGGCTCGAAGTCGTCGCCCAGGGGAGCGCCCGGCAGCGCCTCCAGCTTCTGCATCACCGTACGGCCGATGTGCCGGAAGGTCGTCCACTTGCCGCCCGCGACGGACAGCATCCCGCCCCGGCCTTCCGTCACGACGGTCTCGCGCTTGGCCTTCGCCGTGTCGCCGGGGCCGCCCGGCAGCACACGCAGGCCCGCGAAGGAGTACGTGATCAGATCACGGCTGAGCTGCTGGTCCCGGACGGAGAACGCGGCCTCGTCCAGGATCTGGGATATGTCCTTCTCGGTGACGGAGACATCCGCCGGGTCGCCCTCGAACTCCTCGTCGGTCGTGCCGAGAAGCAGCATGTCCTCCCAGGGGAGGGCGAAGGTGATGCGGTACTTGTCGATGGGGGTGGCGAGCGCCGCCTTCCACGGGGAGGTGCGCTTCAGGACCAGATGCGCGCCCTTCGACAGCCGGATCGACGGCGCGGCATTCGGGTCCTCCATACGGCGCAGGTGATCGACCCACGGGCCGGTCGCGTTGAGCACCAGCCGGGCGTTGACGCCGAACTCGTCACCCGTCGTACGGTCCTTGAGGTCCGCACCCGTCACCCGGCCCTTGGTGAACCGGAGACCGGTCACCTCGGCGTGGTTGAGGACGACCGCGCCCGCCTCGACGGCCGCACGGACCGTCATCAGCGCCATGCGCGCGTCGTTCATCTGGTCGTCGCCGTAGACGGCCACGGCCTTGAGGTTCTCGGTGCGCAGCTCGGGCACGTCCTGGGCCGCCTTGGCGGGGGACAGGAGGTGGCCGACGCCGTCACCGAACGCGGAGAGCGCGGAGTAGGCGAAGACGCCCGCCCCGAGCTTCGCAGCGCCGTGCGGCCCGCCCTTGTACACGGGGAGGTAGAACGTGAGCGGGTTCGCCAGGTGGGGGGCCACCTGACGAGACACCGCACGGCGCTCGAAGTGGTTCTCCGCCACCAGCTTCACCGCGCCGGTCTGCAGATAGCGCAGACCGCCGTGGAGCAGCTTGGAGGAGGCGGAAGAGGTGGCGCCGGCGAAGTCGCCGGCGTCGACCAGCGCCACCCTGAGGCCGGACTGCGCGGCGTGCCAGGCGGTGGAGATGCCCAGGATGCCGCCGCCGATCACGAGGAGGTCGTACGACGCCTTGGCGAGCTGCTCCCGGGTCTCGGCGCGGCTCGGGTTGGAGCCGGAGGCCGGGCGCGTACCCAGGGCAGGCACGGACTGCAGGGTGGACTGACTGGTCATTTCGGGTTCTTACTCCTCATCAGAGCTTTCGAGGGACTTGGCAGAGCCCTCGTCAGCTCTCTTCGTCCTCGAGCCAGCCCATCGTCCGCTCGACGGCCTTGAGCCAGCTCTTGTACTCACGGTCGCGGGTCTCCGCGTCCATGCGGGGGGTCCACTCGGCGGCCCGGCGCCAGTTGGCACGCAGGTCGTCGGTGCTGGTCCAGAAGCCGACGGCGAGACCGGCGGCGTAGGCGGCACCGAGGCAGGTCGTCTCGGCGACCATCGGGCGCACCACGGGCGCGTCCAGGAAGTCCGAGAGGGTCTGCATCAGCAGGTTGTTGGAGGTCATGCCGCCGTCGACCTTGAGGGCCGCGAGCTCGACACCGGAGTCCTTGGTCATGGCGTCCGTGATCTCACGGGTCTGCCAGGCGGTGGCCTCCAGGACGGCGCGCGCGAGGTGCGCCTTGGTGACGTACCGGGTCAGACCGGCGATCACACCGCGGGCGTCGGAGCGCCAGTACGGGGCGAACAGACCGGAGAAGGCCGGCACGAAGTAGGCGCCGCCGTTGTCCTCGACCGAGAGCGCGAGCGTCTCGATCTCGGCGGCGGTGGAGATCAGACCCATCTGGTCGCGCATCCACTGCACCAGCGAACCGGTGACGGCGATCGAGCCCTCCAGGGCGTAGACCGGCTTGTCGTCGCCGATGCGGTAGCCGACGGTGGTCAGCAGGCCGCTGTACGAGTTGATGATCTTCTCGCCGGTGTTCAGCAGCATGAAGGTGCCGGTGCCGTACGTCGACTTGGCCTCGCCCTCCGCGAAACAGGTCTGGCCGAACAGGGCCGCCTGCTGGTCGCCGAGCGCGGAGGCGACCGGGATGCCGCCGAGCAGGTCGCCCAGCTTGCCGCCCTTGATCTCGCCGTAGACCTCGGCGGAGGAGCGGATCTCCGGCAGCATCGCCAGCGGGACGCCGATGGACTCGGCGATCTTCTCGTCCCACTCCAGCGTGTGCAGGTTCATCAGCATGGTGCGGGAGGCGTTGGTGACGTCGGTGTAGTGCTTGCCGCCGTCGACACCACCGGTCAGGTTCCAGATGACCCAGGTGTCCATGGTGCCGAACAGGATGTCGCCGCGCTCGGCGCGCTCGCGCAGGCCCTCGACGTTGTCGAGCAGCCAGCGGGCCTTGGGGCCGGCGAAGTAGGAGGCCAGCGGAAGGCCCGTCTCGCGGCGGAAGCGGTCCTGGCCGACGTTGCGCCCGAGCTCCTTGCACAGGGCGTCGGTGCGGGTGTCCTGCCAGACGATGGCGTTGTGGACGGGCTCACCGGTGTTCTTGTCCCAGAGCAGCGTGGTCTCGCGCTGGTTGGTGATGCCGATGGCCTTGATGTCGTCACGGGTGATGCCGGCCTTCTGGATGGCTCCGGCGACGACTTCCTGGACGTTGGTCCAGATCTCGTTGGCGTTGTGCTCGACCCAGCCCGGCTTCGGGAAGATCTGCTCGTGCTCCTTCTGGTCCACGGAGACGATACGTCCGTCGCGGTCGAAGACGATGCAGCGGGAAGAGGTGGTGCCCTGGTCGATCGCGGCGATGAAGGGGCCGGCGGTGTGGGCGTCGGTCACGGTGTGCTCCTGAAGTTCCGTGGATAGGGGCTGTCTGTACGGCGCGGTGCTGTTTAAGTGCGGTGAAGGCCGGTGCTCTTAAGCAAAAGCGACGTTGTAGATGCCTGCGGCGATCGCGGCGCCGATCAGGGGACCGACGACCGGGACCCAGGCGTAGCCCCAGTCGGAGCCGCCCTTGTTGGGCAGGGGCAGGAGGGCGTGCACGATGCGCGGACCGAGGTCACGGGCCGGGTTGATCGCGTAGCCGGTCGGACCGCCGAGGGACAGACCGATGGAGACGACGACGAGCGAGGTGATCAGGGCACCCAGGACGCCCAGGCCCTTGCCGCTGTCGTTGAGGCCCTGCGTGAGGACGGCGAGCACCAGCACGATGGTGCCGATGACCTCGGTGGCGACGTTCTGCCAGGCGACCCGGACCTCGGGGCCGGTGGAGAAGATGCCCAGGACCGGGCCGGCGCCCTTCTCCTGGGCCTCGACGGCCTTGGCCGCCGTGGCCTGCGCACCCGGACCGCCGACGATCTCCTTGTCGGTGAGGTGCGCGTGGAACTGACCGTAGTAGGCGACCCAGACCAGGGCCGCGCCGATCGCGGCGCCGAGCAGCTGCCCGCCCCAGTAGACCGGGACGTCGCTCCAGTCGATGCCGTCCTTCTTGAGCGCGAGCGCGAGCGTCACGGCCGGGTTGAGGTGGGCGCCGGAGAGCGGCGCCGAGGTGTAGACCGCCGTGAGTACCGCGAAGCCCCACCCGAAGGTGATGGCCAGCCAGCCGGCGTTACGGGCCTTGGAGGCCTTCAGCGTCACGGCGGCGCAGACGCCGCCGCCGAGCAGGATGAGTATGGCGGTACCGATGGTCTCGCCGATGAAGATGTCGGAGCTGGACACCCGCGACTCCTTTGTCCTTCGTCCAGGGGACCGAACCCCGGGTCCCTCCGGGAGTTCGAGCTGCCCTCGGGGGTGAGAGCGAATACCGGCCCTTGGCGTTGTCACACTCTAGCGCGTATTGCCGGTAGGTGTTCGACAATGCCGACCGATGGACGGGAGTCTTGCTCCGGCCTCAGGTGTGCGTCAAGGGCCTGTGGCGGCGAAAATCCGATCGTTATCGATCGCTGTGAGCAGTCGATCTTGCAGGTCAGCTGCGTACGGCCGGGTAACAAGCACACGGCGTACCGACCAGCCGGTTCGCCGGGCCGTTCCCGGGCACGACGGAGGCCGGGGCGCTGTTCCGCGTCCCGGCCGTCTCCCGCTTCCCGCTGTGCCTGTCAGAACCGTCCGGCGCCCAGGTCCCGCGAGACCGCACGGGCGCAGTCGCGCACCGCGGCGATCAGTTCCGGGCGCAGCTCGCCGTCCCGGCACAGCCGCTCCACGGCGCCGGTGATCCCCACCGCGCCCACGGGCATCCGCCGCCGGTCGTGGATGGGCGCGGCGACGGACGCGACGCCCTCCCAGGTCTCCTCGACGTCGGCCGCGTAGCCCCGCGCACGCGAGAGGTCGAGGATGTGCTCGAAGTCCTCCTGCTCGCACACGGTGCGGTCGGTGAAGGGCTTGCGGTCGGCCTCGATGGCCTCGCTGTGCGCGACCGGGTCGTAGGCCGAAAGGACCTTGCCCAGGGCCGTGGAGTGCAGCGGCTGCATGGCCCCTATCTCCAGCACCTGACGGCTGTCGTCGGGCCGGAAGACGTGGTGCACGATCAGTACGCCCTGCTGGTGCAGGACGCCGAGATACACGCTCTCCCCACTGGACCGGGCCAGGTCGTCCGTCCACACCAGGGCGCGCGCCCGCAGCTCGTGCACGTCGAGATAGGTGGTGCCGAGGCGCAGCAGTTCGGCGCCCAGCTGATAGCGCCCGGAGGCGTCGTCCTGCTCGACGAAACCCTCCTGCTGGAGGGTGCGCAGAATCCCGTGGGCGGTGCCCTTGGCGAGGCCCAGTGACGAGGCGATGTCCGAGAGGCCGAGCCGTCGCTCGCCGCCCGCGAGCAGCCGCAGCATCGCGGCCGCCCGTTCGAGCGACTGGATGTTCCGTGCCATCGCCGTACTGCCTCCGTCCCCTTCGACCGTCGACGCGCGACGTCGCTGCCGCTGTTCGGCAATGTCGAACACTACCGGTCGATGTCGACCTCTCGCTAATGGTCGGTGCGTTTCCGTCGGGTTCTGTTGTGTCACTGGTATCCCGTCGGTGACCTGCCCGTCATCCTCGTCCGTCCCGTGGACGCCCCTGACCATCCCCGGCCGACCCCGGTTACCCTGGCGAGGTGCGCCTGCCGGGGCAGATCCCGGACAGACGCAAAGCCGACAGCCGTCGCACCTAAGGGAGCCCCTTCATGGCCTCGTCGCCACTGACCCCTTCCGCCGACAGCCGGACCCGTGTGTCCGCGCTCCGTGAGGCGCTCACCACCCGAGTGGTGGTCGCCGACGGAGCCATGGGCACCATGCTGCAGGCGCAGGACCCCACGCTGGACGACTTCCAGCAGCTGGAGGGCTGCAACGAGGTCCTCAACGTCACCCGCCCCGACATCGTCCGCTCGGTGCACTCCGCGTACTTCGACGCGGGCGTGGACTGCGTGGAGACCAACACCTTCGGTGCGAACCTCACCGCTCTCGGCGAGTACGACATCCCCGAGCGCGTCGCCGAGCTGTCCGAGGCCGGCGCCCGTATCGCCCGTGAGACGGCGGACGAGTTCGCCGCCCGCGACGGCCGGCAGCGCTGGGTGCTCGGATCGATGGGCCCCGGCACCAAGCTGCCCACCCTCGGTCACACCACCTTCAACGCCATCCGTGACGCCTACCAGCAGAACGCCGAGGGCCTGCTCGCCGGCGGCGCGGACGCGCTGCTCGTGGAGACCACCCAGGACCTGCTGCAGACCAAGGCCTCCGTGCTGGCCGCCCGCCGGGCGATGGAGACCGCCGGATACGAGGTCCCGCTGATCGTGTCGGTGACGGTGGAGACGACCGGCACCATGCTGCTCGGCTCGGAGATCGGCGCCGCACTGACGGCCCTGGAGCCGCTCGGCATCGACATGATCGGCCTGAACTGCGCGACCGGCCCGGCCGAGATGAGCGAGCACCTGCGCTACCTGGCCCGCCACTCGCGCATCCGGCTGTCCTGCATGCCCAACGCGGGCCTTCCGGTCCTCGGCAAGGACGGCGCCCACTACCCCCTCACGGCGCCGGAGCTCGCCGACGCACAGGAGACCTTCGTCCGCGAGTACGGCCTCTCCCTGGTCGGCGGCTGCTGCGGCACCACCCCCGAGCACCTGCGCCAGGTCGTCGAGCGGGTCCGTGACCTGGCCCCCACCGAGCGCAACCCCCAGCCCGAGCCGGGTGCCGCCTCCCTCTACCAGACGGTGCCGTTCCGCCAGGACACCTCGTACCTGGCGATCGGCGAGCGCACCAATGCCAATGGCTCCAAGAAGTTCCGCGAGGCCATGCTGGCCGGCCGCTGGGACGACTGTGTGGAGATGGCCCGCGACCAGATCCGCGAGGGCGCCCACATGCTGGACCTGTGTGTGGACTACGTCGGCCGGGACGGCGTCGCCGACATGGAGGAGCTGGCCGGCCGCTTCGCCACCGCCTCCACCCTGCCGATCGTGCTGGACTCCACCGAGGTCGACGTCATCAGGGCGGGCCTGGAGAAGCTCGGCGGCCGCGCGGTCATCAACTCCGTCAACTACGAGGACGGCGACGGCCCCGAGTCCCGCTTCGCGAAGGTCACCAAGCTGGCGCAGGAGCACGGCGCCGCGCTGATCGCGCTGACCATCGACGAGGAGGGCCAGGCCCGTACGCCGGAGAAGAAGGTCGAGATCGCCGAGCGGCTGATCGAGGACCTGACGGGCAACTGGGGCATCCATGAGTCGGACATCCTCATCGACACCCTGACCTTCACCATCTGCACGGGTCAGGAGGAGTCCCGGGGGGACGGCATCGCCACCATCGAGGCGATCCGCGAACTCAAGCGCCGCCACCCGGACGTGCAGACCACGCTGGGCCTGTCGAACATCTCCTTCGGCCTCAACCCGGCCGCGCGCATCCTGCTCAACTCCGTCTTCCTCGACGAGTGCGTCAAGGCGGGCCTGGACTCGGCGATCGTGCACGCCTCGAAGATCCTGCCGATCGCCCGGTTCAGCGAGGAAGAGGTCACCACGGCCCTCGACCTCATCTACGACCGCCGCAGCGAGGGCTACGACCCGCTGCAGAAGCTGATGGCCCTGTTCGAGGGCGCCACCGCGAAGTCGCTGAAGGCCGGCAAGGCCGAGGAGCTGGCCGCCCTCCCGCTGGAGGAGCGCCTCAAGCGCCGCATCATCGACGGCGAGCGCAACGGCCTGGAGGCCGACCTCGACGAGGCTCTCCAGACCCGCAAGGCCCTCGACATCGTCAACGAGACGCTCCTGGACGGCATGAAGGTCGTCGGCGAGCTGTTCGGCTCCGGCCAGATGCAGCTGCCGTTCGTGCTCCAGTCCGCGGAGGTCATGAAGGCCGCGGTCGCCCACCTCGAACCGCACATGGAGAAGTCGGACGCCGAGGGCAAGGGCACCATCGTGCTGGCCACCGTGCGCGGGGACGTGCACGACATCGGCAAGAACCTCGTCGACATCATCCTGTCCAACAACGGCTACAACGTGGTCAACCTCGGCATCAAGCAGCCGGTCTCCGCGATCCTGGAGGCCGCCGAGGAGCACCGCGCCGACGTCATCGGCATGTCCGGACTCCTGGTCAAGTCCACGGTGATCATGAAGGAGAACCTGGAGGAGCTCAACCAGCGCGGCCTGGCGGCCGACTTCCCGGTCATCCTCGGCGGCGCGGCCCTCACCCGCGCCTATGTCGAGCAGGACCTCCACGAGCTCTACGAGGGCGAAGTCCGCTACGCCCGCGACGCGTTCGAGGGCCTGCGCCTGATGGATGCGCTGATCGGCGTCAAGCGCGGCGTGCCCGGCGTGACGCTGCCGGAGCTCAAGCAGCGCCGGGTGCGCGCGACTTCGGCCGTCGAGGTGGAGGAGCGCCCGGAGGAGGGCCACGTCCGCTCCGACGTCGCCACCGACAACCCCATCCCCACCCCGCCCTTCTGGGGCACCCGCGTCATCAAGGGCATCCAGCTCAAGGAGTACGCGAGCTGGCTCGACGAAGGCGCCCTGTTCAAGGGCCAGTGGGGCCTCAAGCAGGCCCGCACCGGTGAAGGACCGACGTACGAGGAGCTCGTCGAGACCGAAGGCCGGCCGCGGCTGCGCGGTCTGCTGGACCGGCTGCAGACCGAGAACCTGCTGGAAGCCGCCGTGGTCTACGGCTACTTCCCGTGCGTCTCCAAGGACGACGACCTGATCATCCTGGACGAACAGGGCAACGAGCGCACCCGCTTCACCTTCCCGCGTCAGCGCCGTGGCCGCCGGCTGTGCCTGGCGGACTTCTTCCGCCCCGAGGAGGCGGGGGAGACCGACGTGGTCGGCCTGCAGGTCGTCACCGTCGGCTCGCGGATCGGCGAGGAGACGGCCCGTATGTTCGAGGCCAACGCCTACCGCGACTACCTCGAACTGCACGGCCTGTCCGTCCAGTTGGCGGAGGCGCTCGCCGAGTACTGGCACGCGCGCGTGCGTTCGGAGCTGGGCTTCGCCGGCGAGGACCCGAGCGAGATCGAGGACATGTTCGCCCTGAAGTACCGCGGCGCCCGCTTCTCCCTCGGCTATGGAGCCTGCCCGGACCTGGAGGACCGCGCCAAGATCGCCGACCTGCTGGAGCCGGAGCGCATCGGCGTCCACCTCTCCGAGGAGTTCCAGCTGCACCCGGAGCAGTCCACCGACGCGATCGTGATCCACCACCCCGAGGCGAAGTACTTCAACGCCCGCTGAGTAACCCCGGCGGAAAGGGTCCCCCGACGGCACATCGGCGCACGTCAAGGCGGCCCCCGGCGGTATACACGATGTGCCCCGGACCACGCCGGATAAACGAGGCGCTTCGGCCGCAACAGTCGTACACTGGTCGGTCCACTGCAGGCCGGTTCCCCGCGCGGGAACCGGCCTGCTCGCCCCTCAAGGAGGTGCGCCCGGATGACCAGTACGGTCCCCGCGCTCGGAACCCGTACGGCCGAAGGCTCAGCCCTGCAGGCCGTACTCCTCGACATGGACGGAACCCTCGTGGACACCGAGGGCTTCTGGTGGGACGTCGAGGTCGAGATCTTCGCCGGCCTCGGCCACACCCTGGACGACACCTGGCGCCATGTCGTGGTCGGCGGTCCCATGACCCGCAGCGCGGGGTTCCTGATCGAGGCCACCGGCGCCGACATCACCCTCGCCGAACTGACGGTGCTGCTCAACCAGGGCTTCGAGGACCGCATCGACCGCGCCCTGCCACTGATGCCGGGCGCCGCCAGGCTGCTCGCCGAACTCTCCGAGTACGAGATCCCCACCGCCCTGGTCTCCGCCTCCCACCGGCGCATCATCGACCGCGTGCTCAGCTCCCTCGGCCCGCAGCACTTCGCCCTGTCGGTGGCCGGCGACGAGGTGCCGCGCACCAAGCCGCACCCCGACCCGTATCTGACCGCGGCCGCCGGACTGGGCGTGGATCCGGCCAGATGCGCGGTCGTCGAGGACACCGCCACCGGTGTCGCGTCGGCCGAGGCGGCCGGCTGTCATGTGGTCGTGGTGCCCTCGGTGGCCCCCATCGCCCCCGCCGACCGGCGCACGGTCGTCAGCTCCCTCGAAGACGTCGACCTGGCATTTCTGCGCGGATTGATCACGCTCTGATCACCCACTGATCGCCACTCGATGACGGAAATGCGCTGAGCGTTCACCCAGCGTGCAGAACTGATAGGACATGAATTCCCAGGGCTGGTGTACGAGAGAATTCGCAGCGCGGGGATGGCCCAATTCCGGTGCTCATCCCTGCCATTGGGAATGTGAGGTTCCCCACTCACCCGGGCCTCGACAGGTCGTGCGGGCTGTGCTCTTCGCCCCGTTTCGGGGTGCGAGGACGTGCCCTTGTGTCCCGATTGATGGAACGCTGCACGAATCCTTCCCCGGTCGGGTTTTCGGTCTGTCCGCAACCGGTTTCGCTGCGTGATGGGGCCTCAACTCCGGTGACCGCGAACCGCCCTGCTGGTGCGGACTAATCTCGTCGCGAGAACCATCGCCTCTACCCCCGTGATCCGCCGCGACACCCCTGCATGCCGGATACACGGACCTGAACAGCTCTGGAGAAACACGAGCATGAACCGCAAGACTTTGGTGCTGCCGGCCGTGGTCGGCCTGCTCGCACCCGTGCTCGCCGCCTGTGGCAGTTCCGACAGCAGCGGCAGCGGCGGGGACGCGATCGCCGTCGGCACCACGGACCGGTTCACCGCCACGAAGGACGCACCCGCGCCGCTCGATCCGGCGTACGCGTACGACGTCGGCACCTGGAACATCCTGCGCCAGACCGTGCAGACCCTGATGATCCAGCCGAAGGGCGAGGGCGACCCCGTGCCCGAGGCCGCGCAGAGCTGCGGCTTCACCGACTCGGGCAACGAGCGCTACGCGTGCACGCTGCGCGACGGCCTGAAGTTCTCCAACGGCGACAAGATCACCGCGGCCGATGTGAAGTACTCCATCGACCGAGCCCGCGCCATCAAGGCCGACTCCGGTGTCTCCGCCCTGCTCAACACCATCGACACCGTCGAGACGCAGGGCGACAACCAGGTCATCTTCCACCTGAAGACCGCGGACGCCACCTTCCCGTACAAGCTGTCGACTCCGGTCGCGGGCATCGTCAACCCCGCCGACTACGAGAAGAACAAGCTGCGCGACGGCTTCGACGTCGACGGGTCCGGCCCGTACACCCTCTCCGCCGACGTCAAGAACGACGAGATCGTCAAGGCCACGTTCACCAAGAACCCCAACTACAAGGGGACGCTGAAGGTGAACAACTCCAAGGTCGACATGATCTCCTACGCGGACGCCGACGCGATGGGCAAGGCCCTCGACAAGGGTGACATCGACGTCATGACCCGCACCATGGCGCCGGAGCAGATTCAGAAGCTGTCCGCCGGCACGGACAGCAACGAGGACCTGGTCGAGATGGCAGGTCTGGAGATCCGCTACCTCGCCTTCAACACCAACGCGCCGACCGTGAAGAACAAGGCCGTCCGTCAGGCGATGGCCCAGCTGATCAACCGCGGCGAGATCGTCGCCAAGGTCTACGGCACCCAGGCCGAGCCGCTGTACTCGCTGGTCCCGGCGAGCATCACCGGCCACTCCAACTCGTTCTTCAACAAGTACGGCGACCCCAGCACCGCCAAGGCCAAGGCCCTGCTGACCGCCGCCAACATCACCACCCCGGTGAAGCTGACGCTGCACTACACGACCGACCACTACGGCTCGGCCACCAAGAAGGAGTTCGAGGTCCTTCAGAAGCAGCTCAACGACAGCGGACTGTTCGACGTCGACGTCCAGGGCGCGCCCTGGACGACGTTCGTGCCGGCCGAGCGCAAGGGCAAGTACGACGTCTGGGGCATGGGCTGGTTCCCGGACTTCCCGGACGCCGACAACTACCTCGCGCCCTTCCTCGACAAGGACAACTTCCTCAAGTCGCCCTACCGCAACAGTAAGATCATCAACACGCTGATCCCGGCGTCCCGTCGTGAGGCCGACCGCCTCGCGGCCTCCTCCAACCTGACCGAGATCCAGGACATCGTCGCCGACGACGTCCCGATCCTGCCGCTGTGGCAGGGCAAGCAGTACGTCGCCGCCCGCGGTGACGTTACGGGGACCGCGTACGCGCTCAACTCCTCCTCGACCCTGCAGCTGTGGGAGCTCGGCCGTGGCGTGAGCGGCTGATCTCTCTCGTCCCCGGGGCCGGGGAGCGTGGCCCCGGGGTTCCGAATTCGACGAGAAGGCACAAGCAGTGAACATGCGTAACCAGTGGCCGGTCCTGCCCGTAGTGGCGGGGCTGGCCTCCGGCCTTTTGACCGGCTGCGGAACGGGCGGCTCGGACGCAGGGGGGACCGGCTCGGCCGTCGTCATGGGGATGTCGGACGACGTCCTGGCCACCGACCCCGCCTCCGGTTACGACCCGGGTTCCTGGCTGTTGTTCAACAACGTCTTCCAGTCGCTGCTCAGCTTCCCCGACGGAGGCACGGAGCCCGAGCCGGAGGCCGCCAAGTCGTGCACCTTCACCGACACGTCCACCAAGGTCTACCGGTGCACCCTCAAGGACGGCCTCAAGTTCAGCAACGGTGACTCGCTCACCTCGAAGGACGTCAAGTTCTCCTTCGACCGCATGCTCAAGATCAACGACGCTGCCGGTCCCGCCATCATGTTCCCCATGCTGGACAAGGTCGAGACGCCGGACGCCAAGACCGTCGTCTTCCGGCTGAAGGTGCCCGACGCCACCTTCCCGAGCAAGATCGCCTCCGGTGCGGGCTCCATCGTCGACCACAACCAGTACGACGGGAACAAGCTGCGCAAGGACGGCCAGGCGGTCGGCTCCGGCCCGTACAAGCTGGACTCGTTCGGCGACGACAAGGCCGTCTTCTCGGTCAACGGCAACTACCGGGGCAACGCGAAGGCGAAGAACTCCGGCGTGACGCTGAAGTTCTTCCACGGCGACCCGTCCTCCCTGAAGAAGGCGCTGCTCGACGGCACGGTCGACATCGCCTACCGGGGCCTGAGCGCACGCGACATCGCCGACATCCAGAACGCCGACAACAACTCCAAGGCCGAGGTCGTCGAGGGCAGCAGCGCCGAGGTCCAGCACCTGGTCTTCAACATGAAGGACCCGGTCACCGGGAAGCTGGGCGTGCGCAAGGCCATCGCCTACCTGCTCGACCGCGACGCCCTCATCAAGGACGTCTACCAGGGCACGGCCACCCCGCTGTACTCGATCATCCCGGCGGGTATCGCAGGCCACAACACGGCCTTCTTCGACACCTACGGTGCCAGCCCCTCACCGGCCAAGGCCGCCGCCGCCCTGAGGAACGAGGGCATCACCGGCAAGGTCAAGCTGACCCTCTGGTCCACCCCTTCGCGCTACGGCCCGGCCACCGACCAGGAGCTGAAGGCGATCGCGGGACAGCTCAACGCCAGCGGCCTCTTCCGGGCCGACGTCAAGTCCGTGGCCTTCGACCAGTACGAGAAGGACATCGCCAAGGGCAAGTACGGCGTGTACGTGAAGGGCTGGGTGCCCGACTACCCGGACGCCGACAACTTCACGGCACCCTTCTTCGGCCGGGGCAACGTGCTGAGCAACAACTACAGGAACAGCATGATCACCGGCACCCTCATCCCGCGCACCGCCGCCGAGAGCGACCGCGCCGCGACCGACAACGACTACGGCAGGCTGCAGGACATCGTCGCCGACCAGCTGCCCGTCCTCCCGGTCTGGCAGGCCAAGCAGTACGCGGTCACCCGCGAGAACGTCTACGGCCTCGAGTACTGCCTCGACGCGTCGACGGTCTTCCGGTTCTGGGAACTCAGCAAGGGCTGAGCGACGGCGGTACGCAGACGAAGGGCGCCCCCAGCGCGAGAGGGCGCCCTTCGTGTCGTACCGGCTGCCGCTACTGCGCGCCGGGCCGCACCAGCCCGCTCTCGTACGCGTACACCGCGGCCTGCACCCGGTCACGCAGCCCCAGTTTCGTCAGCACATGCCCCACGTGCGTCTTGACGGTGGTCTCGCTGACGAACAGATCGGCGGCGATCTCCGCGTTGGACAGCCCGCGGGCCACCAGCTTCAGCACCTCCACCTCGCGCTCGGTCAGCGTGTGCAGCGTGTCCGGCACGGGCTCGTCCCCGGAGGGCAGATGCGTGGCGTACTTGTCCAGCAGCCGCCGCGTGATGCTCGGCGCCAGCATGGCCTCACCGCCCGCCACCACCCGGATCGCCTGCACCAGCTCGTTGGCCGGCGCGTCCTTCAGCAGAAAGCCGCTGGCACCCGCCCGCAGCGCCTCCACCACGTACTCGTCGAGGTCGAACGTGGTCAGCACCAGCACCTTCGCCGGGCCGTCCCGCCCGGGCCCGGTGATCTGCCGGGTCGCCTCCACCCCGTCCATACGGGGCATACGGATGTCCATCAGAACCACATCGGGCTGTAGCGCACGCACCTGGTCGAGTGCCTGCAGTCCGTCACCGGCCTCCCCGACGACCGCGATGTCCTGCTCCGCCTCCAGGATCATCCTGAAGCCGGTACGCAGCAGCGGCTGGTCGTCGACCAGTAGGACGCGGATGGCCACGTGAGTCTCCTTCGCTAGTCCGGCCCCATTCTGCCCTGCGAGACGCCCGCGGACTCGGCCGCCCTCGGAGCCGACGACAAACCCCCCTGCGCGGCATCGCACGGCACACCGGCCCGGCGCATTGCTGCCTCGTCGGAGTGGCTGCCTCCCTTTTCGGCTTCGGTTGCCCGCGCCCGCGGGGCGGTGCCGCCTGCGCCCACCGGTGCCGCCCTGGCGGCACGACTGCCCGCGGACGGCACGGCACGGCAGAGCAGGCCGGGGCCGGCGCGGAGGCGTGCCCGGTGTGTTGCCGGACCGTCCCTCGGGCGCAGGACGGGGGTTATTCGCCGGCTCCGAGCGGCAGTGGGTACGGCGGGGGAGTGCCGCCGAATTCCGGGCAGTGTGCCTGGTGGTCGCACCAGCCGCACAGCTTGGTGGGGCGCGGGCGCCAGTCCCCCGACTCCGTGGCCTGGCGGATCGCCTCCCACAGCGCGAGCAGCTTGCGCTCGACACGCTCCAGGTCGGCGAGGACGGGGTCGTAGGTCAAAACGTCCCCGCTGCCCAGATACACGAGCTGCAGCCGCCTCGGCACCACGTTCTTCAGCCGCCACACCACGAGGGCGTAGAACTTCATCTGGAACAGCGCGCCCTCGGCGTACTCCGGCCGCGGCGCCTTGCCCGTCTTGTAGTCGACGATCCGCACCTCGCCCGTGGGCGCCACGTCCACCCGGTCGATGATCCCGCGCAGCATCAGTCCCGAGTCCAGCTCGGCCTGCACGAACAGCTCCCGCTCGGCGGGCTCCAGCCGGGTCGGGTCCTCCAGCGTGAACCAGCGCTCGACGAGCTGCTCCGCCTCGCCCAGCCAGCGCGCCAGCCGCTCACCCTGCGGATCGTCCTCGAACAGCTCCACCACTTCCGGCCGGCTCTCCCGCAGCCGGTCCCACTGCCCGGGGATCAGGGACTTGGCGCGCGGCGCGGTCCGCTCCGCGGCCGGGGCGTCGAAGAGCCGCTCCAGCACCGCATGCACCAGCGTGCCCCGGGTCGCCGCCTCGCTCGGCTTCTCGGGCAGCCGGTCGATGACACGGAACCGGTAGAGCAGGGGGCACTGCATGAAGTCACTGGCCCGCGAGGGCGACAGACTGGCGGGCGCTATGGCGACGCGCGGGCTCGTGCCCGCCGTCTCGACCGGCGGCGCCGCTTCCGCCGGCTCCACCGCCACCGGCGCATCCGCCTGCGCCACCTCGCTGCTGGGGGCCTTGCCCGCGCCCTCCGTACTCGTCTCCATGCCCCAGACCATACGGCCCGCCACTGACAGTGACCCGCCCGCGGCCGTGACAGCTGCGACGCCTGGGGAAAGAGAAGGGGTGCCGGAGCGGAACGCCTCCCGACGGCCGCATACCATCGACCCGAGACCCTTCCGCCCGGTAGGCGCGGAAGACGCTTCGAACGAGGGGACATCGTGGACGAGAGCGGCGGGAGCGGGCAGCCGCGGCCCGGCACCGAGGAGCCGGCCGAGCACCACGCAGGGTCGGCGGCCCCGTCCGCCCCCGAGCCCACCCCGGCCGGCCAACAGCCCCCGACGGCCGCGGAGGACAACCCCGCGCCGGACGACGGCACCAACCCCGCGCCCAGCGAGGGCGAGAACCGGCCCGCCGCAGATGACACGCCCGCCCCGGAAAAGAGCCCCGCGGAGGGCCACGCGGCGAACGGCCCGGCGGACGACCGCACCTTCGCCCACTCCGGCACCGCCAAGAACCGCCCGCCCAAGCGCCCCCGGGAACCCGGCGGCGGCCTCCTCATGGGCCGCCCCTTCGGCGTGCCCGTGTACGTCGCGCCCAGCTGGTTCCTCGTCGCCGCCCTGATCACCTGGGTCTTCGGCGGCCAGCTCGACCGCGTCCTGCCCGAACTCGGAGCCGCCCGCTACCTCGTCTCCCTCTTCTTCGCCGTCGCCTTCTACGCCTCCGTCCTCGTCCACGAGCTGGCCCACACGGTCGCGGCCCTCCGCTTCAAACTCCCCGTCCGCCGCATCCAGCTCCAGTTCTTCGGCGGCGTCTCGGAGATCGAGAAAGAGGCCGAGACACCCGGCCGCGAATTCGTCCTCGCCTTCGTCGGCCCGCTGCTCTCCCTCGTCCTCGCCGGCCTCTTCTACGTCGCCCTGCAGCCCGTCGAGCCCGGCACCGTCCCCGGCGTCCTGCTGGCCGGCCTGATGATCTCCAACCTCATCGTGGCCGCCTTCAACCTCCTGCCCGGCCTGCCCCTCGACGGCGGCCGGATGCTCCGCGCCGTCGTCTGGAAGATCACCGGCAGACCCATGAGCGGCACCATCGCCGCCGCCTGGGTCGGCCGCGCCCTCGCCGTCTCCGTCCTCATCGGCCTCCCGCTGCTCACCCAGTCCGGCGCCCTCGGCACCACCGCCGAGGACAGCGTCGGCATGGACACCGTCACCGACGCCCTGCTCGCCGCCATCCTCGCCGCCATCATCTGGACCGGCGCCGGCAACAGCCTCCGCATGGCCCGCCTCAGGGAACACCTGCCGGAACTGCGCGCCCGCAACCTCACCCGCCGCGCCGTCCCCGTCGAGACCGACACCCCCCTGTCCGAGGCACTGCGCCGCGCGAATGCCGCGGGCGCCCGCGCCCTCGTCGTCGTCGACCCCGAAGGCAACCCGCTCTCCCTCGTCCGCGAGGCCGCCATCGTCGGCGTACCCGAACACCGCCGCCCCTGGGTCGCCGTCAGCGGCCTCGCCCAGGACCTCACCGACGGCATGCGCGTCTCCGCGGAACTCGCCGGCGAAGACCTCCTCGACGTCCTGCGCGCCACCCCCGCCACCGAATACCTCGTGGTCGAGGAGACCGGCGAGATCTACGGCGTGCTGTCCGCCGCCGACGTCGAGCGCGCCTTCGTGAAAGCCATGGCCAGGCCCTCGTCCTAGTGGTCGGCGGCCCCTGTAAACCCCGGTAGTCTGTTCACATGTCCGAACCGACCGGTGCCGCCCGCAGGCGCGGGCCCTTCAAGGTCGGGGACCAGGTTCAGCTGACCGACCCCAAGGGCCGCCACTACACGTTCACGCTCGAGGACGGGAAGAACTTCCACACCCACAAGGGTTCCTTCCCGCACGACGAACTGATCGGCGCTCCCGAGGGCAGCGTTGTCCGCACCACCGGGAACGTCGCCTACCTCGCGCTGCGCCCCCTGCTCCCCGACTACGTCCTGTCCATGCCCCGCGGGGCAGCCGTCGTCTACCCGAAGGACGCGGGGCAGATCCTCGCCTTCGCCGACATCTTCCCCGGCGCGCGCGTCGTGGAGGCCGGCGTCGGCTCGGGCTCGCTCAGCAGCTTCCTGCTGCGCGCCATCGGCGACCAGGGCATGCTGCACAGCTACGAGCGCCGCGAGGACTTCGCGGAGATCGCTCAGCAGAACGTCGAGCGCTACTTCGGCGGCCCGCACCCCGCCTGGCAGCTCACCGTCGGCGACCTCCAGGACAACCTCTCCGACACCGACGTCGACCGCGTCATCCTCGACATGCTCGCCCCCTGGGAGTGCCTGGAGGCCGTCTCCAAGGCGCTCGTCCCCGGCGGCATCCTCTGCTGCTACGTCGCCACCACCACCCAGCTCGCCCGGACCGTCGAGTCCATCCGTGAGATCGGCTCCTTCAACGAGCCGACCGCCTGGGAGACGATGATCCGCAACTGGCACATCGAGGGCCTCGCCGTCCGCCCGGACCACCGGATGATCGGCCACACCGGCTTCCTGCTCACCGCCCGCCGCCTCGCCGACGGCGTCGAGCCGCCCATGCGCCGCCGCCGCCCCGCCAAGGGCGCCTACGGCGAGGACTACGCCGGCCCCAACGCCGACGGAGGCGGCCGCTGACGCGGCCGCACACCGCACCCAACGAAAGGGCGCTGCCGCCGAGTTCCCGGACATCATCCGCAACTCGGCCGCAGCGCCCTTCTGTTGACACCACCCCACAAACCGAACAAACCCGGCATCACTCATTCGAGGAACCGAACACCCCGCCGTTCCCCCGCACTGTGACGTGTGGCACGATGCAGGCCACCCCCACCGGCACAGCCCTCACAGGAGACACTCCTAGTGCAGCAATCCGCCGTCCCGGAACTGGCACACACGCACACCCGCCCCATCCACTGGGTCGCCACCGCCGCGGCCGTCTCGGGCGTCATGGCCCTCTCCTCGCTGCTGCAGCCCAACTCCGCGACGGCAGCCCAGCCGGCCGGCCCCCGGGCTACCGCCCGCACGGCCACGGCTCCCAGTACCGCGGGCGTCGACTTCCCCCTCACCTGCGGCCCGGTCAAAGCGGTCGTGCAGAAGAAGGCCACCGGGGACCTCGACGGCGACGGAAACCCCGAAACCGTGGCCGTCGTGCACTGCGACGCCCCCATGGGCACCCCGCCCGACGGCGTGTACGTCCTCACCCGCGGCAGGGACGGCAAGCCGCGGGTGGTGGCGACCCTGCTCGCCCCCAAGACCGGCGACACCGTCGGCGCCTTCGCCGTACGCGACGGAGCCGTCACGGCGACGCTGCTCGGCTACTCGTCCGACGATGTGCCCCGCTGCTGCCCGGACGTGACGCAGAGTGCCAAGTGGCAGTGGAAGAACGGCGCGTTCACGCGCTCCACGCCCGCAGGTTCGCACAGCGTCTGAGGCGGACCGCCCGCCGTGTGAGAAAACAGACAGATGTGACGGCCCGTGACTACCCGGTCACTCCGCGTCCGGGCCGTAGACCTCGATCTTGTCCGAAACCCGACGCACATGGATGCAGTCGCCCGGACACTCCTTGGCGGAGTCCACCACATCCGTCAGAAGTGGCAGCGGGACAGGGGTCGTGGCGCCCGGGGCCTGCAGCAGCTCGTCGTCCGCGCCCTTCACATAGGCCAGGCCGTCGATGTCCAACTCGAACACCTCCGGCGCGTACTGGGCGCAGATTCCGTCGCCGGTACACAGGTCCTGGTCGATCCAGACCTCCAGCTCCTCGCCGCCGGTCGCGACCTCCTGCTGCACGCTCATGTCTCCTGCCGTTCGGCTGTCGAGCCGGCGAGAAATCGGGCCGGCTCTGACGGGTGCTGACCGACTCGACCCTACCTCCGGCCGCCTCTCCGTCCTGTTCGGCGGTACTCCGGGTTTCAACCGGCCCGCGCGTCCCGCCCGGGCCGGAGCCCTCGAACACCTCTTCGCCCGGTGTGTGATCCTCCCGACATCGACCGAAGGGAACCTCCTGCATGGCCGAAAACCGTCGTACGAGTCTGCCCTGTGGATCGCGTCACGCCACCGGGGCACGGCGCAGCCCCAGGGCCCGCCGCACGCCACGCACCGAGCCGCCGCGCTCCTGTTCGCAGGTGCGCGGCGTGGACAACTAGGCTCGACCCCGATGGGTGTTGAACACTCCATCGCCGACTACTGCCTGCTTTCGAAGGTTGATGAATGGGTATTCCCCTGGCGTGAGGAACGGCGCAAGGGGCAAGATCGGACACGCCCCTACCGTCTTTGTGATCTAGGGGTTTCAATCGACACCCACCCAGGTAGGGTCTGGAAGCGTCCAGCTCCCCTTGGAGGAGGTGAGGACCGTGGCAGCCCACGACGACGACATGAACCGCGGCATCCGCCCGGGACGAGGGTCCGACGACCCGGCCGGGCAGATTGCCTACCTTGAGCAGGAGATCGCCGTCCTGCGACGCAAGCTCGCCGACTCTCCGCGACACACGAGGATTCTCGAAGAGCGGATCGTCGAGCTGCAGACCAACCTGGCCGGCGTGTCCGCCCAGAACGAGCGACTCGCCAACACGCTCCGTGAGGCCCGCGACCAGATCGTGGCCCTCAAGGAAGAGGTCGACCGGCTCGCACAGCCGCCGGCCGGCTTCGGAGTCTTCCTCACGGCGAACGAGGACGGCACGGCCGACATCTTCACCGGAGGCCGCAAACTCCGCGTGAACGTCAGCCCCAGCGTCGACCTCGAAGAACTGAGGCGCGGCCAGGAAGTAATGCTCAACGAAGCGCTCAACGTGGTCGAGGCCATGGAGTTCGAGCGTGTCGGGGACATCGTCACCCTCAAGGAGATCCTCGAGGACGGCGAACGCGCCCTGGTGCTCGGGCACACCGATGAGGAGCGGGTGGTACGGCTCGCCGAGCCACTGCTGGACGTGAACATCCGCCCCGGTGACGCCCTGCTGCTCGAACCCCGTTCCGGCTATGTCTACGAGATCGTTCCGAAGAGCGAGGTCGAGGAACTCGTCCTCGAAGAGGTTCCCGACATCGGTTACGAGCAGATCGGTGGACTCGGCGGCCAGATCGAGGCCATCCGCGACGCGGTCGAGCTGCCGTACCTCTACCCGGACCTGTTCAAGGAGCACGAACTGCGGCCGCCCAAGGGCGTCCTGCTGTACGGGCCCCCCGGATGCGGAAAGACGCTCATCGCCAAGGCCGTCGCCAACTCGCTGGCCAAGAAGGTCGCCGAGGTCACCGGCCAGGCCGCCGGCAAGAGCTTCTTCCTCAACATCAAGGGCCCCGAGCTCCTCAACAAGTACGTCGGTGAGACCGAGCGGCAGATCCGCCTCGTCTTCCAGCGTGCGAGGGAGAAGGCCAGCGAGGGCACCCCGGTCATCGTCTTCTTCGACGAGATGGAGTCCCTCTTCCGCACCCGAGGCTCCGGTGTCAGCTCGGACGTGGAGAACACCATCGTCCCGCAGCTGCTCGCCGAGATCGACGGTGTGGAGGGCCTGCAGAACGTGGTCGTGATCGGCGCCTCCAACCGCGAGGACATGATCGACCCCGCCATCCTGCGCCCCGGCCGCCTCGATGTGAAGATCAAGATCGAGCGCCCCGACGCCGAAGCCGCCAAGGACATCTTCGGCAAGTACCTCACCGAACGCCTCCCTCTGCACGCCGACGACCTCGGCGAGCACGGCGGCAGCAAGACGACCACCGTCGAAAGCATGATCCAGACGGCCGTCGAACACATGTACGCGGAATCCGAGGAGAACCGCTTCCTGGAGGTCACCTACGCCAACGGTGACAAGGAAGTCCTCTACTTCAAGGACTTCAACTCCGGCGCCATGATCGAAAACATCGTCGGCCGCGCCAAGAAGATGGCGATCAAGGACTTCCTCGACCACAACCAGAAGGGCCTCCGCGTCTCCCACCTCCTCCAGGCATGCGTGGACGAGTTCAAGGAGAACGAAGACCTCCCCAACACCACCAACCCGGACGACTGGGCCCGAATCTCCGGAAAGAAGGGCGAACGGATCGTCTACATCCGCACCCTCATCACCGGAAAGCAGGGCGCCGACACCGGACGCTCCATCGACACGGTGGCGAACACCGGTCAGTACCTGTAAAAAACAGGGCGGCTGCGGGTGCCCTCACCGGGTACCCGCAGTCGACTGTTTTTCAGGCCAAGACCGCAACAAGAGGCGCGCAAGGCAATGACGCAAATGATCTCCCCACCAGCGCAAAGCCGTTCTAGGCTCTTCGGTACCGCCGAGTCGCGCAGTGCGGGGACGGGCACCGCACACGCACCGGAGCGCCAGCGGTACTTGAGCAGCGTCCCCGACCGAGGGCGCCGCCGGGCAAGGAGGGCCGCATGACCGTACGGCGAGTAATGGGCATCGAGACGGAGTACGGCATCTCCGTCCCCGGCCACCCCAACGCCAATGCCATGCTCACCTCGTCCCAGATCGTCAACGCCTACGCGGCGGCGATGCACCGGGCCCGCCGGGCCCGCTGGGACTTCGAGGAGGAGAACCCGCTGCGCGACGCGCGAGGCTTCGACCTCGCCCGCGAGGCCGCCGACGCCAGCCAGCTCACCGACGAGGACATCGGCCTCGCGAACGTGATCCTCACCAACGGCGCACGACTCTACGTCGACCACGCACACCCCGAATACAGCGCCCCCGAGGTCACCAACCCCCGCGACGCCGTCCTCTGGGACAAGGCCGGCGAACGCATCATGGCCGAAGCCGCCGAACGGGCCGCCGCACTCCCCGGCGCCCAGCCGATCCACCTCTACAAGAACAACACCGACAACAAGGGCGCCTCCTACGGCACGCACGAGAACTACCTGATGAAACGGGAGACCCCGTTCTCGGACATCGTGCGCCACCTCACGCCCTTCTTCGTCTCCCGCCAGGTCGTCACCGGCGCCGGCCGCGTCGGCATCGGCCAGGACGGCCACGAACACGGCTTCCAGCTCAGCCAGCGCGCCGACTACTTCGAGGTCGAAGTGGGCCTGGAGACCACCCTCAAGCGCCCGATCATCAACACACGCGACGAGCCCCACGCCGACGCCGAGAAGTACCGCCGTCTGCACGTGATCATCGGCGACGCCAACCTCTCGGAGATCTCGACGTACCTCAAGCTGGGCACCACCGCCCTCGTGCTGTCGATGATCGAAGACGGCTTCATCGCCGTCGACCTCGCCGTGGACCAGCCCGTCCGCACCCTCCACCAGGTCTCCCACGACCCCACCCTCAAGCGCCTGGTCACCCTCCGCAGCGGCCGCACGCTCACCGCCGTCCAGCTCCAGATGGAGTACTTCGAGCTCTCCCGCAAGTACGTCGAGGAACGCTTCGGTGCGGACGCCGACGACCAGACCAAGGACGTCCTCGCCCGCTGGGAGGACACCCTCAACCGCCTGGAGAACGACCCCATGAGCCTCGCCGGCGAGCTCGACTGGGTCGCCAAGCGGGAACTCATGGAGGGCTACCGGCGCCGCGACGGCCTCGACTGGGACGCCGCAAAGCTCCACCTCCTCGACCTCCAGTACGCCGACGTACGCCCCGAAAAGGGCCTCTACAACCGTCTCGCGGCCCGCGGCCGCATGAAGCGCCTCCTGGACGAGAACGAGGTCGAGAGGGCCCGTACGAAGCCCCCGGAGGACACCCGCGCCTACTTCCGCGGCCGCTGCCTGGAGCAGTACGCGGACGACGTGGCGGCGGCCTCCTGGGACTCCGTGATCTTCGATCTCCCGGGCCGGGACTCGCTCCAGCGCGTCCCAACCCTGGAACCGCTTCGCGGAACGCGAAATCACGTCAAGGAGCTCCTTGACCGCTGCCGCACGGCGGAAGACCTGGTCAGGGTGCTGTCCGGCGGCTGAGCGGCCGCCAGGGCCGAACCGGCCGGACAGGGTGGAAAGTCCATCGTCCGGGAATCATCGAGGTGGCCCCCGTACGTTGTAGCAACTGCGGGGCCGATGTCAGACCCTGCTTGTAGGGTCTGATCAAGAACGTCGAACCGAGCGGGGTGAGGGGTTATGGCGACCAAGGACACCGGCGGCGGCCAGCAGAAGGCGACGCGCTCCACGGAGGAGGTCGAGGAGCAGGCACAGGATGCCCAGGCATCCGACGACCTCAAGGAGCGCCAGGAAAAGCTGAGCGATGACGTGGACTCCGTCCTGGACGAAATCGACGATGTGCTCGAGGAGAACGCAGAGGATTTCGTGCGCTCATTCGTGCAAAAAGGTGGGCAGTAGGCCCCGTCTTCCTTTGAATCGAAGGCTTGCCGCTAGCGGTGGCGTCGAGGGCAAGAAGAGCAGGGTGTGAAGCGCTGTCCGAGGTGTGAGGAGGACAAACCTCGGACAGCCTTCGCAAGGAACAAGGCCATGCGTGATGGGCTGCGGGAAGCCGAACGCGACGTGATGATCGCCTCTCAAACGGGGCTCTGTGTGATCTGCCTGAAAGCTCCTGGCCGTGCATGTGGATCACTGCCACGAGACGGGTAGGGTCCGAGGCGTACTGTGCTTCAACTGCAATTCGGCCATCGGCAAGTTGGGAGATGACCCCGACGCTGTCCGTCGGGCCGCCGCTTACTTGGAAGGAATCGCGTGGAAGCCAACACTCGTAGCACCGGGCGTCTACCAGCTGCCTTCCTGACGCCTGGGTCGTCGTCCTTCATGGACTTCCTGTCCGAGCATCAGCCGGAGATGCTGCCGGGCAACCGGCAGCTGCCCCCGACGCAGGGTGTCATCGAGGCGCCGCACGGCACGACCATCGTGGCCGCGACGTTCCCGGGCGGTGTCGTGCTGGCCGGTGACCGTCGCGCCACCATGGGCAACGTCATCGCGCAGCGTGACATCGAGAAGGTGTTCCCGGCCGACGAGTACTCCGCCGTCGGTATCGCCGGTACGGCGGGCCTCGCTGTCGAGATGGTCAAGCTGTTCCAGCTGGAGCTGGAGCACTTCGAGAAGGTCGAGGGGGCGCAGCTCTCGCTGGAGGGCAAGGCGAACCGGCTGTCGACCATGATCCGTTCCAACCTCGGCATGGCCATGCAGGGCCTGGCCGTGGTTCCCCTCTTCGCCGGTTATGACGTGGACCGCGCGAAGGGGCGCATCTTCTCCTATGACGTGACGGGTGGCCGCTCCGAGGAGCACGGGTACGCGGCCACGGGCTCCGGTTCGATCTTCGCGCGCGGTGCCATGAAGAAGCTCTTCCGTGACGACCTGTCCGAGGACCAGGCCACGACGCTCGTGGTGCAGGCCCTCTATGACGCGGCTGACGACGACTCGGCGACCGGTGGTCCCGATGTCGCCCGCCGGATCTATCCGATCGTCACCGTGATCACCGAGGACGGCTTCCGCCGGCTGACGGAGGACGAGTCCTCCGAGATCGCCCGCTCGATCCTGGAGCGGCGGCTGGAGCAGCCCGACGGTCCACGGGCCGCGCTGCTGTAGCCCGGCGCCCGGCTTTTACCAAGGTGATCCCCGTGACTTCGACAGAAAGGGACGGATAACCGGTGTCGACGCCGTTCTATGTCTCACCCCAGCAGGCCATGGCCGACCGGGCGGAGTACGCCCGTAAGGGCATCGCCCGTGGTCGCAGCCTGGTCGTGTTGCAGTATGCCGACGGCATCGTGTTCGTCGGCGAGAACCCGTCCCGTGCGCTGCACAAGTTCAGCGAGATCTATGACCGGATCGGTTTTGCGGCCGCCGGCAAGTACAACGAGTACGAGAATCTGAGGATCGGCGGTGTGCGGTACGCCGATCTTCGTGGTTACACCTATGACCGTGATGACGTGACTGCTCGCGGTCTTGCCAATGTCTACGCTCAGACGCTGGGCACGATCTTCTCCAGTGCGGCCGAGAAGCCGTACGAGGTGGAGCTGGTCGTTGCCGAGGTCGGGGAGACGCCCGAGGGTGACCAGATCTATCGGTTGCCGCATGACGGGTCGATCGTGGACGAGCACGGTTCTGTCGCGGTCGGTGGCAATTCCGAGCAGATCAGCACCTATCTCGATCAGCAGCACCGTGAGGGCATGTCTCTCGCGGAGGGGCTGAAGCTGGCCGTGCAGGCGCTGTCCCGCGATACGAACGGCACACAGCGGGAGATTCCCGCTGAGCGTCTGGAGGTCGCGGTGCTGGACCGTACGCGGCCGCAGGCGCGGAAGTTCAAGCGGATCGTGGGCCGTCAGCTGTCCCGGCTCCTGGAGGCGGACGGAGCGGCCACCGAGGCCGAGAGCAGTGCGGAGGAGGGCTCGGACGAGGAGTAGGCCGGCAGGCCGCCTCACCCCCGTCCCGCTCCTGTGTGCCCCGGTCGTCGATGCGGCCGGGGCACAGGGCGTTCAGGGGGCACTGGGCGGCGCTGTCGAGCCTCGTACGACCAGGTGGACGGGGATGTCGCCCCCGTCGGGCACCCGTCCCTCCAGGACGGCGAGCAGGGCCTCCATGCCGCGTTCGCCGAAGAGCTCGGCGTCCAGGCGGACGGTCGTGAGTTCGGGGTCGAGGGCGGTGGCGAGGGCGAGGTCGTCGAGGCCGGTGACGGAGATGTCGTCGGGGATGTGCAGGCCGAGGCGGCGGGCTGCCTTGTAGGCTCCCGCGGCGAGTTTGTCGTCGTCGCAGACCAGGGCGGTGGGCCGGGGGCCGGGGGCGGAGAGGGCGGCTTCGGCGGCGGTCAGGGCGCCCTCGATGGAGATCGGTGCCCGGACCGTCCGTACCGAGGTGCCGGGGATGGCGCCGACGCGTGCGGCCAATTCGCGCGCGCGTACCTCGAAGGTCCAGGAGGCCACGTCCGCCGCCAGGTGCAGGAAGTGGCGGTGGCCCAGGCCCAGCAGGTGTTCGGCGACCTGTCGGACGCCGTCCGTGATGTCGAGGTTCACGGTGGCGGCGCCCAGGCTGCCCTTCGGGTCGCTGTCGAGCATGACGAGGGGGAGCTGGTCGCCGCGGATGGCGGTGAGGGCGTCGGAGGCCATGGAGGAGGCGATGACGCCGTCGAGGGCGGCCTGGGCGGAGGCGAAGGGGTCGCGGGCGGGGCCGATGCCTTCGGGGGAGGGGTAGAGGACGACGCCGAAGCCGTGGTCGGCGGCGACGCGGGCCGCGCCCGTGTAGACGCCCGCGAAGAACTCCGTCGTCAGCGCCGGGACCACGAGCAGGACGGTGCGGGTGCGGCCCAGGCGGAGGTTCCGGGCGGCGAGGTTGGGTCGGTAGCCGAGCTCGCGGGCGGCTTCGCGGACGCGTTCGGCGGTGGCCTGTGAGACGCGGCCGCGCCATTTGTCGCCGAGGACGAGGGAGACCGCGGCCTGGGAGACGCCGGCGGCCTGGGCGACGTCGCGGCTGGTGGGGCGGGTGCTGCCGGGTGCCACCGTGGGCCTGCTCCTTGTCTGCTGGTCGTTCGCCTCCGGGCGCTCCGGCTGCCCTTCGGCTCACTCCCGTCGTCTGGACGCGTGAACAGCGCACATGGTACGTATGAGAGAGGAAGTTATACGTAACACCTCCGGCGTCGGTCCGGGTGAGGGGAAGCGGGCATGGCTGCGGGATACGTGGAGATCCTCAGGACGCGGCACGCCGCGCGTCTGCTCGCCGGCACGCTGGTGGGCCGGCTGCCGTGTGCGGTCGCGGCGATCGCCGTCGTGCTGTTCGTGCGGGCGGAGGGCGGAACCTACAGCCTGGCCGGTGGGCTCGCGGCGGTGTACGGGGTCGCCAATGCCGTGGGCCAGCCGCTGCTGGGACGGCTGGTGGATCTGTACGGGCAGCCGCGTGTCCAGCTGCCCGCAGCGCTCGGTTCGGCGCTCGCCATGGCCGGGTTCGCTGTCGTCGGCATCGATCCGCCGGCGATCGCGTACGCATGTGTGGCGCTCGCCGGGCTGTTCACACCTCCCCTGGAGGGTGGTCTGCGGGCGCTGTGGTCGTCGGTTCTGCGCGGCGAGGGTCAGGTGCAGACGGCGTACGCCTTGGACGCCGTCGCCCAGGAAGTCATGTTCACCGTCGGGCCGTTGCTGGTGACGCTGTGCGTGTCGCTGTGGTCGGCGCAGGTGGCGCTGGTGCTCGTCAATGTCCTCGGTGTGCTGGGTGCGCTGTCGGTGGTCGTGTCGCCGCCTTCGCGTGCGTGGCGTTCCGCGCCCCGTGAGGCGCACTGGCTGGGTGCGCTGCGCTCGCCCGGCCTGCTGGTTGTGCTGGGGGCGTTCCTGGCGGTGGGGATCGCGCTGGGGTCCATTGCGGTCGCGGCCGTGGCGTATGCGGACGGACACGGTGGGGATGCGGTCTACGGCTGGCTGATGGCGGCGATCGGCCTCGGGGCTCTCGTGGGCGGTACGGCGTACGGGGCGCGGCAGTGGAGTGGTGCGCCGGAGCGGCGACTGAGGGTGCTGGTAGCCCTTCTGGCGGTGTGTTACCTGCCGCTCACTCTGATGCCGGGTCCGGTGGCGATGACGGTGCTCGCGGCGGTTGCGGGGCTCTTCCTCGCGCCGTGTCTCGCGTGTGCGTTCGTCCTCGTCGACCGGCATGCGCCGCGTGGCACGGTCACCGAGGCGTTCTCGTGGATTGTGACGACGTTCACAGTGGGTTCCTCGGTGGGAACGGGCCTGGCGGGCCCGGTCGTCGAGCGGGGCGGGGCGGTGTGGGGGTTCGCCGTGCCGGGTGTCGCGGGGGCCGTGGCGCTGCTGGTCCTGCTGGCCACCGGGCGGGTCCTTGCAGCTCCCGCGGGAAGTGCGGTGGTTGCGGCTTCATCGGAAAATGATCCAAACCGTGCCGTCGAACCCCGTTTCAGCTCAGGGGATCGGGCGTAATGTTCAGTCATGGACCGCCGCATTTTCGGGCTGGAGAACGAGTACGGCGTCACGTGTACGTTCAGGGGACAGCGCCGCCTGTCTCCCGACGAGGTGGCGCGGTACCTCTTCCGCCGTGTCGTGTCATGGGGCCGCAGCAGCAATGTCTTTCTGCGAAACGGCGCCCGCCTCTATCTCGACGTGGGCTCACATCCGGAATACGCGACACCGGAATGTGACAACGTGACCGAACTGGTCACCCACGACAAAGCGGGCGAGCGCATTCTCGAAGGACTCCTGGTGGACGCCGAACGACGCCTGCACGAGGAGGGAATCGCGGGCGACGTCTACCTCTTCAAGAACAACACCGACTCGGCGGGCAACTCCTACGGCTGTCACGAGAACTATCTCGTCGCACGCCATGGGGAGTTCTCCCGGCTCGCGGACATTCTCATTCCGTTCCTCGTCACGAGGCAGCTTCTGTGCGGCGCCGGCAAGGTGCTGCAGACTCCGCGGGGCGCGGTGTACTGCGTCAGTCAGCGGGCCGAGCACATCTGGGAGGGCGTCTCCTCGGCGACGACCCGTTCGAGGCCCATCATCAACACCCGCGACGAACCGCACGCGGACGCCGAGCGCTACCGCCGCCTGCATGTCATCGTGGGCGACTCGAACATGTCCGAGACGACCATGCTGCTCAAGGTCGGAGCGACCGACCTGGTGCTGCGCATGATCGAGGCGGGCACGGTGATGCGGGACCTGACCCTGGAGAACCCGATCCGGGCGATCCGCGAGGTCAGCCACGACATCACGGGCCGGCGCAAGGTGCGTCTGGCCAGCGGCCGCGAGGCGTCCGCCCTCGAGGTGCAGCGCGAGTACTACGAGAAGGCCGTGGACTTCTGCGAGCGCCGCGGTATCCGCACGGGCACCGTCGAGCAGGTCCTGGAGCTGTGGGGCCGCACGCTGGACGCGATCGAGGCGGAGGACCTCGACCGGATCGGCACCGAGATCGACTGGGTGATGAAGTACAAGCTCATCGAGCGGTACCGGGCCAAGCACAACATGACCATGTCGCATCCGAGGGTCGCGCAGATAGACCTCGCCTACCACGACATCCACCGTCGTCGTGGCCTGTACTACCTGCTCGAGAGGAAGGGTCAAGCGACCCGGATCTGCAACGACTTGAAGATCTTCGAGGGCAAGTCCGTTCCGCCGCAGACCACTCGGGCCCGGCTGCGCGGCGACTTCATCCGCAGGGCCCAGGAACAACGCCGGGACTTCACGGTCGACTGGGTTCATCTGAAGCTCAACGACCAGGCGCAGCGCACGGTGTTGTGCAAGGACCCGTTCCGTTCCGTGGACGACCGGGTGGAGAAGCTGATCGCGGGAATGTGAGCTATGTGAACAACGCGTTCCGGTGAAAGCCCGGAACGCAACACGGGCGCCGTACGTTTCCCGTACGGCGCCCTTCTCACGCCGTAGAGTTGCGCGCACGCCATCCACAAGATCGACCGATACGAGGCCTTAACCGTGCGCCGACGCTCCCTTCTCATCGCCGTTCCCGCAGGACTGGTCACACTCGCCGGATGCGGTGACGACAAGTCCGCCTCGAGCAAGGCCGAAGCGAGTCCGGCGCCCTCTGCACCGGCCACGTCCGCCGCGCCGCCGCCGAAGATCGTCGACGGGCCGCTGCCGGCGATCACGGCGGGCACGAAGTTCGGTGAGAAGCCGACCGTCGCCAAGGGCACCGGCGAGCCGTCGAAGAACCTCGCGGTCAAGACGCTCATCGCGGGCGGCGGGCAGACGATCGCGGAGAACGACTATGTGCAGGCCCACTACCTCGGCCAGATCTGGAACACGGCGAAGGTCTTCGACAACTCCTACGACCGCAAGACGCCCCTGATCATCCAGCTCGCCGAGGGCAGCATCATCGACGGCTGGCGGTACGGCCTGACGGGAAGGAAGACCGGCAGCCGCGTCCAGATGGCCGTCCCGCCCACCTGGGGGTACGGCACCTCGGGCAACTCGCAGGCGGGCATCAAGGGCACCGACACGCTGGTGTTCGTGGTGGACGTGCAGGCAACGTTCAACGCCAAGAGCTCCGCCAAGGGCTCGGACGTGGCGCAGAAGGACGCGGCGCTGCCCAAGGTCGGCACCAACACCGACGGCGCGGCGCCCTCCATCGAGGTCCCCAAGAAGGCCGCGCCCACCAAGCTGGTGGCGACCTACATCATCGAGGGCGACGGCCCTGTGGTCGGTGCGCAGGACACGGTGCTGGTGCAGTACAAGGGTGTGTTCTGGGACTCGGGCAAGGAGTTCGACTCCTCCTACAGCCGCAAGGCGCTGACGTCGTTCGGGCTGCAGCAGGTCGTCAAGGGCTGGGGGCAGGGCCTGACCGGCAAGAAGGTCGGCAGCCGGGTCCTCATCGTCGTCCCGCCGAAGCTGGGCTACGGGGACAAGCCGCCGGCCGGCAGCGGCATCAAGAAGGACTCCGTGCTGGTCTTCTCGGTCGACATCCTGGCCAAGATGTAACGGCCCGGTGATGTAAGACTGTGCGTGTTGCCTTTCCGCAGACAAGCAGGAGCTAGAGACGTGAGCATCGAGAAGCCCGAGATCGACTTCCCGGGCGGCGAGCCCCCGGCGGACCTCGAGATCAAGGACATCTGGGAGGGCGACGGCGCGGTGGCGCAGGCGGGCCAGACCGTCACCGTCCACTACGTGGGCGTCGCCTTCAGCACCGGCGAGGAGTTCGACGCGAGCTGGAACCGCGGGACGCCGTTCCGCTTCCCGCTCGGTGGCGGCCGCGTCATCAAGGGCTGGGACCTGGGCGTGCAGGGCATGAAGGTCGGCGGCCGTCGTCAGCTGACGATCCCGGCCCACCTCGCCTACGGCAACCAGAGCCCGACTCCGGCGATCAAGCCGGGCGAGACGCTGATCTTCGTGGTCGACCTCGTCGCGGTCTGATCGCCGCCGCGACCGGACCCGATCACCTGGGGCCCATGCCTGTCCGGGCATGGGCCCTCGGCTTTTGCCACGCCACCCGGGGGCGGTACGGTCATCGTCGTAAAGCACCATAGGGAGGCGAAGGGCGTCGATGGCCATTGCCAAGGCCGAGCGGCTGATGAACCTGGCGCTGTGTCTGCTCGGGACGCGGCGGCCGCTCAGCAAGCGCGAGCTTCGTGAGTCCATCGAGGCCTACCTCGAAGCGGGCAGTGACGACTCCTTCAGCCGGATGTTCGAGCGGGACAAGGACGATCTGCGCGAACTCGGCCTGGTCATCGAGACGGTGGAGAACCTCGACGGCGAGGTGGGCTATCTGGCCCGCCGGGACAGCAACCGTCTGCCGCCCATCACGCTCGACGCCGAGGAGGCCGCCGCTCTCGGTCTCGCCGCCAAGGTGTGGCAGCAGGCCCGGCTGGCGGGTGCGGCAAGCGGCGCCCTGCAGAAGCTGCGCGCGGCGGGGCTGCCCGAGGACGTCGACCCGTATGAGGCGCACGGCGCCCTGGAGCCCCGTATCCCCGTGCACGAGGTCGCGTTCGAGCCGCTGATGCTGGCCTGCCGCGATCGCCGCCCCGTCGTCTTCGACTACCGCAAGGCCACCGCCGCCCATCCCGAGCCCCGGCATGTGGAGCCGTGGGCGCTGGAGTGCTGGCGCGGCCACTGGTATCTGGCCGGCTGGGACCGCGACCGGGGCGCCGAGCGGGTCTTCAGGCTGTCGCGGATCACCGGCAAGGTGCGCAGCCGCAGTGGCCGGTTCACGGCGGAGATCCCCGATGTCGTCACCGTCCGGGAGACCGTGGCGAGCTGGGCGGGGGAGACCGCCGACCGTTCCGCCCTGATCCGGCTGCGTTCAGGCGCGGGCTACCCCCTTCGGGCGAAGGCCACCGCGGTGCGGGAACTCGGCGACGGCTGGGACGAGTTGGAGATTCCGTACGGGCACGGGCTGGACGCCTGGCTGGTGGAGTTCGGGCCGGACGTGGTGGTCCTCGAGCCGGCCGAGCTGCGCGCGGACGTGGTGGACCGGCTGCGTGCCGTGGCCAAGGGCTGAGGGGGAGCGGAGCAGGACAGTGGCAGGCAAACCGGTCAGGCCCGTGAACGCCATCGACCAGACCCGGCGGATGCTCTCGCTGGTGACGTATCTGAAGGAGCGTCCCGGGGCCCGCGTGGAGGACGTCGCGCGCGCCTTCGGCATCAGTGAGGAGGAGCTGGTCTCCGACCTGGATGTGCTGCCCATGTGCGGCACCAGCTTCCGCGGCGGCGACCTGCTCGACATCGACACCGACGGCGAGCGCATCTGGTGGCACAACCCCGACGATGTGGCGGAGCCGCTGCGGCTGGCCGCCGACGAGGCGACGGCGCTGCTGGTGGCCGCCCGCGCGGTGTCCACCCTGCCCGGGCTGCGCGAGAGCGACCGGCAGGCGCTGCTGCGGGCCACCGCCAAGCTGGAGGCCGCGGCCGGCGAGGCGGCGGGGGCCAGCGCCCGGCTGTCGGTGACCTTCGAGTCCGAGGGCGGCGTCTTCGCCGACGTGGACCGGGCGATCTCCGAGCGGCGCCGGCTGTGGATCCGCTACTACTCGCCCGCGCGTGACGAGCTCACCGAGCGCGAGATCGACCCCATCCGGCTCGTCAGCGTCGGGCACACGTATGTGGAGGCCTGGTGCCGGCGCTCCGAGGCGCGCCGCACCTTCCGGCTCGACCGGGTCGCCGAGATCAGGATCCTGGACGAGCCGTCCGCGCCGCCCGAGATCGAGCTCAGGGACCTGTCGGAGGCGCTGGTGCAGCCCGCCGCCGAGGACCCGGAGGTCGTCGTCGAGGTCGGCCCGGGCGGCCGCTGGGTCGCCGAGTACTACCCGCACGACAGCGCGGATGAGCTTGCGGACGGCGGACTGCGTATCACCCTGCGGACCCCGGATCCTGCGTCGCTGCGGCGGCTGGCGCTGCGGCTCGGGCGGGACGGCCGGATCGTCTCGCCGCCCGAGCTCGCCGACAGCGCCCGCCAGGCGGCCCGTGCGGCGCTGGCGGCGTACGACGGCGTCGAGGCGCAGGTCCCGCGTGGCGGGCCGGCGGTTCAGGACGGGTAGTCCGGCAGGCGGGAGTGAGCTGGAAGGGGCGTCGGCCGCGGGGCCCCGGAGGCGATCGGCCTAGGGAAGAGGAGCAGGGGCTTTGAGCGAGTCGTCGGTTGCTGGTGCGGGGGGCATGTCGGTGGCGGCCGCCTTCGCCGGGATGAGAAGCGTGTCCCCGGTGACGTTCAGGGCGGGCTGCCCGGACTGCCGCAGCAGCTTCGAGCTCGCCGCCGCGGCCCTGCGCCTGGCGATCGGCGCCACCAGCCGCTCCACCTTCTACTCCTTCACCTGCCCCGACTGCGGCGCCTCGGTCCGCAAGCCGGCGGGGGAGCGGATCGTCGAGCTGCTGACCGGCGGCGGGGTGAGGACCCTGCGGACCGTCTAGGCTCGGCGTCATGTTCTGGCCGATGTTCGCGGTAGCTGTGGGTTTCCTGGGTCTCGCCGTGCTCGGGGTGTTCGCCGTGCGGGTGTTCGTCGAGGCGCAGCGCCTCGGTCGGCAGGTCACGGACTCCGCGCGCCGTATCAACCAGGCCGCCGAGGACCTCGAGCGGGCGGCCGTGAGCACCGCCCGCGCCGTGGACTCCCTCTGAAAACTGCCATGCGAGGCATGTGAGTCGTGCGCCCCAGGCGGTTTGGGTCACTTCGACCTGTCACCGGGGCCACGCTGGCAGGTACGCTGCTGGTCGCGGCCCGGAGAACGAGGCCCGGACCGCGGACCGGGAGTACGCACGGGGATTGCCTCACGTTCACCCCTGGGCGTTACGATCGCTGCCAGCACGGTCGGTCGCACATGTGTCCGACCAGTCGAACAGCATCCCACCCCAGCTGCCTCGGTGAGAAGGTGAAGATTTATGTTCCGCAACGGACTTGAGCCGTGGCACGTGTTGATCCTCGCTGTAGTGATCCTCCTCGTGTTCGGTTCCAAGAAGCTGCCGGACATGGCGCGCTCTCTCGGCAAGTCCGCGAGGATCCTGAAGAGCGAGGCGAAGGCGATGAAGGAGGACGGCAAGCAGACCGGCACCGCCGAGTCCGCCGCGTCCACCGAGGAACCCGCTCCCGCTCAGCGGACGATCCAGGCCGCGCCTGGCGACGTGAGCAGCTCTCGCCCGGTCAACGAGCCGACGGACACGACCACCCAGCGCTGACGCGAGAACCGGGCCATCCGGCCCGCTGCACGAGATGAGGATGTGGGTTGCTCAAGTCTGCCCGCGAAAAGGAGAAGGATCCCGAGGGGCGGATGCCGCTCGCGGATCACTTGCGTGAGCTGCGCAATCGGCTTGCGAAGGGTGTTTTGGCGATCCTCGTCGTCACGATCGTCGCGGCCTTCTTCTACCGGGACATCATCGACATCGTCACCAGGCCGATGCTCGACGAGATCGGCTGCAGCCAGAGCTTCGGGGAGTTGGCCAACGCCAAGAACGCTCGCTGCGCGCACATCACCGTCAGTGGCCTTCTGGCGCCGTTCACCCTGGCCCTGAAGGTCTCCCTGATGACCGGCGTCGTGCTCGCGTCGCCGGTCTGGCTGTACCAGCTGTGGGCGTTCGTCGCGCCAGGACTGCACCGCAACGAGAAGAAGTACGCCTACGCCTTCGTCGGCTTCGGCTTCCCGCTCTTCCTGGGCGGCGGCTACCTGGCGTTCCATGTGCTGCCCACCACAGCCAAGGTGATGATCGACCTCACGCCCTCGGGTGCTGAGAACCTGTTGCCGCTGGACGACCTGCTGGACCTGATCACCCGGATGATCGTCGTCTTCGGTCTCGCCTTCGAGATGCCGCTGCTGCTGGTGATGCTCAACCTCACCGGGGTGCTGTCCGGGAAGCGCATGCTGGGCTGGTGGCGTGGCATGGTCATCGGTATCACCGCCTTCGCGGCCGTGGCCACGCCCAGCCCCGACCCGATGACGATGCTGGCGCTGGCGGCGCCCATCTGGGCGCTCTACTTCCTCGCCGTGGCGATCTCGCTGCTCAACGACCGGCGCCGGGCCCGCCGTGAGGCCGAGGGCCCCGCCGACGACGAGGCGTCCGACCTTGACCTCACCCCCGAAGACATCGGCGAGGTGGAGACGGTCTCCGCCAGCCGGGCGCTGCCCGAGCAGTCGAGCACTGAGCGGGTCAACGGCTACGACGACGTCACCTGAGCACCACCACGGGACAACGGCATGACCAAGGGCCGGACGGAAGAACCGTCCGGCCCTTGTGCTGCGTGCGGCGAGGGTCCCGGAACGGATAATGATCGTCCTGTTGTCAGTGCGGACCGGTACGCTCGAAAGCACGATGACAGAGGACCTCTCCCCGGCTGAACGGTACGCGGCTGCCCGCAGGCGCGCTGCCGAGCAGGCCACCGCGCTCGCCTCCTTCCGCGAGATGTACGACTTCGGCCTCGACCCCTTCCAGATAGAGGCCTGCCAGGCGCTCGAAGCCGGCAAGGGCGTGCTGGTCGCCGCGCCCACCGGCTCCGGCAAGACGATCGTGGGCGAGTTCGCCGTCCACCTCGCCCTGATGCAGGGCAAGAAGTGCTTCTACACGACACCCATCAAGGCGCTGTCGAACCAGAAGTACGCCGACCTGTGCCGCCGTTACGGGGACGGCATGGTCGGACTGCTCACCGGCGACAACAGCATCAACCCCGACGCCCCGGTGGTCGTGATGACCACGGAGGTCCTGCGGAACATGCTGTACGCGGGCTCGCAGACCCTCCTCGGCCTCGGCTACGTGGTCATGGACGAGGTGCACTACCTCTCCGACCGCTTCCGCGGCGCCGTATGGGAGGAGGTGATCATCCACCTGCCCGAGTCGGTGACCCTGGTGTCCCTGTCGGCGACCGTGTCCAACGCCGAGGAGTTCGGTGACTGGCTCGACACCGTCCGTGGCGACACCGAGGTGATCGTCTCCGAGCACCGGCCCGTGCCGCTGTTCCAGCACGTGCTCGCCGGGCGGCGGATGTACGACCTGTTCGAGGAGGGCGAGGGCCACAAGAAGGCCGTCAACCCCGACCTCACGCGGCTGGCCCGGATGGAGGCCCAGCGGCCCTCGTACCAGGACCGCAGACGGGGCCGGGCGATGCGCGAGGCCGACCGCGAGCGGGAGCGCAGACAGCGCTCGCGGGTGTGGACCCCGGGCCGCCCCGAGGTCATCGAGCGGCTCGACGCCGAGGGCCTGCTGCCCGCCATCACCTTCATCTTCAGCCGCGCCGCCTGCGAGGCCGCCGTACAGCAGTGCCTGTACGCCGGGCTGCGGCTCAACGACGACGAGGCGCGCGCGAAGGTCCGCGACCTCGTCGAGGAGCGCACCGCCGCCATCCCCACCGAGGACCTGCACGTCCTCGGCTACTACGAATGGCTGGAGGGCCTGGAGCGAGGTATCGCGGCCCACCACGCGGGCATGCTGCCGACGTTCAAGGAGGTCGTCGAGGAGCTGTTCGTACGGGGTCTGGTCAAGGCCGTGTTCGCCACCGAGACCCTTGCGCTCGGCATCAACATGCCCGCGCGCTCGGTGGTGTTGGAGAAGCTCGTCAAGTGGAACGGCGAGCAGCACGCCGACATCACACCCGGCGAGTACACGCAGCTGACCGGCCGCGCGGGGCGTCGGGGTATCGACGTCGAGGGGCACGCGGTCGTGCTGTGGCAGCGCGGGATGAGCCCCGAGCACCTCGCCGGGCTGGCCGGCACGCGCACCTACCCGCTGCGCTCCAGCTTCAAGCCGTCGTACAACATGGCGGTCAACCTGGTGGAACAGTTCGGGCGGCACCGTTCGCGTGAGCTCCTCGAGACGTCCTTCGCGCAGTTCCAGGCCGACAAGTCGGTCGTCGGGATCTCCCGGCAGGTGCAGCGCAACGAGGAGGGCTTGGAGGGCTACAAGGCCTCCATGACCTGCCACTTGGGCGACTTCGAGGAGTACGCGCGGCTGCGCCGCGAGCTCAAGGACCGGGAGACCGAGCTGGCCCGGCAGGGTGCGGCCGAGCGGCGTGCCGAGGCCGCCGTCGCGCTGGAGAAGCTCAAGCCGGGTGATGTCATCCATGTGCCGACGGGCAAGTACGCCGGTCTGGCGCTGGTGCTGGATCCGGGGCTGCCGGCCGGGCGTTCCAACGGCCACCGGGGCTTCGAGCACCACGACGGGCCGCGTCCGCTGGTCCTGACGGCCGAGCGGCAGGTCAAGCGGCTCGCCTCGATGGACTTCCCGGTGCCGGTCGAGGCGCTGGAGCGGATGCGCATCCCGAAGTCCTTCAACCCGCGCTCCCCGCAGTCGCGTCGGGACCTCGCCTCCGCGCTGCGCACCAAGGCCGGGCACATTCCGCCGGAGCGGGCCCGCAAGAAGCGCTCCCAGGCGGCCGACGACCGTGAGATCGCGCGGCTGCGGACCGCGATTCGGGCCCATCCCTGTCATGGGTGCAACGAGCGTGAGGATCATGCGCGTTGGGCGGAGCGGTATCACCGGCTGCTGCGGGACACCTCGCAGCTGGAGCGCCGGATCGAGGGCCGTACGAACACCATCGCGCGGACCTTCGACCGGATCGTGGCGCTGCTGACCGAGCTGGACTATCTGCGCGGCGACGAGGTCACCGAGCACGGCAAGCGGCTGGCACGGCTGTACGGCGAACTCGACCTGCTGGCCAGTGAGTGCCTGCGCGCCGGGGTGTGGAACGGGCTCGGCCCTGCCGAACTGGCCGCCTGTGTCTCGGCATTGGTGTACGAGGCACGAGTGGGCGACGACGCCATGGCGCCGAAGCTGCCCTCCGGCAAGGCGAAGGCCGCGCTCGGCGAGATGGTGCGGATCTGGGGGCGGCTGGACGCCCTGGAGGAGGACTTCCGGATCACCCAGACCGAGGGCGTGGGCCAGCGGGAGCCGGACCTCGGGTTCGCCTGGGCCGCCTACATGTGGGCCAGCGGCAAGGGGCTGGACGAGGTGCTGCGGGAGGCCGAGATGCCGGCCGGGGACTTCGTGCGGTGGTGCAAGCAGGTCATCGACGTGCTCGGGCAGATCTCGGCGGCGGCCCCCGTCTCCGGCGGGGAGAGCTCGACGGTCGCGAGGAACGCCCGCAAGGCGGTCGACCTGCTGCTGCGGGGGGTTGTGGCCTACTCGTCGGTGGGGTGAGGTTGGCGTGCGGGTGCATGTCGTCTGTGGCTGGTCGCGCCGTTCCCCGCGCCCCTGATGCCTGCGGCGCATCTGCGGATCGAGTGGGGTGCGCGTAGCGCCTGCGGTTCGCTTGTGGGTCGGGGCCGCGCCGGGGTGTCCGTCCTCGGTCGGGCGGTGCTGCCTGGTGGGCTGTGGTCGGTGGTGGACGCCCGCCGCTGCGGGCGGACACCCCGCCACGTCCCCTTCCCGCCGTACGCGGCTTGCGGGCCCGCCGTCGTCTAGCGGCTGAGGTATGCCCGCCAGCCGCCGTACGACGTGATGTCCTCGGCGTCCGTGAGGGCGGACGGTTCGCACAGGAAGCCGGGGACCTGGGTGCCGTCCGCCAGTTCTACGCTGCCCAGGGTCATCGGGCGGGGGAGAGCCGTCAGCAGGCGGCCCAGGCCCTCCGCGGGGAGGGTCCAGATCTCCGCCTCGATCGCCGTGCCGCCCTCGCCGACGTGGACGAGGCCCGGCTTCGGGGGTGTCGTGCGCAGGGCGTGCAGGCGGTAGGCGGGCGCCGTGGTGGTCGTACGGTCCAAACGGGCGCCCAGGGCGAGCAGTTGGGGATTGAGGGGCTGGCCCGTCAGATGCGCGCCCACCACCGCCACCTGGGCCTCCGGCTGGAGCAGTGCGGCGATCCGCGCCAGGCGGTCGTCCGTGAACGCCGGGCCGATCAGCATCACACCGAACGGCAGGCCGGCCACCTCGCCCGCGGGGACGGCGGCCGCCGCCAGGTCGAAGAGGTTGGTGGAGTTGGTGAAGCGGCCCAGGCGGGCGTTGGCGCCCAGCGGGTCGGCGGCCACCTCGGCGAGGGTCGGGTGGCCGGGGGTGGTCGGTAGGAGCAGGGCGTCGGCGTCGGCCAGTTCCGCGAGCGCGCGGGCGCGCAGCGCGGTCAGGCGGTCGGTGTCGGCGTAGAGCTGGTGGGCCGGGATGTCGCGGGCGCGGGTGATGATGCCGGCGACCGTCGGGTCCAGGCCCTCGATCCCGTCCGCCATCGCCTTGTCGACAAAGGCGCCCACGGCTGTGTAGCGCTCGGCGACGAACGCGCCCTCGTAGAGCATCGCCGCGGCCTCGGTGAACGGGGTCAGATCGAGGGTGCGGAGGTCGGCTCCGGCGGCTTCGAGCTGCCGTACCGCCGCCTCGTACGCCTGCGCCCAGCCCTCGTCCAGCTCGCCGAGCTGCTCCCGCGGCGGGACCGCGACGCGCCATGGGCCGGGGGCGCGCTGGGGGAGCGGCGGGAGCTCGCGGTCCGGCGGGGAGGTCATGAAGGACAGCGCTTGCTCGGCCTCCGGGAGGGTGCGGGCGAACACCGTCACACAGTCGATGGAGGCACAGGCCGGGACCACTCCCGCCGTCGGGACCAGACCGCGGGTCGGTTTCAGGCCGACGATGCCGTTGAACGCGGCCGGGACCCGGCCCGAGCCCGCGGTGTCCGTGCCCAGTGCGAGGTCGACGATGCCCAGGGCCACGGCGACGGCCGAACCGGAGCTGGAGCCGCCGCTGATACGGGCGGGATAGTACGCGTTGCGGACCGCGCCGTGCGGCGAGCGCGTGCCCACCAGGCCGGTCGCGAACTGGTCCAGGTTCGTCGTGCCCAGCACGATCGCGCCCGCCGCGCGCAGTCGTGCGACGACCGGTGCGTCCGTCTCGGGCCGGTAGGCGTACGCCGGGCAGCCCGCGGTGGTGGGCAGCCCGGCCACGTCGATGTTGCCCTTCGCCGCGAACAGACGTCCGACGAGTGGGAGTCGGTCGCCTGCCGCCACGCGGGCGTCGATCGCGTGGGCCTCTGCCTCCACCTCCGTCTGCGGGCGCAGGTCGATCCAGATCTCGGGACGGTCCACCGCCTCGATGCGGGCGTAGGCGGCACGGACACGGTTCACAGCGGACATCTCTTGCTCCTCGGTGTGGTTCATCGCGCCGCCGGGGCCAGGACGAGCAGTGCCGTCCCCGCCTCCACCTGGTCGCCCGGTCGGGTCAGGATCTCCGCCACCACGCCGTCCACCGGCGCGTGCACCCTGGACTCCATCTTCATCGCCTCCAGGGCGAGCAGAGGCTGCCCGGCGCTCACCTCGTCACCCGGCTCGACGTTCAACTGCCACACGGACGCGGCGAATTCGGCCTCCACCAGACGGCCGCCCGCCGGGACGGTCACCTCGGCCGGGGGAGTGGCCGGTGCGGCCGCCGCCTCGGCCCGGGCGAACTCGCCGGCGGCCTCCCACGCGTCCCGCTCCGCGGCGAAGGCCCTCTGCTGCCGGGCCCGGAACTCACCGATCGACGCGGCGTTCTCGTCCAGGAAGGCCCGGTACTCGGCGAGCGAGAACGTGCCCTCCTCGATGCGCGGCACGAAGCGGCCCGAGGTGATGTCGGCGCGCAGGCCGAGGAGTTCGTCCGCGTCCACCGGGTACCACCGGATGCGGTCGAAGAAGCGCAGCAGCCAGGGCGAGCCCAGCTCGAACGCGCCGCGCTGCTGCCACCCCGACCACACCTGCGTGGTACGCCCCACGAACTGGTAGCCGCCCGGCCCCTCCATGCCGTAGATGCACAGGTAGGCCCCGCCGATGCCGACCGAGTTCTCCGCGGTCCAGGTGCGCGCCGGGTTGTACTTCGTGGTCACCAGGCGGTGGCGGGGGTCGAGCGGGGTCGCCACGGGGGCGCCCAGATACACGTCTCCCAGTCCCAGGACGAGGTACTCCGCGTCGAAGACCGTGTCGTACACGTCGTTCACCGAGTCCAGGCCGTTGACCCGGCGGATGAACTCGATGTTCCACGGGCACCAGGGGGCGTCGTCGCGGACGCCCGCCATGTAGCGGGCGATCGCCTCGCGGGTCGCCGGGTCGTCCCAGGAGAGGGGGAGATGGACCGTGCGGGAGGGGACGACGAGCTCGTCCGTGGGCGGCAGCGTCGCCGTGATCTCCCGTACCACCGCCAGGAGCCGGTGGAGCGGCAGGCGGACCGGATCCGTCTGGATCTGCAGGGAGCGGATGCCCGGCGTGAGGTCCGTGATGCCTTCGGGGCCCTCCTCCGCCACCGCTTCCATCAGCGCGTGGACGCGCATGCGCAGCGCCAGGTCGAGCTGCATGGGCCCGAATTCGACCAGCAGGTTGTCGTCGCCGCTGCGGCGGTAGGTGATGTCGCCGTCGCGGGCCAGTACGCCGCCGTCGACGATGTCCGCGCGGGGCGAGCCGTCGACGGTCACCGGGGCGAAGCGGACCGTGTCGCCCGGGCGCAGCTGGCCCAGCTTCCACCGTTCGCCGCTGAGGACCGTCGCCGGGCAGACGAACCCGCCGAGCGAGGGGCCGTCCGGGCCGAGCAGCACCGGCATGTCGCCGGTGTAGTCGACGGCGCCGACGGAGTACGGGGTGTCGTGGATGTTGGACGGGTGCAGGCCCGCCTCGCCGCCGTCGGTGCGCGCCCAGCGCGGCTTGGGACCGACCAGTCGTACGCCGGTGCGGGCCGAGTTGAAGTGGACCTTCCAGTCGGCGGCGTAGAAGTCGCGGATGTCGTCCTCGGTGAAGAACTCCGGCGCCGCATGGGGGCCTTCGACCGCGCCCACGTGCCATACGGCGGTGAAGGAGGGGCGGTCCGCAAGAGGCACCGGGGCGCCCTCGGTGACCGTGCCGCCGTGCAGCACGTCACCCGTGCGCAGCGCCCGGCCGCCGTGCCCGCCGAACCGGCCCAGCGTGAAGGTGCTCGCGCTGCCGAGGAAGGCCGGTACGTCCAGGCCGCCGGCGAAGAGCACGTAGGTGCGCAGGCCGTGCTGGGTGGGCGCACCGATCTCCAGCACGGCCCCCGCGGGCACCGTCACCGGCTCCCACTGGGGGACCGCCTCCCCGTCTACGCTCACGGCCGCCGGGGCGCCCGTCACGCACACCGTCGTCGGATGCGTGAACCTCAACGACGGCCCCTGGAGCGTGCATTCGAGGCCCGGGGCGCCCTCCTGGTTGCCGAGCGCCCGGTTGCCGAGCCGGAAGGACAGGTCGTCCATCGGACCGCACGGCGGCACACCGACCTGCCAGTAGCCGGTGCGGCCCGGCCAGTCCTGCACTGTGGTGAGGGTGCCGCCGGAGACGACCTCGATGCGCGGTGTCGGGTCGGTCACGGAGGCCAGCGTCGCCGTGGAGTGACCGGCGGCCCTGAAGTCGGGTTGGTCCAGCGCCGCGCGCACCAGGCCCAGATTGGTCTCGATACCGTCGACGCGGGTGCGGGCCAGCGCCTCGTCCAGTCGCTGGAGCGCATGGGCGCGGTCGGGCCCGTAGGCGATGACCTTGGCGAGCATCGGGTCGTACGACGTCGTCACCTCGGTGCCGGTCTCCACCCAGCCGTCGATCCGGACCCCGGGCGGGAACTCGACCCGTGTCAACAGGCCCGCGCTGGGCCGGTGTTCGCGCGAGGGGTCCTCGGCGTAGAGGCGGGCCTCCACGGCGTGGCCGCGGGGTGTGCCCGGTTCGCGTACGACATCGGACTCGCCGCGGGCCAGGCGCAGCATCCAGGCGACGAGGTCGACGCCGTAGATCTCCTCCGTGACCGGATGTTCCACCTGGAGGCGGGTGTTGACCTCGAGGAAGTACGCCTCCTCGCGGGCGGCGTCGTAGACGAACTCGACGGTGCCGGCGGAGCGGTAGCCGACCGAGGCGCACAAGTCGCGTGCGCTTGCCGCGAGTTGCTCCCGCACGCGGTCCGGGAGGCCGGGGGCGGGGGCCTCTTCCAGTACCTTCTGGTTGCGGCGCTGGAGGGAGCAGTCGCGGTCGCCCAAGGTGACGACCCGGCCCTCGCCGTCGCCGAAGACCTGCACCTCGACATGGCGGGCGTGCTCGACGAGCCGCTCCAGGAAGACACCGGCCGAGGAGAAGGAGGCGGCGGCGACGCGCTGCACCCGCTCCCAGGCGTCGGTCAGTTCGTCGGCGGAGCGACATGCCGACATACCGATACCGCCGCCACCGCCGGTCGCCTTGAGCATGACCGGGTAGCCGATCACGGCCGCCCGCGCCAGCGCCTCGTCCACTGAGGCCAGCAGGCCCGTTCCCGGCGCCAGCGGCACCCCCGCCGCCTCGGCCGCCGCCCGGGCGGTGTGCTTGGCGCCGAACAGCTCCAGCTGCTCGGGCGTCGGGCCGACGAACACGATCCCGGCGTCCTCGCAGCGGCGCGCGAAGGCCGCGTCCTCGGAGAGGAAGCCGTAACCGGGGTGGATCGCGCCCGCGCCGGTGTCCTTGGCCGCCTTCAGCACCAGGTCGGCGTCGAGATACGACTCCTTCGCGGGTGCCGGGCCGAGCCGTACCGCCTCGTCGGCGAGCCGGACGTGGGGGGCGGAGCGGTCGGGATCGGAGTAGACGGCGACCGTGCGCAGGCCGAGTTCGCGGGCGGTGCGGATGATCCGGACCGCGATCTCGCCGCGGTTGGCGACCAGCAGCGTGTCGAAGCTCATCCGGCTTCCCCGATCGTCATCTCCACCGCCGTCGGCTCGAAGCCGTTGCACGGGTTGTTGATCTGGGGGCAGTTGGAGACCAGGACGAGGACGTCGCGCTCGGCGCGCAGGGTCAGCTTCAGGCCGGGCGCCGAGAGGCCGTCGACGATGCCGAGCGTGCCGTCCTTCTCGACGGGCACGTTCATGTACCAGTTGATGTTGGAGACGAGGTCGCGCTTGCCGAGGCCGTGTTTGGCGCCCTCCGCGAGGAAGTTGTCCACGCACGCGTGCTGGGACCAGGTGTGGTGGCCGTAGCGGAGGGTGTTCGACTCCTTGGAGCAGGCACCGCCGACCGTGTCGTGGCGGCCCACGTCGTCGGCGGTCAGCGTCATCAGCGGGGTGTGCTCGTTGGACATCAGCACGCTGCCCGTGGTCAGGAAGATGTTCCCCTGGGCGTGGATGGTGTCGGGGGCGCTGTAGCGGACCGAGGTGTCGTGGGCGTCGTAGACGAGGAAGTCGACGGCCTGGTTGCCGTGCAGGTCGGTGATGGTCAGCGTCTGGCCCGTGCGGATCACGGACGACCAGGCGGCGCGGGCGGGAACCATGGTCTTCGTGCTCATGCGAGCCCCCTCGCGGCAAGGAATTCGGCGGTGTTGAGGAAGGCGCGGCGGCCCTCGGGCGTGGCCTCCCACAGCGGGTCGCCCGGCGGGGTCGGCGCGGCGCGCCAGGCGAGGACCTCCAGCGGGGTGCTGACGTAGTCGGGGCGCGGGTCGGCCGGGTGCGGCACATTGGCGACCAGTACGGTGACGTCCTGTTCGGCGCGGAGCGTCACGCTGCCGCCGGGGCCGCTGGACCCGGTGAAGTCGAGGGCGCCGTCATCACGCACCTCCACGCCCTGGAAGAACGACAGCGACGGCGGCAGGTCGCGCGGCTGCAGGCCGTTCTTCGCGGCCGCCAGCTTGAACAGCTCGCGGCCCGCGGGGGACGCGGACTGCGGGGTGCCGTCTCCGTACCGTTGCGTGTTGCGTACGAGGGTGGAGGTTCCGCACAGCGCGTCGTGCCGCCCGGAGGTGTCGGCGACGACACTCGCGAGCACGCGCCCCTGGTCGGACAGGAGGAGCCGGCCCTCGCCGAGGTAGGCGTTCCACTGGACCTTCACCGTGTCGGCGACGTTCAGCCGCTCCCAGGGCCGGTCGGCCACGTACAGCACCAGGTGGGCGCAGGCGTCCCCGTTCAGATCGGTCAGGCGCAGCTCCGTGCCGCGGGCCAGCACCCGGTGGGTGTAGTTGCCGCCCGCCACCGTCTCGGCCCAGACCAGATGGCCCGCCGCGCAGGGCGGGTCGGGCCAGCCGGCCGCCGGTACGACGGGCATGGCCTCGGCATGTGTGCCCTCCTGGGAGCGTGCGTGGTCGCGCGCTCCATATGTGGTCGCTGTCGCCATCGCGGGGACCTCCGGCTCCGGTGTGGTCTCTTCCGGGATTGTTTCTGTCGCCCGACAGAAATTAGGAGCCGGACGGGTCACGGGCATTGCCCACACGTTGCCGCCGGGTTACCGAGCCCTCACGAGGGTCCGGCGGGCACCAAGGACCGCTGGGCACCCGGGGGTGCCTGGTGGTGGGTGGCCTTGGGGGCGATCGGGGTCGCTCGGAGACGCCTGCGCTGGGTCCGGTGCGCCTGGGGATCCTGGAGGTGGCCGGGGTGTCCGAGGGGTCCGGAGGAGGGTCCGGGTGGCGAGGGCTCCGGAGTGGCCGGGGTGCCCGGATGTTGCCGGGGCCTGTCCGGAGGGCTCCAAAGGCTGACCGTGGATCTCCGGTGGCCCATGGGAGATCGCCCTGCCAGGTCGTGTGCGAGGATCGAACGCATGGGAACGGACGGTGGAGGAGGCGGGCGTCGGGTCGGCAGGCCGCGGGCCGCGCAACGGCCGGACAGCGGGCTGGAGCCGCGCGACGAACTGCTCGCGGCCGCCGCCGAGTTGTTCACCACCCGTGGGTACGCGGCCACCACCACCCGCGCGGTCGCCGAGCGCGCGGGTATGCGGCAGGCCTCCATGTACCACTACGTCTCCGGCAAGGAGGAACTCCTCGCCCAGTTGCTGGAGTCCACGGTCACTCCCTCGCTGGCCTACGCCCGACAGCTCCTCGCCGACGACGCGACTCCGCCCGAGGAACGGCTGTGGGAGCTGTGCCGGACGGACGTGGAGCTGCTGTGTGGCGGCCCGCACAACCTCGGCGGTCTCTACCTGCTGCCCGAGGTGCGCGCCGAGCGGTTCGCCGGCTTCCATGCCGTGCGCGCCGAACTCAAGGACGCCTACCGGCAGTTGCTCGCCGGTACGGCCGCCGGGAGCGCGCTCGCCAAGAACGAGCTCGACCTGCGTACGGACCTGTTGTTCGGTCTGATCGAGGGCGTGATCCTCGTGCATCGCTCCGACCCCGAGCGCCCGGTGTCGGTGTTCGCCGAGGCCACGGCGGACGCGGCCCTACGGATCGCCGGCGTCTGACCGTCCACGGCGGAATCTGACCTTCACTCGTCACGGTGAGTGTTTTTCGTACGCCTGTGCGTCGTGACGCGGCGTGTTCGAAAGACTGCCGAGTGTGTAAATGGAGCCGAGGTTACCCCTTGGTCCGGTCCCATTTCAGGTGCTTGCTGAATATGACACGGCGATGATCCGGTCGGACTAAGCTCGCCCGCAGCGCACCGAGTTGAGGCGTATTCGTGCGCTTGTTCCCAAAAATACCGAAGATCCTACGCAGTCCCATGCGTACCCCACTTGCAAGCTCCCCAGACACCCAGCCGATCTTTTTCAGAGGGCCTACATGGTGAGTGTTCAATCCCCTCCCGGGCGCCGTGAACTTCCTTACGCGCGCGTGCTGTTGCTGCCCGCGATACTGATGGCCGCAGCGACCGGAGCGGCCGTCGCCCTGGTGACCGTGCCGGCCCGCGCGGCCGTCATGTGGTGCGGCGCCGTCGCCACGCTCCTCGTGGTCGCGACGACGGCCGAAGCAGTACGGCGCGGCCGTGCCCTGCGGGCCCTGCGCGAGGAAAGCGCCCGTCACCGTGCGTACATGGAACGGCGGATCGCCGGACACGAGCAGGAGGTCCACCGCCTCTCGCACGAGATCGTCCCCACCGCCATCGAGTACCTGCGCGGCGGGCATTCGCCCAGAGAGGTGGTCCGTCTCCTCGGCGACATCGACCCCGCCTACCGCGATCTGCCCAAGGCCCAGGTGGCGTTGGTCAGGCGGATGCTCGACATCATCGACACCGAGGAAGCCCTGCGGGACTCCTCCCAGCGCTCCTTCGTCAACATCGCCCGCCGCGTCCAGGCGATCGTGCACCAACAGGCCAAGGAACTCCGCGAGATGGAGGAGGACCACGGCCGCAACCCCGAGGTCTTCGACGACCTGCTGCGCATCGACCACGGCACCGCGCTGATCGGCCGCCTCGCCGACTCCATCGCGGTGCTCGGCGGCGGCCGCCCCGGACGCCAGTGGCCGCAGCCCGTGCCGCTGTACAGCGTGCTGCGCGGCGCCATGTCCCGGATCCTGGAGTACCGGCGCATCTCGCTCGACAACATCGCCAAGGTCAACATCCGCGGCATCTCCGTCGAGCCGGTCATCCACGCCTGCGCCGAACTCCTCGACAACGCCACGCGCTACTCGCCGCCGCAGACGAAGGTGCACGTCATCGCGAGCGAGGTGCAGACCGGTATCGCCATCGAGATCGAGGACGCCGGCGTCAGCCTCAGCGAGGAGGCCCGCGCCAAGGCCGAGACCATGCTGGAGCGCGCCCAGGCCGGCGTCGACCTCCAGGAACTCGGCGACGCCCCGCGACTGGGCCTGGCCGTCGTGGGCCGTCTGTGCAAGGCGTTCGACATGCAGATCTCGCTGCGTGCCTCCGCGTACGGCGGTGTCCGCGCCGTCCTCGTCATCCCGCGTGTGATGGTGACCACCGACGAGGCGCCCGGCCTCGCCCACGGCATCGGCGCCACAGCGTCTCCCAAGCTGGAACTCGGTGCGCTCGAAGGTCCCAAGCGCGCACCGAAGCGGCGGCGTCCCACCAGCCCGCGCATCCCGGCCGGCGTGTCCATGGAGGACGAGATCCCCGAGGTCACCGAGTGGACCGCGGGCGGCCTGCCGCAGCGCCGCAGCCGGGTCAAGATCCCGCTCAGCCAGCGGCTCGCCGAACAGGCCGCCGCCGAGGAGGCCGAGCGGGAGGCCCGGGCGAGCAGGCCCGCCTGGGCGACGCCCGTGCCCGAGCCCGAGCCGGAGACCAAGGAAACCGAACCCGGGCTGTGGGTCGAGGCGTTCTGGGAGGGCCTCAAGGGCGCCCCGGACCCGACCGCATTCACCCAGCCGACCAACGAGCCGGCCCTCGAGGCCGACGACGAGAGGGACCACAAGTGATCCAGCAGCGAGCCAACTTCGACTGGATGCTCAAGGATCTCGCCGACGGAGTACCGGGCATCGAGATGATCGTGGTGCTGTCCGCCGACGGCCTGCGCATCGCTCGCTACGGGGGCGATCCGGACGCCGCCGACCGCGTCGCCGCGGCCTGCGCGGGACTGCAGAGCCTGGCCGGTGCCGTCGCCCACGAGATCCCGGGCAGCGACGGCCGCATGAAGCTGGTCATCATCGAGATCAACGGCGGCTACTTCTATCTGATGGCGGCGGGAGCCAACGCCTACCTCGCGGTGCTCTCCGACGTGGTCGCCGAACCCGGACTGATGAGCAACCGCATGCGCGATCTCGTCGTACGCATCGGGGCCCACCTCACCAGTCCGCCCCGGCGCAATGGGCAGACCGTATGACTCCTCCGCAACGCCGGCGGCGACACCCCAGTCAGGAAACCGCAGAACCTCCCCCGACACCCTCCAAGGAAGGCCATGAGGGTGACCCGAAGGCCCCGGAGCGGCTCTACGTCGTCGCCGGACCGGACGGGGAACGCGCCGACATCGACCTGGTCACGTTAATCGTGGCGCGCGCCGACCCGCCGCCTTCCGCCACCCCGGAGCAGACGGCGATGCTCCGGCTGTGCACGGCCCCCCTCTCGGTGGCCGAGCTCTCGGCCTATCTGAGTCTGCCGTTCAGCGTGGTGACCGTGCTGCTGACCGAGATGCTGACGGCAGAACTGGTGCAGGCGCGCGCCCCGATCGTCCGGCAGGCGCTCCCCGACCGTTCCCTTCTCGAAGCGGTGATGCATGGACTTCAAAGGCTCTGACACCATCCCCGGACCACGAACAGAGGATCATCTGCCGCACACGGCCCAGGCCGCGGTGAAGATCGTGATCGTGGGCGGCTTCGGAGTCGGCAAGACGACGATGGTCGGCTCGGTCAGCGAGATCAGACCGCTGACCACCGAGGAGACCATGACGCAGGCCGGCGTCGGGGTCGACGACAACTACGGCTCCGAGTCCAAGACGGCCACCACCGTGGCCATGGACTTCGGCCGCATCAGCATCACCGACCAGCTGGTGCTCTACCTCTTCGGCACCCCCGGCCAGGAACGCTTCTGGTTCCTGTGGAACGGGCTGTTCGAGGGCGCGCTGGGCGCGGTCGTACTGATCGACACCCGTCGGCTCGAGGTCAGCTTCGACGTCATAGGGCGCCTGGAGGAGCGCGGCGTGCCCTTCGTGGTGGCCGTCAACTCCTTCCCCGACGCGCCCCGTTACCCCATCGCCGAACTGCGCACCGCACTCGACCTGTCCGAGGAGATCCCGATCATCGACTGCGACGCACGCCGCCGGGCCTCCAGCCGGGACGTCCTGATGACACTGCTGCGCTTCCTGCACGCGCTGGCGCGGGCCAGGGCCGGCACATGAGCCCCGCGCACTGCTTCTCCCGTATACCCGGCCAGCCCACATTCCGGGCCATCCCGTGTTCCCGGCTTCGCTCGAACCGGGGCCCCATCACCTCCTGTACACCGGATCCACTCAGCTTCGGAGCGACGATCGTGACGCCTGAACCCCTCTCCCCGACCGGTACGGACGAGTCCCTGGCCGGCCCGCCTCCGGGCTGCCCCGCGCACGGGAAAGGCATCGGTCCCGGCGGGCTGCGCCGGCTGTACGGCCCCGGGGCGGAGAACCTGGGAGCCGTGTACGAGAAGCTCCGCGAAGAGCACGGTCCCGTGGCTCCCGCGCTGCTGCACGAGGACGTGCCGATCTGGGTGGTGCTCGGTCACAGCGAGAACCTGCACATGGTGAGCACGCCCGCGCAGTTCTGCAAGAACAACAGGTTGTGGAAGCCGATGCAGGACGGGACGGTCAAGCCCGACCACCCGCTCATGCCGCACTTCGCCTGGCAGCCGATCTGCGCCCACGCCGAAGGCGACGAGCACGTGCGGCTGCGCGGGGCAGTCACCGCCGCCATGTCGACCATCGATCAACGGGGCGTTCGCCGCCACATCAACCACGCGACCCAGCACCTCGTGAACAAGTTCTGCGAGAAGGGCAGGGCTGACCTGGTCGGCCAGTTCGCCGAATACCTGCCGATGGCGGTGATGTGCGAGGTCCTCGGGATGGCCGACGAGTACAACGATCGGATGGTGCACGCCGCTCGCGACATGCTCAAGGGCACCGAGACCTCCATCGCCAGCAACGCGTATGTCATGGACGTCCTGATGCGGCTCACCGCCCGCCGCCGGGCCGAACCCGAGGACGACTTCACCAGCCACCTGATCAACAACGAGGCGCGGCTCAACGACGAGGAGGTCGGCCAGCACCTGCGTGTCGTCCTGATGGCGGCGTACGAGGCCACCACCAATCTCATCGCCAACGTGCTGCGAATGGTGCTCACCCACCCGGGGTTCCGCGCCCAGCTCAACGGAGGCCAGATGACCGTGCCCCAGGCGGTCGAGCAGTCCCTGTGGGACGAGCCGCCGTTCAGCACCGTCTTCGCCTACTTCGCCAAGCAGGACACCGAGCTGGGCGGCAAGCGCATCCGCAAGGGCGACGGCCTCCTCCTGGGCATCGCGCCAGGCAACGTGGACCCGCGCGTCCGTCCGGACCTGTCGGCCAACATGATGGGCAACCGTTCCCACCTCGCCTTCAGCGGTGGCCCGCACGAGTGCCCGGGCCAGGACATCGGCCGCGCCATCGCCGACGTCGGCGTCGACGCGCTGCTGAACCGTCTTCCCGACGTCCAACTTGACTGTGACGAGGGCGAGTTGCGGTGGGTGACCGGCATCTCGAACCGCCACCTGGTGGAACTGCCGGTCCGCTTCGAGCCGAAGCCCCAGCAGAACGTGAAGGCGAAGCCCGGCCACGCCCCCGTCCCGGCGCAGCGCACCGACTGGCAGGTCGGCAGCAAGCAGCCCGAGCCGGCCGCCCCCACCCCGGAGCTGCAGCCGGCGGCACCGCCCCAGCAGGCCGCGCCGGCACCTGAGCAGCCGGCTCGCCCGAAGGGTGCCTGGCGCCGCTTCCTGACCTGGTGGCGCGGCTACTGACCGGCCCAGCCGCCGTAGGAGCTCCAGGCCTCCAGGGTCCGCGCACTCCGGAACCGGTGCTCCACCCCCGTGACCGGATCGGTGAACTCCAGCGTCCGAGCCAGCAGTTGGAGCGGTCGCCGGAAGTCACCAGCCGGCACGGGGTCGGTCACCACCGGGTAGAGCGGATCGCCGAGGATGGGCACCCCGAGCGCGTTCATATGGACACGGAGCTGATGGGTCTGCCCGGTGCTGGGAATCAGCCGGTACCGCCCCAGGCCGTCGGCACGGTGCTCGACCAGCTCCACCCGGCTGACGGCGTTCGGCTCGCCCTCCACCTCGTGGGCGGCGAGCACCCCACGCTCCTTCACGATGCGGCTGCGCACCGTCCGGGGAAGGGCGAGACCTGGATCGTACGGCGCCACCGCCTCGTACTCCTTCGCTATCCGCCGGTCGCGGAACAGCGACTGGTACGCGCCGCGTTCCTCGGGCCGCACCGTGAACAGCACGAGCCCGGCGGTGAGCCGGTCCAGCCGGTGCGCGGCCCCCAGCGTGGGCAGGCCCAGTTCCCGGCGCAGCCGCGCGAGCACGGTCTCGGTGACGTGGCTGCCGCGCGGGGTGGTGGCCAGGAAGTGCGGCTTGTCCGCGACGACGATGTGCTCGTCCCGGTGCACGACCCGAAGCGGGTACGGCACCGGTACCTCCTCGGGCAGCTCGCGGTGGAACCACACGAACATGCCGGGTTCGTACGCCGCGTCGGGCGCGACGGCCCGCCCGTCGGCTCCGACGATCTGCCCCGCGTCGAACATCCCGTCGACGGCCCCTGCGCCCGCCCCGCTCAGCCGCTCGACCAGATGCTCGCGCACGGTGGCCCACGGCCCCCCGGCGGGCAGCCGCACCCGCACCGGATCCACCCCCCGCCGTTGCGGCAGCGGGGCGGGCGGGATCCGTGGCTTGCGTCTCATCACGATCAAGCGTACGGCGCCGAAAAACCGGCTGGACCGGCCGCGCCCCACGGGCAGGATGCGGATCATGCCCTACACCACCGGACCCGTGCTGCCCTCCGGAAGCCTCGCCCGATCCCCGCAGCCTGTGCTCTCCACCGGCGACGGGCTGGTGCTGCGCCCCTGGCGGCCCGAGGACGCGCCCGCCGTGCACGAGACCTTCCAGGATCCGCTCATGCACCAGTGGCATCTGCGGACCAGCGACTCGGAGGCGGAGGCCGCGGGCTGGATCGAGGGATGGCTGAAGGAGTGGGAAGGCGAGCGCATCGCCCAGTGGGCCGTGACCGACGCGGACAGCGACCGGTTGCTGGGGCGGGTGGCGTTGCGCGAGATCGTGCGAGGAGATCGGCTTTCACCGCCTCGAACTCCTGCACGCCGCCGCCAACTTGGCCTCCTGCCGGGTCGCAGCCAAGACCGGCTTCGCCCTGGAAGGGGTCAAGCGCAGCGCCTTCCTGCACTCCGACGGCTGGCACGACATGCACCTGCACGCACGTGTGCAGGGCGACTGACCTGCACACGTGTGCACGAGAGCTGTCCGCATATGCGTTTGTGACAGAACTTGTCATCCGGCGCGACGGTGCGACCACATAAATCGGCGCGCTGAATCCTCTTCGCCGCTGTGGAACATTTTCTCGAGCCATTCATCCGTCGGCATTTCACCGAAGAGGCGCTTGAGTTCGCGGGCCATCGGCGGAGCCAGCGGGAATCGCCCGCCATGCCGACGTTCCTGGTACCGGTCCTGTATCTGCACGAAGAGAAAACCGCTGCGGCCGAAGTGTACTAACGGCTCGGGCGCACCGGTGAAGACCAGATCGTCGATGAGATCGAGATAGATCGACCGGTAGCTGGCCTTCTTTTTCTCCGACCGGTGGCCGTTCGGGGTCGGCTGGTGATTGTCCATCGAGTAGATGCCGAGCGTCGACTTGCACAGGTCCATCGAGAGGCAGTCGCACACGGCACTGTCCATGAGCCAGGGGAAGGAGACCGGGCCGGTTTCGCTGTTCCGGGCGACCATGATCGCAGTGCCATATGCATTTCCGGTGTTCCCCCGGAATATGACACCGTCCCACATGCTCGGCGAGTTCTGCAACTCCTCGTGGAGTCCGACGTGTTCGTCCCCCGGGTGGAAGTCCATCTTCTCCGCGTACTGCGCGATGGACTGCCTGACCAGAGACAGCAGCGCATGGACTGCGTCGCGCCCCCAGCCGTCCGTGTCCATCGCCTCCACGAGATCACCCACGGAGCGGCCGTACATGCGGAAACGGCCGCTGACCAGATCGAGTGGAGGTACGCAGATGTCGTCGAGGATGGTGGCGAAGGCGATGTAGTGCAGACCCAGTGGATCTGCGTCGTATCGCTCGCCGACCCAGCAGGCCATCCACTGGATGGTGTCCCGGCACGCGCGTGACACTGTGTCGGCGGCGGTGGCATCGCGCTTCTTCGTCCAGTCGGCATAGTGCTGCGGGGGCCCGCCGCGCTGCCCCTCCACCGAATCCCACCGCTCCACGACCTCTTCCAGCAACGGCCACACGTTGATCCGGTGGCGCTGCGCGATCGGGCCCACGTAACCGTCCCCGCCCATCACCGTGTACAGGTGGGCGGTCTGCTTGTTGTAACGGGACCTCGTGGTCGAGGGACGGACGGCCTCCACGGGTTTTCGCGGGTAATGCAGGAATGTGCAGGTCGTATCGCGATCGCAATTCGGTCCGCACCAGAGCTCATGCGAACGGTGCAGCAGTTGCTGAATGCCGCGTGCTTCTGACATATGCGCCAGAGCCTCCTGCGCGGAGCCCTTCCAAGCGAGCATGTCCGGGGTTACTGCCGCGACTTCGACGCAACTTGTTGCCATGACCACGAGCCTCCGCAAGAACATCCCACTTCTGGCTTTAATCCCCAGCGTGCGCGCGACGTCGTTCCCCGTGAAGGAGCGTAGGAGGAGCGTACGACGGCACACGAGGGGCGCACTTGGTTGAAATGTTGTCATGTGTGGCATCGATCCGAAAGTGTTGGGTCCCATTCGTTCGTGGCTGTGCGAGTGAACTGGTGGGAAATGCGCGACACTTGTTGCATCTGTGCACGAAGCGTCCGGCTATCGAGTCGGATCCGGGAGGGCCGGAGCGGTTTCCCGGGCGGTGTGCGCGCGCCGAGTGCGCCCCCACTGGTACAGGGCTCCGACCCCTACTGTGACCAGCAAAAACAGCACCGTGAACCACTGGAAGTACCAGTGCCCGCCCGCCGGGTCGTACACCGCCGCCCTCGGCCAGGCCAGGTTGACCGTCATGAGGAGGCCGTAGAGGAGGGCGAGGGCGTTGACCGGGATGCCCCAGCGGCCCAGGGAGAAGAGGCGGCCGCCCGTCTCGTCGGTGCCCTCGGAGGTGAACTCGCCGCGCAGGCGGCGGATCAGGAGCGGGCCCGTGACCATCGCGTACGCGAGGTACAGCATCACGATGCAGGTGGTGCCGATGGCCAGGAAGGCGTCCGGGGAGACGAAGTTGAGCAGCAGGAGCGCCGCGGCGAGGATGCCGACGACGAGAGCGGGGGCACCCGGCATGCCCGTGCCCGGGTTGACGCGGGCGAGGCGGCGGGAGAAGGGGAGCTGGCCGTCGCGGGCCATGGAGAACAGCATCCGGCAGGCCGCGGTCTGGATGGCGAGGGTGGCCACCGCGATCGCCACCACCACGTCGGCCAGCAGCACCTTGCCGACGCCGTCGCCGAGGCTGCTGGTGAGGACGTAGCTCAGACCGTCGACGCCCAGCCGGCCGTCGGTCAGGCTGGGCGCGGCGAGCAGGCCACCGAGGATGACCAGGCCGCCGAGCAAGCCCGCGGCGCCCAGTGCCGTGAGGATCGTGCGGGGCGCCGTGCGCCGAGGGTGGTGTGTCTCCTCGCTCATCTCGCCCGCGCTGTCGAAGCCGATCATCACGTACGCCGCCGTGAAGGAACCCACGGCAAGTGCCCCGAAGAGGCCGGAACTTGCGGCTCCCGTGGTGTGGAAGGTGATGCCGGGGGAGCGCTTCGAATGGGTGAGCAGCAGCACGACGATGAGCGCCGCACCGATGATCTCGGCGGTCACGCCGACCCGGTTGACCAGGGACATCACCCGGTTGTCCACGATGTTCACGAGCGTGGTCAGCACCAGCAGGATCACTCCGAGGACCGCCGCGTTCGCCGCGCCGTCCTGAGACGTCACCGCCGAGTCGGTGCCCACCAGCTGGAAGCCCGACCAGATCGCCGGCAGCACCATCTGCAGGGCCAGCGCCGCCGCCGCGACCACCACGATCTGTCCGATCACCATGATCCAGCCGGCGAACCAGCCGAAGGTGACGTTCGAAAGCCGGGAGGACCACTGGTAGATGGCGCCCGAGATCGGATACCGGGCGGCCAGCTCCGCGAAGCACGCGGCCACCAGCAGCTGCCCGACCAGCACCACCGGCCAGGCCCAGAAGAAGACGGGGCCGCCGAACGCGTACCCGAAGGCGAAGAACTGGAAGACGGTCGTCAGGACGGAGATGAAGGAGAACCCGGCCGCGAAGGAGGCGTACCGGCCCAGGCTGCGATGCAGTTCCTGGCGGTAGCCGAACTCCGCGAGCGAGCCGTCGTCGGGTGAGTGCGGTGGATCGGGGCGTACGTCGGAGGGGGTGGTTGTCGTCACGGCGGCACCTGCCTTCGGCGCGGGGGAGCGGGGAGTGGCGCGGGTTCCTGTCAGGCGACAGAAATTAGGGACGGCCTGTTTCGTGCGCGTCACGCCGCCATGTCCGCGACGGGCCCAAGTCCTCACTCCCTTGCTATGCGTGGCTAAACGCGATACATCGTGTGTATTGACGCTCGGGCGGGGATCGCGATATGTTCGCTCACGGATATTCGTAAGCGAGGTGATCGGTCATGGCGATGAAGCGCCGCAAGCTCAGCAATCCGCTGGCGCTCGCCGTGCTGGTCACCCTCTGGCAGAAGCCGATGCATCCGTACGAGATCGCCCAGACCCTGCGCCGACAGGGCAAGGACGTCAGTACGAAGATCAAGTACGGCTCGCTCTACACGGTCGTGCAGAACCTCCAGAAGTACGGCTTCGTCGAGGTCGCGGACGTCGAGCGGCAGGGCAACCGGCCGGAGCGCACGGTCTACGGGCTCACCGAGGCGGGGCGGGAGGAGATGGCCGACTGGCTGTCCGATCTGCTGGCCGTGCCGGCCAAGGAGTTCCCGATCTTCGAGACCGCGCTGTCACTGATCGGGGCGCTGCCCCCCGACGACGTGGTGCGGCTGCTCCAGGAGCGGCTGCAGAACCTCGAGGTGGACGTGGCGAGCGGGCGCGCGGCGCTGCAGAAGCTCGGCGAGACGCTCCCGCGGCTCTTCCTCGTCGAGGTCGAGTACCAGTTGCACATGGTCGAGGCGCAGGCGGAATGGGTCCGCGGTTTCCTGGAGGAGATCGAGAAGGGCTCGCTGCCGGGCGTCGACGGGTGGCGCCACTTCCATGAAACGGGGGAGCTGCCACCGGAGTTCACCTGACGAAACAGACCCCGGCCGGGCTGTTGCAGCAGCTGGGCCGGGGTCTCGAACCCCGAACCGAACCCGCCGTGAAGCGGCTCCGGGCGATCGAGGTGCGGCACACCCAGGATAGCCCGGCGCTCTTCATGCGGACGGATCGGTTGTCATCCGCTCGTTCGTCATCCGCTCATTCAGGAGAGCAGTCGTGAGTGCTACCCGTGCGCCCGCCGTGCAGGCGCGCCAGCTGATCAAGACCTACCCCGGTGAGGTCACCGCCCTGTGCGGCATGGACGTCACCGTCGAACCGGGCACCGTCTTCGGGCTCCTCGGGCCCAACGGCGCCGGCAAGTCCACCACCGTCAAGATTCTCACCACCCTCGCGAAGCCCGACTCGGGCACCGCCTGTGTCGCCGGGCACGACGTGCTGCGCCACCCGGACCGGGTGCGCCGCGCGATCGGTGTGGTCGCCCAGAGCTCCGGCGCCGATCCGGTCGCCACCGGCCGCGAGAACCTCCAACTCCAGGGCAGGCTCTACGGGTTGAGGGGTGCCACCCTCAGCAGTCGGGTGGACGAGCTGCTCGACCGCTTCAGTCTCGCGGATGCCGCGAAGCGTCCGGTCAAGGGCTACTCCGGCGGTATGCGCCGCCGACTGGACGTGGCCCTCGGTCTGGTGCACCGGCCCGAGGTGCTCTTCCTCGACGAACCCACCACCGGCCTCGATCCCGAGGCCCGCACGGCGATGTGGGACGAGATCGACCGGCTGGCGGGGGAAGAGGGGCTGACGATCCTGCTCACCACGCACTACCTGGAGGAGGCCGACCGGCTCGCCGAGCGCATCGCCATCGTCGACCGCGGCCGGGTCGTCGTCGAAGGCACCCCGGACGCCCTCAAGGGCGAACTCCGCGGCGACGCCGTGCACCTGGAGCTCGGGGAACCGGTCGGCGAGGCCGGCCGTACGCTCCTCGAAGGCGCCCTCGGCGGTCTGCCCGGGACGCACGAGGTGCTGGTCGAGGGGCGCCGGGTCAGTGTCCGCGCCGACGACGGGGCGGCCGCCGTACCCGCACTGCTCGGGGCGCTGGAGCGGGCCGGGGTCGGGGTCGCCGCCGCGACCGTCGCCCGGCCCTCCCTCGACGACGTCTACCTCCGCTACGCCGGCCGCCGTTACTCCGAGGCCGACGCCGAAGCCACCGGGAACCTCGTCCTCGCCGGAGGTGCGCGATGAGCACGGCCGTCTCCCAGACCTGGTACATGACGCAGCGTCAGCTCATGGTGTTCACCCGGCAGCCGGCGTACGCGGTCATCACCCTGATCCAGCCGGTGATCTGGCTCTTCCTGTTCGGCAACCTCTTCAAGAAGGTGGTCGAGCTGGGCGGCTTCGGGACGACGACGTACCTCGACTACCTCGTCCCGGGCGTCGTCGTGATGAGCGCGCTCAGCTCCAACATGTGGGCCGGGATGGGCACGCTGGAGGAGATCCAGCGGGGCACCCTCAACCGCTTCCTGACCACTCCGGTCAGCCGGGCCGCGCTGATGAACGGCAACGTCGTCAACAACGGCCTGATCACCGCGTTCCAGTCGGTCGTCATCGTGCTGCTGGCGCTGGCGGGCGGAGCCGAATACCCGGGCGGCGTCGGCGGCATCGCGATCCTGGTCCTCGCCTCCGTGCTGCTCGGGACCGTCTTCGGGGCGCTGTCCAACGCGCTGGGCATGCTGGTGCAGGAGCGGGAGTCGATCATCGGCATCAACACCTTCCTGCTGCTGCCGCTGACGTTCCTGTCGAGTGCCTTCATGGCGCCGTCCCAGATGCCGTCCTGGATGCGGCACATCGCCGACTTCAACCCGCTCAACTGGGCGATGGTCGCGGGCCGTTCGGCCCTGTCCGAGCATCCCGACTGGGGTGACGTGCTCAGCCGCGGCGGGGCGCTGCTGGCGCTCGCGGTGGCGGCGGTGTGGCTGTCGATCCGCACGTTCCGCTCGTACCAGCGGTCGGTGTGAGCGCACCTTCTGGCGCGACGGAAACAGCGAAGGGGCGGCACCTCGACGAGGTGCCGCCCCTTCGGACGTCTCATGCGGCGGACGCCGCCCTCTCCTGCTCCGCCTCGATGCGCGCGTTCCACTCCCGCTTGGAGGCCTGCCAGCCGTCCTCGTTGTGGCCGAGCCGCCAGTAGCCGGAGATCGACAGGTCCTCGCGCGGGATCGCCAGGTCGCAGCGCAGCAGCTGGCGCAGCTCCTTCACGAAGTGCGCCTCGCCGTGCACGAACGCATGCACCCGGCCCTCCGGGAATCGCAGCGACCGTACGGCCTCGACCAGCGCCTCTCCGACGGGCCGGTCTCCGCGGTGCAGCCAGACGACCTCCACGTCGGAGTCGATCTTCTGCTCCTCCTCGGGACCCGAGACCTCCACGAAGGCGTGCGCCGTGACGCCGTCGGGCAGCGACTCCAGGGAGCGGGCGATCGCCGGCAGGGCGCTCTCGTCGCCGACGAGCAGATGCCAGTCGGCACTGATGTCCGGGGCGTAGGCGCCGCCCGGGCCCATGAAGCGCACCGTCTCGCCCGGCTGGACGCGCGCCGCCCACGGGCCGGCCAGGCCCTCGTCGCCGTGGATCACGAAGTCCAGCGTCAGCTCGCGGTGGACCGGGTCCCAGGCCCGCACGGTGTATGTCCGGGTCACCGGCCACTGCTCGCGCGGGAGTTCCTCGCGGATGCGCTCCAGGTCGAAGGGCTCGGGATAGGCAACGCCCTCGGTCGGCGGGAACAGCAGCTTCACATAGTGGTCGGTGCAGGTGTCCGCCGCGAACGCGGCCAAACCCTCCCCACCGAGGACTACGCGCTGCATGTGCGGAGTCAGCCGTTCCGTGCGGACGACCTGCGCGGACTGGGCCTTCCGCGGCTTCCGTGCCGGGGGTTCTGCCATGGCGTCCTCCTGTTCCCAGGGTTGCTTAGGTTTACCTAAGTTAGCACCTTCCCTCGATTAACACCTCTCCCATGAACACTTGATGAGTGCGCGGTTGAACACTTGATGCGTGCGCGTCGCCGAAATCGTCAGGTCCCCAGCGTCGCCAGCAGACGCTGCAGCGAGCCGCCCAGTCCCCAGCGGACCGCCAGCTCGTCCAGCGCCGCCGCGTCGCGCGGGGTGTGCGGCAGGGCCGTGTCCACGTCAGGCAGCGGCACGTCGTCGGCGACCTTGACGACCTTCGGGGCCACGGCGACATACGGCCGCGCCTCGTCCAGCCGCTTGCGCTGCGACGGTGTGAGCTTCGCCTTCGGGTCCTCGACCGCGGCCATGATCCCGGCCAGGTCCCCGAACTCGGCGAGCAGCTTCGCGGCCGTCTTCTCGCCGATGCCCGGCACACCCGGCAGGCCGTCGCTCGGGTCGCCGCGCAGCAGCGCCAGATCCGCGTACCCCGGGCCGTCCACCCCATACTTCTCGCGCAGCCACGCCTCGTCGGTGAGCTGGAGCGTGCCGACGCCCTTGAGCGGGTAGAGCACGCGCACCCCACGCGCGTCGTCCACCAGCTGGTACAGGTCGCGGTCGCCGGTGACGATGTCGACCGGGCCCTTCGCCCGCGCGGTGAACGTGCCGATCACATCGTCCGCCTCGTACGGCTCGACACCCACGCGCGCGATGCCGAGCGCGTCGAGGACCGCCTCGATGACCGGTACCTGGGGGGAGAGCGTGTCCGGCACCTCCTCCTCGTCCGGGCCCACCTCGTGCTCCTCGGCGACGCGGTGCGCCTTGTAGGAAGGAATCAGGTCGACCCGCCACTGCGGGCGCCAGTCGGCGTCCATGCACGCCACCAGCTGGTCGGGTCGGTGGTCCTTGACCAGGCGGTCGATGAATTCGAGGAGCCCGCGCACGGCGTTCACCGGTGTGCCGTCCGGGGCCTTCACGGACTCCGGCACGCCGAAGTAGGCGCGGAAATAGAGCGAGGCGGTGTCGAGGAGCATCAGTCGTCCGGTCACGCCTCGCATCATGCCGTACGGCACTGACAGTCACCCGCCGGCGAGCAGCCACCGCCGGCGTGGACCTTCGGTCACCAGGGTGGCGGCGGCCAACAGGGAGACGAGGACGGCCGCCCAGGCGGGGAACAACCACCATGCGGAGATCACGGCCGCTACGAGTTGGAGCAGTACGAGCAGGACGGTGACCCGGCCCGGCACGGCGACGACGACCTTCTCCTTGTCCCCGGGAGTGGAGAAGACGGTCGGCAGACCGATCAGCACCAGCACCGCGAGGAGGGCGAGCGGCCAGGAGTGCGGCCACAGGGCCCAGGGCGTGGCGATCCAGGCCACCAGCTCCGTCGCGAAGCGCAGCACCGACGCGCGTGTGTCGTCCGGTCGTTCCACAGTCGTCCCCCCATCGATGTGAAGCAACGGCGGCGATCCTACGCACTGGTTGTGAACTCAACCACTTCCGCGTTTGTCCTGGTCGGCCGGGGGCAGGCGCGGCCTTCGTCCCCCCGACCCCATGATGAGAGGCAGACGTGTCAGCCAGGCTAGAGGCCGAACAGCTCTACAAGGTGTTCGGCAGACGACCCGAGGACGCAGTCGAGCGGCTCCGACAAGGAGCCGACCGGGAGGAGCTGCGCGCCGACGGCACCACAGCCGCCGTGATCGACGCCTCCTTCACCGTGGAACCGGGCCAGATCTTCGTCGTCATGGGCCTGTCCGGCTCCGGCAAGTCCACGCTGCTGCGCATGCTCAACGGCCTGCTGGAGCCGACGGCCGGACATGTCCGCTTCGACGGCGACGACCTGACCGCGCTCGGCGACCGCGAACTGCGCGCGGTCCGCGCGCGGAAGATCAGCATGGTCTTCCAGCACTTCGCGCTGTTCCCGCACCGCAGCGTCCTCGAGAACGCCGCCTACGGCCTGGCCGTGCAGGGCGTGCCCCGCGCCGAGCGCGAGCAGCGCGCCGGCGAGGCGCTGGCCCTGTGCGGACTGGCCGGCTGGGAGAAGTCCTGGCCCGACGAGCTGTCCGGCGGCATGCAGCAGCGCGTCGGCCTCGCCCGCGCGCTCGCCACCGACGCCGATCTGCTGCTGATGGACGAGTCGTTCAGCGCCCTGGACCCGCTGATCCGGCGCGACATGCAGGACCAGCTGCTCGAACTGCAGCGGAGCCTGAAGAAGACCATCGTCTTCATCACCCACGACCTCAACGAGGCCATGCGCCTGGGCGACCGCATCGCCGTCATGCGCGACGGCCGCATCGTCCAGACCGGCACGGCCGAGGACATCCTGCTGCGGCCCGCGAACGACTACGTCGCCTCCTTCATCCAGGACGTCGACCGCTCCCGCGTGCTGACCGCCTCCGCCGTCATGGACACGGACGTGAGCGGCGCCGAGGCCGACTGCGGCTGCACGAGCGAGTGCGAGACCGCGACGCCCGACACGCCGTTCACCGAACTCTGCGCGATGAGCGCCCGGACCACGCACCCCGTGGCCGTCCTCGACTCCCGGCGCAAACTCGTCGGAGTGGTCCCGACCCAGCGCCTGGTCGCCTTCCTCGGCAACGAGGAGGCCGCCCATGCCTAGGATCCCGCTCGGCGACTGGGTCAACAGCACCGTCGACTGGCTGCTGGCCCATGTGTCCTGGCTCTTCGACTTCTTCAAGAGCGTCTTCTCGGGCACCTACGACGGCATCGACGCCGTTCTGCAGGCCCCCGAACCCCTGCTGCTCGCGGGCATTTTCGCCGTGCTCGCGTTCTGGCTGCGCGGCACCCTGGCCGGTGTCCTGACCTTCGTGGGATTCGCCTTCATCGACTCCCTCGAACTGTGGGACGACGCGATGGTCACCCTCTCGCTCGTCCTCGTCGCCACCATCATCGCGCTGGTGATCTCGGTGCCCGTCGGCATCTGGGCCGCGCGCTCCAACCGGGTCAGCGGGCTCGTCCGGCCCGTCCTCGACTTCATGCAGACGCTGCCCGCGATGATCTACCTCATTCCGGCGATCCTGTTCTTCGGCACCGGTGCCTCCGCGGGCATCGTCGCCACCCTGATCTTCGCGCTCGCCCCCGGCGTGCGCATGACGGAACTGGGCATCCGCCAGGTCGACAAGGAACTGGTCGAGGCCGCCGAGGCCTTCGGCACCCCGCCCCGCGACACCCTCCTGCGCGTCCAGCTGCCCCTCGCCCTGCCGACCGTCATGGCCGGCGTGAACCAGGTCATCATGCTCGGCCTGTCCATGGCCGCGATCGCCGGCATGGTCGGCACCGGCGGCCTCGGCGGCGACGTCAACGAGGCCATCGGCCAGCTCAACGTGGGCCTCGGCTCCGAGGCCGGTGTGGCGATCGTGATCCTCGCGATCTACCTCGACCGGATGACCGGCGCCCTGGGCACCCATGTCTCCCCGCTGGGCCGCCGCGCCGCCGCCAAGGCCCGCGCCGCCCAGGGCCTGAAGATCTGGTCCTACCGGCCCAGCCCGCAGATCGCGGTCATCGGCGTCGTGATCCTCGCCCTGGTGGCGGGCGGCATGGGCGTCTTCGGCGGCAACAACAGCTCGACCCCGGTGGCAGGCGCCAAGGACGTCGGCCAGGGCAAGAAGATCAGCATCGGCTACATCCCCTGGGACGAGGGCGTCGCCTCCACCTACCTGTGGAAGGAGATCCTCGAACAGCGCGGCTACCAGGTGGACGCCAAGCAGTTCGACGCCGGCCCGCTCTACACCGCCCTCGCCCAGGGCACCGTCGACTTCCAGACCGACGCCTGGCTGCCGACCACGCACGCCCAGTACTGGAAGAAGTACGGCAGCAAGCTGGACGACCTCGGTGCCTGGTACGGCAAGACCTCCCTGGAGCTGAGCGTCCCCTCGTACATGAAGGGCATCGACTCCCTGGACGACCTCAAGGGCAAGGCGGGCACCTTCGGCGGGAAGATCACCGGCATCGAGTCCAGCGCCGGCGAGATGGCCCTGCTCAAGAGCAAGGTCCTGAAGGACTACGGCCTCGACCAGGAGTACAAGGTCGTCGACAGCTCCACCCCGGCGATGCTGGCCGAGCTCAAGCGGGCGTACAGCCAGAAGCAGCCCATCGTCGTCACGCTCTGGTCGCCGCACTGGGCGTACAACGACTACAAGCTGAAGAAGCTGAAGGACCCCAAGGGCGCCTGGGGCGAGGGCGACGGCGTGCACACGCTCGCCCGCAAGGGCTTCGCGGGCGACAACCCCGTCGTCGGCAAGTGGCTGAAGAACTTCAGGATGAGCGAGAAGCAGCTCACCAGCCTCGAGGCCGAGATCAACAAGGCGGGCAAGGGCAAGCAGCAGGACGCCGTGCGCGCCTGGCTGAAGGACAATCCGGGGTTCGTGGACAAGGCGGCCCCCGTCCAGAACACCTCCACCGAGGCCAAGCGGCCCGTGAACGTCGCCTGGTTCCCCTGGGACGAGGACATCGCCGTCACCTACCTCTGGAAGAACGTCCTGGAGCGGCGCGGCTACCAGCTCAACCTCAAGCAGATGGACGTCGGCCCGGTCTACACCGGTCTCGCCTCCGGAGACCTCGACGTCAACTTCGACGCCTGGCTGCCGTACGCGCAGAAGAACTACTGGGACAAGTCCAAGGACAGACTCAAGGACCTCGGCACCTGGTACCGGCCCACCTCGCTGGAGGTCGCCGTGCCCTCGTACGTCAAGGGCGTGAAGTCCTACGAGGACCTCAAGGGCAGGGCGAGCACCTTCGGCGGGAAGATCATCGGGATCGAGCCGGGCACCGGTGAGATGAACCTGCTCAAGACGAAGGTGCTGCCGGGCTACGGCCTGGACAAGGAGTACAAGGTCGTCGACGGCTCAACGCCGGCGATGCTGGCCGAGCTCAAGCGGGCCTACGCCCAGAAGAAGCCCGTCGCGGTGGTGCTGTGGTCGCCGCACTGGGCGTACAGCCGGTACGGCCTGACCAAGCTGAAGGACGACAAGAAGCTCTTCGGCGAGGGCAACACGATCCGCACCATCTCCAACGAGAAGTTCCCCGAGCAGTACCCGCAGCTCACCAAGTGGATCAAGAACTTCAGGATGAGCGAGGACGAGCTCGGCAGTCTGGAGGCCGAGATCAACAAGCGGGGCCAGGGCCATGAGGAGGAGGCCGTCGCCGCCTGGCTCAAGGAGCACCCGGACGTGGTCGGCCGGATGACACCTCAGTAGGACGGATGAGGATTCCGTAGGGAAGCACGCGCGCGTGGGCGGTCCGTTTCGCGACGGGCCGCCCACGCGCGCGTGAAGGGCGTACGAAAAGGATCCGGCCAACCACGGAGCGCCATGTCATCGCCCAAGCCTCCTCGCTCTGAGGGCCGGAAGTGCCGACCGCACATGCACCGCGCCGCGCAGCCCGCCCGGCCTCGCCGAAGCCGCCCCGGACGCCGCCTCGATGCATGGCGACACCATCGAACTGACCGGCCCTGACCGGCCGGACCGCGACACGAGGCACCAACTGGGCGCCGCCCCGCCGATGTCGGAAGCCGACGGCCGCATGCCTGCGATCCCGGCACCGGGCAGCCCCACCGGAGCCCTGTCCGCCCGTCCGCGGACGGCCGATCCCGCGCCACCCGCCCACGGCCCCCGCCACCGGCCCGGACCGCCCTGCGCCCCTGCTGGTCAGCGGCTTCGTCCCGAAGGAGGAATCCGCGCCCGGCGAGTCGGCGGAGCTCATCCACGGGTCGGAGTTGGCGCATTGACCGCACGCAGTGTTTACGGGGATGTGACGGGCGCATGAAACGGTTTGCCGAACCTGCGTAAGGTGCAGAGAACTCATCAAAGAGCCGCACCCCACCGGTGCACGGCACACGGAACCGCGCCACACGGATCACGAGCGAAGGAGGGAGCCGGAGCGATGGGCGACCACAAAGACGACCACAAGGATCAGCCCCTGCGAGTGGGCGCGGCCGTGCGGCGACGCCGTCGGGCGCTGCAGCTCACCCTCGCCGTGGTGGCCGAGCGCAGCGGCCTGTCGGTTCCGTTCCTGAGCCAGGTCGAGAACGACCGGGCGCGGCCCAGCAGAACCTCCCTCGAGAAGGTCGCCGACGCCCTGCGCACCACCGCCGTGGAGCTCCTCGCCGCCGCCGACCCGGCGTGCAGCGTGGACGTCGTGCGCGCGGAGCCCGAGCCTGCGGCGGACCCGCGGGTGCGCTCCCTGGTGCGGGGGCACCACCAGATGCACGCCTCGGAGTTCACCGGTGACCATGACGCGGGGCGCGAATTCCAGTACCGCAACGACCAGTTGATGTATGTCGCCGACGGCGCGGTGGAGATCGAGGCCGAGGGACGCGCCTACCGGCTCGGCCGCGGCGACACGCTGTATCTGACGGGCGGCGTACGCCACCGGTGGCGGGCGACAGTGTCGGACACGCGCGTGGTCGTCGTCGCCGTGGCCGAGCACGTCGAGGCGGTCCAGAACCGGTCGCGGTAGTGCCGGTGCGCGTCGTCTCCCTCGTCCCGTCGCTGACGGAGGCGATCGCGATCTCGGTCCCCGGCGCCCTGGTCGGCGCGACCGACTGGTGCACGCACCCCGCCGGCCTGGACGTCCCCCGTATCGGCGGCACCAAGAACCCGAAGCTGGACCGCGTCCTCGCGCTCGCCCCCGACCTGGTGGTGGCCAACGCGGAGGAGAACCGGGAGCCCGACCTGGCGGCGCTGCGCGGGGCGGGCGTCGAGGTCCTGGTGACGGTGGTATGTGACATACCACAGGCGTTCGCAGAGCTCGCCCGGGTGCTGGAGGCCTGCGGGGCGGCCTCCCGCCCCCGCTGGCTCGACGAGGCGCAGACCACCTGGTCCCGCCTGCCGCGCCCCGAGCGCCGTACGACGGCCGTGGTCCCGATCTGGCGCCGTCCCTGGATGGTCCTGGGCCGGGACACCTTCGCGGGGGACGTACTCGCCCGCCTCGGCGTCGACCACCTCTACGCCACCCATCCCGACCGCTACCCCCGCATCCCGCTCGACGACCTGCGGGCGGCCGCCCCGGACGTCGTCGTCCTCCCGGACGAGCCGTACCGCTTCACGGCCGACGACGGCCCGGAGGCGTTCCCCGGCCTGAGGTGCGCCCTGGTCAGCGGGCGCCATCTGACCTGGTACGGGCCGTCGTTGGTCGAGGCGCCGCGGGTGCTGGGCGGGGTGCTGCGAGCAGTGCTCCGCTGATCAGGCCGCGGGTCGTGTGCAGGGCGGTGGCCCGGGTGGCGACGAGCAGGACGTACGGTGCGGTCGCGAGCCGGCTGTGTGCGACGAGCAGGACGTACGGTGCGACCGC
>NZ_JBEPBA010000004.1:314105-588175 GCF_040298885.1 Streptomyces sp. NPDC001137
GTGGGCCGTCGTTGGCCGGGGCGCCGCGGGTGCTGGGCGGGGTGCTGCGAGCAGTGCTCCGCTGATCAGGCCGCGGGCTGTGTGCAGGGCGGTGGTGGCCCGGGTGGCGACGAGCAGGACGTACGGTGCGGCCGTGAGCCGGCTGTGTGCGACGAGCAGGACGTACGGTGCGACCGCGAGCCGGCTGTGTGCGACGAGCCCCGTGTTGGGGCGGTTCCTGGGGCTGAGGTGCGCTGTGGTCAGTGGGTGCCATCTGACGTGGTGTGGGCCGTCGTTGGCCGGGGCGCCGCGGGTGCTGGGCGGGGTGCTGCGAGCAGTGCTCCGCTGATCAGGCCGCGGGTCGTGTGCAGGGCGGTGGTGGCCCAGGCGGCGACGAGCAGGACGTACAGTGCGACCGCGAGGCAGTCGTATACGACGAGCCCGGTGTGCCGGGCGAGCGCCTCGGCGCCGGTGACGCAGGTCCCCACCGGGAAGGTGAAGCCCCACCACGTCATCGCGAAGCCCATGCCCTGCCGCCGCGCCCGCACCACATGGGCGGTGGCGAACACCAGCCACAGCAGCGCGAAGCCCATGACCGGCACGCCGTACAGGACGGCGAGGATGCCGAATCCCTCGCTGAACGGCGCCGGTACGACCCCCGGGGCCACGTCCGCGAACCTGCCGACCGCGGTGGTGGACTGCCCGAGCGGCCCGAGCACCAGGAACAGCGTCGGGGTCAGGGCGAGGGGCAGCGGACCACCGGTGACCAGCCGGCCGAAGATCACCGGCAGCATCAGCAGGGTCGCGAGGAGGCTGAGCCCGAACATCGCGAAGCAGGCGAACAGGAGTGTCTGCCGGGGCTGCCCGGGCGGCAGGTGCGGCACGAGGAGCGGCCCGAGCGCCGCGGAGACCATGGGCGCGACGACGGGCAGCAGCCACACGGGCGTGGCCTGCGCCGGTTCGGCCTTGTGCCGTACGGCCATGAGGTACGGGACGGCGACGGCGGCCGCGAGCCCCACCACCGTCCCGGCGGTGAACAGCACGGCGTCGAGGAGCAGCGCGCCGTCCGGTCCGATCCACTCCCGGCCTACGGTGACGGCGCCGCCGCCGACGGCCAGCAGGGCCATGGCGAGGCACCCGTAGAACGGTGCCGTCGCCGGGTCGAGGAGGTGGGCGCGGGCCTGGTCGCGGTGGTGCCTCCAGTGCAGGGTGCGGGCGGCGAGGAGAGCGAGCAGGAGGCCTAGGGAGAGAGCCCACACGGCCGCCCAGACGGTGCGCAGAGCGGGAATGCCGAGGGGGAGTGCCGACCCTGCGGTGGCGACGATGGCGGTGCCCATGACTGCGGCGTACCAGTTGGGTCCGAGGTGGCGGACGGCTGTGGCGCGCGGAGGGCGTGCGGTGGCACGCGGAAGGGGCTGGGCTGCGGTGACCATGCCTCACGGTCTCGCTTCCGGTCCCCTGCAACCAGGGAGTATGTCTCTATGAGGGCATAAGCTGGAGTTATGGGTAACAGGGAGGAGCCGCCGGCCGTCGCCGTCCCGTTGGCGCATCGGGTGCCCGACCTCGGGGCGCTGGAGCTGCTGCTGGCGGTGGCACGGCTCGGCAGCCTGGGCGGTGCCGCGCGGGAGGTGGGGATCACACAGCCGGCGGCGAGCAGCCGGATCCGGTCCATGGAACGGCAGTTGGGTGTGGCTCTCGTCGACCGTTCCCCGCGGGGTTCCCGCCTCACGGACGCCGGAGCGCTGGTCACGGACTGGGCGCGGCGGATCGTCGAGGCGGCGGAGGCCTTCGACGTGGGGGCGCAGGCGCTGCGGGACCGGCGGGACTCCCGGCTGCGGGTGGCGGCGAGCATGACCATCGCCGAATACCTGCTGCCCGGCTGGCTGTTGGCGCTGCGCGCCCAGCGGCCCGACACGGCGGTGTCCCTGCTCGCGGGCAACTCGGCGGCGGTGGCGGAGCGGTTGCTGTCGGGTGAGGCGGACCTGGGTTTTGTGGAGGGGGTGAGTGTGCCGCCCGGCCTGGACTCGACGGTGATCGCCCACGACCGTCTGATCGTGGTGACGGCGCCGGGGCATGCGTGGGCCCGCCGCAGGCGCCCGCTGGAGGCCTCGGAGCTGGCGGCGACGCCGCTGATCCTCCGCGAGACGGGGTCGGGGACCCGGCAGGTCCTGGATGCGGCGCTGGGTGGGCTGGCGCGGCCGCTGATCGAACTGTCGTCGACGACTGCGGTGAAGGCTGCGGCGGTCAGTGGGGCGGGGCCGGCGGTGTTGAGCGAGCTGGCGGTGGGGGAGGAGCTCGCTATGCGGCGTCTCGTGTCGGTGCCGGTCGACGGCGTCGCGCTGGCCAGGGATCTGCGGGCGGTGTGGCCGACGGGGCACCGGCCGGTGGGGCCGGCACGCGATCTCCTTTCGCTCACCCGCGGGTAACGACTTTTCCTCGCCCCCGCCGCCCCTTCCCGTCCCGACCCTGGGGGCTGCTGCCCCCAGACCCCCGCTTTCGGCCTGAACGGCCTCGTCCTCAAACGCCGGACGGGCTGAAAATCAGCCCGAAAACCCTTGGCGCGGTGGCACGGACGGCCCGCACCATGAACCGCATGACCACCCCCGCCCCGCCCGCCGCAGGCGTCCGCACCCCCTGGGAGGCACTCCCACCCACCGTGCGTGATGCCGTCGCAGACGTCCTCGGCGGCACCCCCGTCGTCCACGCCGTCACCCAACCCGGCGGCTTCTCCCCGGGCACAGCGGCCCGCATCCGCACCGCCGACGGCCGCCGTGCCTTCGTCAAGGCGGTGAGCGCGGACACCAACCCGCACAGCCCCACCCTGCACCGCACGGAGGCCCGCCACACCGCGGCCCTCCCGCCCACCGTCCCCGCTCCCCGCCTCCTCGGCACCTACGACGACGGCACCTGGGTCGCCCTGGTCCTGGAGGAGATCCCCGGCCGCCAGCCCCATGTCCCCTGGCGGCAGCAGGAGTTGCAGCGCGTCCTCGACGCCGTGGGAGAACTCAGCCGCACCCTCACCCCGTCCCCCGTGGACGCCCCGCCCGCGACCGAGGCGCTCGCCGACGACTTCTCCGGCTGGCAGCGGCTGCGCGCACAGCCGGAGCACGAGGTCCGCGGCCGCCTCGACGCCTGGACCTTCTCCCGACTGTCCCGCCTCGCCGACATCGCCGCGGACTGGACGCGGGCCGCCCGCGGCGACACCCTCGCCCACGCCGACCTGCGCGCCGACAACATGCTGCTCACCGCCGACGACCGCGTCGTGTTCGTCGACTGGCCGCACGCGGTGCGCGCCGCACCGTGGTTCGACCTGCTGGTCATGCTGCCGTGCGTGCGGGCCCAGGGCGGTCCGGACCCGGAGGAGGTGTTCACGGCACATCCGCTGGGCCGGGACGCGGATCCGGACGGCGTCACCGCCGCGCTCGCGGCCCTGGCCGGGTACTTCGTGGAGCACTCCCTGCTGCCCGCCCCACCGGGCCTGCCCACCCTGCGCTCCTTCCAGCGCGCCCAGGGCGACGCCGCCCTCGCCTGGCTCAGGAGACGGCTGAAGGCCTCGTAGCCGAAGCAGCCGCCTCGACCAGCGCCCGCATCACCCGCAGGTCGTCGCCCATCTCCGGATGCCACTGCACGCCCAGCACCCAGCCGTCGGCGGGCGGCAGTTCCAGCGCCTCCACCGTCCCGTCCGCCGCGTGGGCCGAAGGGATCAGGCCGGTGCCGAGGTGGTCGACGGCCTGGTGGTGATAGGTCGGTACGGACGTCTCCTCGGGCACGGCGGCGGCGTACCGCGTGCCGGGCACCGGCTTGACCGGGTGGTGGCCGAAGACGCCGACGACCTCGGCGTGGCCGTCGATGTGCTGGACCAGCGTGCCGCCCAGGGCGACGTTCAGGAGCTGCATGCCCCGGCAGATGCCCAGCAGGGGGATCCGGGCGGCCAGGGCCGCGTCGATCAGCGCCAGTTCCCAGGCGTCCCGGGCGCGGGCCGGCGGGCCCGTCCGGGGGTGGGGCTCCGCACCGTAGTGGACCGGCTCGACGTCCGGGCCGCCCGCGATCACCAGACCGTCGAGGCGTGCGACGGTCGCGGAGGCGTGCTCCGGCGCGTCCGGCGGCAGCATCACGGCCAGCCCGCCCGCACGCTGCACCAGCCGCGGATAGCCGGCCGGCAGCAGCGCGGCCTCCAGCTCCCACACGCCCCAGCGCGCTCCGGCCTCCAGATACGTACTGATGCCGATCAGCGGCCCGTCCGCCATGCGTCCTCCCGGTCCCGCAAAGGATTGTATTCATACCTTTGCTGAGGGGTGCCCTCGAAGGCAAGGCTCCCGAGAAAGCGGCTCCTCATGCCAGGAAGCCCCTGAGCAGCGCCGCCGTCCCCGCGCAGTGCTCCCGCATCATCTCCCGCGCCCCGTCCGCGTCCCCGTCCAGGACCGCCTCCACCAGAGCGACGTGCTGCCGCTGCGAGTGCTCCAGGTTGCGGACGAGCAGGGGGATGCAGTCGAGCAGGTCGTTCACCGTCGCCCGGACCGCCGCGTACTGCGCGGTCAGCGTCGGCGATCCGCACAGCTCGGCCAGCGTCAGATGCAGCATCGTGTCCAGCCGCCGGTAGTCGGCGAGCGGTGCGTCGCCCGTGCGGGCCAGCGCCTCGCGCAGCCGGTCCGCCTGCTCCTTTCCCAGGCCGTGCGTCGCGCACAGCCCCGCCGCCCCCACCTCCAGGACCTCACGGAAACGCAGGACGTCCTCGATGTCGACCTCGGCGACCCGGCGCCGCAGCTCGTCCTCGCCGCCCGCGTCCGCGCGGGGCAGGACGAACGTGCCGCCGTAGCGTCCGCGCCGGGACTCCACCAGACCCTGGTCCTGCAGCACCTTCAGCACCTCGCGCAGGGTCACCCGGCTGATCCCGAGGCGCTCCGCCAGCTCCCGCTCGGCGGGCAGCCGCTCGCCCCCCGGCACCAGGCCCAGCCGTACGACCTGCAGGATCTGCTCCAGTGCCTCCTCGAAGCCGTTGCCCGCCCGCACCGGCCGCAGTACCGGTGTGAGCCGGTCCTCCAGGCTGCCGTCCGGATCCAGCGACATCCCGCCGCACCCCCTTCCCAAGCAATGGTTCTCCGCAATACCTTATGGCTTCCGGCCCGGTCGAAAAAGCGAGCAGAAGTCGAAGGAGCTCTCCCGTGGCAGACCGCACACCCCCGCTCAGCGTCGAGGAGCTGCATGCCCTCGTCGCGAGCGGTGAGATCGACACTGTCGTCCTGGCCTTCCCCGACATGCAAGGTCGGCTCCAGGGCAAGCGGTTCGCCGCACGTTTCTTCCTCGACGAGGTCCTCCACCACGGCACCGAGGGCTGCAACTACCTCCTCGCCGTCGACACCGAGATGAACACGGTCGACGGATACGCGATGTCCTCCTGGGAGCGCGGCTACGGCGACTTCGCCATGCACCCGGACCTGCGCACCCTGCGCCGGGTGCCCTGGAACGCCGGTACCGCCATGCTGATCGCCGACCTCGCCTGGAACGACGGCTCGCCCGTGGTCGCCGCCCCGCGGCAGATCCTGCGCCGCCAGCTGGAGCGCCTCGCCGAGCACGGCTTCACCGCCCAGGTCGGCACCGAGCTGGAGTTCATCGTCTTCAAGGACACCTATGAGCAGGCCTGGGACGCCAACTACCGAGGGCTGACGCCGGCCAACCAGTACAACATCGACTACTCGGTGCTCGGGACGGGACGCATCGAGCCCCTGCTGCGCCGTATCCGCAACGAGATGGCGGGCGCCGGCCTGACCGTCGAGTCCGCCAAGGGCGAGTGCAACCCCGGCCAGCACGAGATCGCCTTCCGCTACGACGACGCCCTCGTCACCTGCGACCAGCACGCGATCTACAAGACCGGCACCAAGGAGATCGCCGCCCAGGAAGGCGTGTCGATCACCTTCATGGCCAAGTACAACGAGCGGGAGGGCAACTCCTGCCACATCCACCTCTCGCTGGCGGACGCGGCCGGGAACAACGCCATGGCCGGTCCCGACGGCATGTCCGACGTCATGCGGTACTTCCTGGCGGGACAGCTGGCCGCGCTGCGCGACTTCTCCCTCCTCTACGCCCCCAACATCAACTCCTACAAGCGCTTCCAGCCGGGCTCCTTCGCCCCGACCGCCGTCGCCTGGGGCCACGACAACCGCACCTGCGCCTTGCGGGTCGTGGGCCATGGGCGGTCCCTCCGGTTCGAGAACCGGCTGCCCGGCGGTGACGTCAACCCGCACCTCGCCGTCGCCGGGCTGGTCGCGGCCGGGCTGTACGGCATCGAACAGAAGCTGGAGCTTCCCGAGCCCTGTCCGGGGAACGCGTACACCGCCGAGTACGAGCACGTCCCGACCACCCTGCGCGAGGCCGCCGAGCTGTGGGAGAACAGCCCGATCGCCAAGGCCGCCTTCGGCGACGAGGTCGTCGCGCACTACCGCAACATGGCGCGCGTCGAGCTCGAGGCCTTCGACGCCGCGGTGACCGACTGGGAGCTGCGCCGCTCCTTCGAACGCATGTGAGGCCCCTGTTGTCTGCCGAGCACGAACTCGTCGTCCTGAACCCCGCCACCGAGGAGGTCGTCGCCACCGTCCCCGCCGCCGACGCGGCCGACGTGGACCGCGCCGTCGCCCGCGCGGCGGCCGCCCAGCGGACCTGGGCGGCCGCGGCACCCGCCGACCGGGCCCGGCTGCTGCGCCGCTTCGCCGACGTCGTCGACGCGCACGTCGAGGAGCTGGCCCGGCTGGAGGTCCGCGAGGCGGGCCATGTCCTCGGCAACGCCCGCTGGGAGGCCGGCAACGCCCGCGACCTCCTGCTGTACTCCGCGGGCGGTGCCGAACGCCTCCTCGGCAAGCAGATCCCCGTGACCGGCGGCTGGGACGTCACCTTCCAGGAGCCGCTCGGCGTGGTCGGCGTCATCGCGCCCTGGAACTTCCCGATGCCCATCGCCGCCTGGGGCTCCTTCCCGGCGCTCGCCGCGGGCAACGCGGTCGTCCTCAAGCCCGCCGAGACCACCCCGCTGACGGCCCTGCGGCTGGCCGAACTCGCCCTGGAGGCGGGCCTGCCGGAGCACCTCTTCCAGGTCGTCCCTGGCTACGGCCACATCGCAGGACGCGCCCTCGTCGACCACCCCGACGTGGCGAAGATCGTGTTCACCGGCTCCACCCGCACCGGCCGCGAGATCATGGAGCGCTGCGCCCGGCTGGTCAAGCCGGTCACTCTCGAACTCGGCGGCAAGAGCCCCAACATCGTCTTCGCCGACGCCGACCTCAAGACCGCCGTCGACCCCTTCTCCTTCCTGGACAACTCCGGCCAGGACTGCTGCGCCCGCACCCGGATCCTGGTCCAGGAGTCCGTGTACGACGAGGTCCGCGAACTGCTCGCCGACGCGCTGTCCACGGTCGTGGTGGGCGACCCGGCCGACGAGAAGACCCAGATGGGCCCGCTGATCAGCCGTCAACAGCTGGACCGCGTACGGTCGTTCGTGCCCGACGAGGCCCCGGCCCTGCGCGGCAGCGCCCCCGACGGGCCCGGGTTCTGGTTCCCGCCCACCGTCCTCACCGGCGAGCGGCACGACTCGGAGGCGGCCCGCGAGGAGATCTTCGGGCCCGTAGCCGTCCTGCTGTCCTTCACCGACGAGGCCGACGCGATCCGCCTCGCCAACGACACCCCGTACGGCCTCGCCGGCTCCCTGTGGACCCGCGACCTGGGCCGCGCCCTGCGCGTCTCCCAGGCGGTCAAGGCGGGCAACCTCTCCGTCAACTCCCACTCCAGCGTCCGCTACTGGACCCCCTTCGGCGGCTACAAGCAGTCCGGCCTGGGCCGCGAGCTCGGCCCGGACGCACTGGCCGCCTTCACCGAAACCAAGAACGTCTTCATCAGCACGGAGGCCTGACCGCTCATGACCGAACAGAACATCTGCCGCCGTCTGGTGGGCCGTACGGCCGTCATTACCGGAGCCGGCAGCGGCATCGGCCTCGCCACCGCGCGCCGGCTCGCCTCCGAGGGCGCGAACATCGTCTGCGGCGACGTCGACGAGGCCCGCGGCAAGGCGGCCGCCGACGAGGTCGGCGGGACCTTCGTCAAGGTCGACGTCACCGACGCCGAGCAGGTCGAAGCCCTCTTCAAGACGGCCTTCGACACCTACGGCAGCGTCGACATCGCCTTCAACAACGCGGGCATCTCCCCGCCCGACGACGACTCCATCCTGGAGACCGGCCTGGAGGCCTGGAAGCGCGTCCAGGAGGTCAACCTCACCTCCGTCTACCTGTGCTGCAAGGCCGCCATCCCCTACATGCGGCAGCAGGGCAAGGGCTCCATCATCAACACGGCGTCCTTCGTGGCGCGGATGGGTGCCGCCACCTCCCAGATCTCGTACACGGCCTCCAAGGGCGGCGTGCTCGCCATGTCCCGCGAGCTGGGCGTGCAGTTCGCCCGGGAGGGCATCCGCGTGAACGCCCTCTGCCCGGGCCCGGTCAACACCCCGCTCCTCCAGGAACTGTTCGCGAAGGACCCCGAGCGGGCCGCCCGCCGCCTGGTCCACATCCCCGTCGGCCGGTTCGCCGAGGCCGAGGAGATCGCCGCCGCCGTCGCCTTCCTGGCCAGCGACGACTCCTCCTTCGTCAACGCCACCGACTTCCTGGTGGACGGCGGAATCGCGGGCGCGTACGTCACGCCCCTGTAGGGACGAAACGGTACGGTCCACGCGTATGCGACCCCTTCTCGCGTGGACCCTGGCCGCGGCCGCCGCACTGGCGGCCGCGCCCACCGCACCCCCCGTCTCCCCGCCCTCGAACTGCCCCCGCCTGACCGGCATCTGGTACGGCGACAACCGCGCCCGCCTCCAGCAGGTGATCGACGAGCGCGGCACCTGCTCGGGAGCCGGCGGCCACCCGGTCGCCGTCTTCGACTGGGACAACACCGTCACCAAGAACGACGTCACCGACGCCACCCTCTCCTGGGCCCTCGGACACGACCGGCTCCTGCGCCCGGCCCGCTGGAAGGACACCAGCCCCTGGCTCACCGACGCCGCCGACCGCGCCCTGGCCGAGGCCTGCGGCACCGGCACCCCCGAGCCCCTGCGCACCTCGACCAACCCCCGCTGCACGGACGAGATCCTCGACATCCGCGAGAACGCCACCACCGCGAGCGGCGCCCCCGCCTTCGCAGGCACCTGGAACCACCGCCGTACCGTCCCGCAGTACGCCTGGATCCCCCAGCTCTTCGCCGGCCGCACCCCCGCCGACCTCGCCTCCTACGCCCGCCAGGCCCGCACCGAGGCCCTGGCGGCCCCCATCGGCGCCACCCGCACCCTCGGGACCCACACCGTGCCCGCCTACGTCCGCTACTACGACCAGCAGCGCGACCTCATCCACACCCTCCAACGGGCCGGATTCGACGTCTACATCGTCTCCGCGGGCTCCGAGCCGATCACCGAGGTCTGGTCCCGGGCCATCGGCATCGACCCCGCCCACACCATCGCCATCCGCTCCCTCCTCGACCACCGCGGCCGCATCACACCCAGCAACCAGGGCTGTGGCAACGTCCCCGCGACCCGGGGCACGGTGATCCCGTACATCGACGGCAAACGCTGCTGGATCAACCAGGAGATCTACGGCGTCCGGGGCGCCGCCGCCTGGCAGCGGCAGCCGTGGCCGCGGCGCCCGGTCCTCGCGGCCGGGGACGCCGACACCGACGTCACCTTCGTCGGCGACGCGACCGGCGCCCACCTCGTCCTCAACCGCAACAAGCCGGAACTGATGTGCCGGGCCTACGACAACGCCGACGGCCGCTGGCTGATCAACCCCATGTTCATCGAACCCCTGCCGCGCAGGCCGGACCCGTACCCGTGCTCGACCAAGGCCCACAACGCCTCCGACGGGGCCAAGGACGCCCTGCTGCGGGACGACGGCTTCGTCGTCCCGGACCAGGCGGACACCGTGTACTGACCGACGCGAGGGACCGTGCACCGGCTACAGGAAGGTGTGGCCTTCCCCACGGTACGTCGGGACGGTCGCCGTCACCGCGTCCCCCTCGATCAGATGCAGCACGTCGAAGCGCTCGCACAGCTCACCGGCCTTGGCGTGCCGGAACCACACCTTGTCGCCGATCAGCAGGTCGTCGGCGGGGGAGCCGAGCAGCGGGGTCTGCACCTCGCCGGGCCCCTCCTGGGGGTCGTAGCGCAGCCCCTCGGGCAGGTGCGGGACGGGCAGCCGGTCGCTGCCGGGCGCACCGGAGGCGGGGTAGCCGCCGCCGAGGACCGTGACGACCCCGACCCCTGGGCGCCGTACGACGGGCTGGGCGAACAGGGCCGCCGGGCGCCCGCTGAACGAGGTGTAGTTGTCGAACAGCCGCGGCACGTACAGCCCCGAGCCGGCGCCGATCTCGGTGACGGCGTCCTCGGCGGCGGTGTGCTGCACACTGCCGGTGCCGCCGCCGTTGACGAACTCCAGATCCGGTACGACGGCCCGCACCGCACGCACCACCTCGCCGCGCCGCTCGGCGAGCTCCCGGCGGGCCGTCGCCTGCATGAGCCGTACGGCACGCGACCGCAGCGGCCGCCCGGCGATCGAGTCACCGACGCCGGCGATGTGCCCCTCGTACGCCATGATCCCCACGACCTTGAACCCCGGCCGGCGGGCCACGAGCCGGGCCATGTCGGCGACCTGGGCGGGCGAGTGCAGCGGCGAGCGGCGCGCCCCGACGCGCACCCGCCCCCCGAGCAGCTTCAGGGAGGTGTCCAACTCCAGGCAGACGCGGATGACTTCACTCCCGCCGTCGCGGGCCTCGTCGATGAGCCTCAGCTGTGCGGGATCGTCGATCATGACGGTCACCGCGGCGGCCAGTTTGGGGTCACAGGCCAGCTCGGCGAAGCGGGCGCGGTCCGCGGACGGATAGGCGAGCAGGACGTCGTCGAAGCCGCCGCGCGCCAGCCACAGGGACTCGGCGAGGGTGAAGGACATGATGCCCGCGAAGCCGTCCTTCGCGAGGACCCGCTCCAGCAGGGCCCGGCAGCGGACGGACTTGCTGGCGACCCGGATCGGCTTGCCGCCCGCACGGCGGACGAGATCGTCCGCGTTGGCGTCGAAGGCGTCCAGGTCCACGATGGCGAGAGGGGCGTCGAGATGGGCGGTGGCCCGGTCGTAACGGACCCGGTCGGCGGCGCGCGCAGTCATGAACGAAGCCTGCCAGACAGGATTACCGCAGGGTAGGGGGACGTTCCGGGCAGATGCCTCGTGCTCGTGGACTGGTTCCCGTATCGACAGGGGCAGCCCGTAGAGTGACGCGCACGTACGGCGGAACGGCGGCGGTTGCACATGCATCCGGATGCCGGTCCGTTCGTGCGGGTATGCGTGCCCGGGACGGACTGGCCCGGCGTCGGTCGGTTGAGCGCAAGGACGACGGCCCGCGTACAGGTAGACGGCCCGGGCGCGAGGAAACGGGGGGGCGCATGAGCACGGAAGCGCAGCACGCCTCCATTCCGCCGCGCCCGCCCCAGCCGCCGACGGTCGGGTCGTCGCCGTCGGAAAGCCGGCCGCAGGACGCCACCACGGCCTCCGGCGGGGCGTGGTCCCCGTGGCGAGGCTCCGAACGCTTCGAGGCGTTCGGCCGCCGCACCCCCTCCACCGGCTCCACGGGCTCGAACACCGAAGCCGCGCCCGAGCCCAGCCGGGACGGTGTCGCTGGGGGCGAGCCCTGGTCTAGTCCGCAGACCGCGCCCCCGCCGTCGGCCTCGGCCCGCTTCCCGGACGCCCCTCCGGCGTCCGGCCCCGAGGAGGACCGCGACAACGCCGGCACGCCCGCACCGGGCACCGCCGCCGTACCCCCACGCCCGAGCCACCGCCCCACACCCGCGCCCGGCACCACCAATGCCCCCGCGGAAACCGCCCAGGAATCCACCACGCGCCTCCGCCCGATCGCCCCGACCACGTCGAACGCTCCCGCCGACTCGGCCACGCGACCGGGACCACCGCCTGCCGACCCACGCCGCCGTGCCGATTCGCCTGCCGGCCGGATGTCCTCTGCGCGCGCGGCCACGGGTTCTGGTTCGGCTGTTCCGCCGGGTCCGGATGGTTCGGCGGGTTCGGGTGCGCGGTCGGGCGGACCGTCTGCCGATCCGCGGCGCCCTGCCGAGTCGGCCGGCGCTTCCGTGCCTCCTGCCCGTCCGGCGGGGAGCCCCGACGGTTCGACCACGCCTCCGGTGACGGCCGGCCCGGCTCCCACGCGGCGCCCCGGCTCGACTGCCGGGCCCATGCCTCCTGCCCGTCCGGCCTCCCGGTCCGGTGCGGCCGCGCAGCCGTCCGGCAGCACCCCGCCGCCGGCGCAGGCCCGCCAGGGCACGGCCACGCCGCCACCCCGCCCGACCGTTGCCCCTGCCCAGCCGAGCCACCGGCCCGGCTCGTCCACGTCGGTGCCGCCTGCCCGGCCGGGCTCGACGCCCGGCGGGGCCACACCTCCCATGCCCGCCACGCGCCCGAGCTCCGGTCACGTGTCGCAGTCCCCGCCCATGCCGCCCTTGCCGAGCAGCCGGGTGGAGGGTGTGGGCGCGGGGCCCGACCCGGCGCTTTCCTGGAGTGCTCCGGGGGCGTCCGGTGGAGGGCTCGGGGGCGGACGGCCCGTGGTGTCGTTCGGGGAGCCCGAGGGGTATGACGAGCGGGTCCGCCCGCGACCGCTCGGGAGGCGGCTGCGTTCGCGCACCGTCGCCGTCGCCGCCTGTGTCGTGCTCGGCCTCGGTCTCATCGGCGGGGCCGTCACCGGGAGTTGGCTGGTCGGTGGCTCCGGGGACGACGGCGGGCAGGGCACCTTCGCCGCGGCCGGGAGCCTGTGGCACAGCGCGCCCGTGGACCAGCTGTTCCCGCGCACCGTGCAGGGCACGGGTGCCGGACCCGGCGGCGCCGACCGGACCTGGACCCGCATCGCCGTCGCACCGGACAGCGGATGCAGGAACGCGTTCGACCCGCTGCTGCAGAAAGCCCTCGCACCGGTCGGCTGCCGGCGGCTGCTCCGCGCCACCTACACCGACGCCACCCAGAGCTTCGTCACCACCGTCGGCCTCCTCTTCACCGAGGGCGACGCCGCATCCATGACCTCCCTCGCCAAACGCTTCCAGAGCCAGGGCCTCGGCACCCGCGCCGACCTCATGCCCCGCCCCTACGCCGCGAAGAACACCGCCGCCGCCCGTTTCGGCGGCAAGCAGCGCGCCTCCTGGACCGTCTCCGTCCTCACCGACGCACCCGTCGTCGTCTACGCCGTCTCCGGCTGGGCCGACGGCCGCAGCGTCGACACCCCGGTCCCCGCCGAGCAGGCCACCCAGGCGGGCGCCACCGCGGCCCCCGCCCAGGCGGGCCTCGGCAACGAGGCGCAGGGCCTCGCCGACCGCATCGAACGGGCCCTGCGCAAAGACGTCACCTCGCCCACGGAGAACCCCTCGTGACGCGCCGCATCGCAGGTCTGAGCGTCCTGCTCGCCGCCTCCCTCGCCCTGGTGCCGTCCACCGTCGCGCACGCCGACGGCATCCGCGCCCAGCAGTGGGCCCTCGACGCCATGCACACCCAGCAGGCCTGGCAGACCACCAAGGGCAGGGGCATCACCGTCGCCGTCCTCGACACCGGCGTCGAGGCCGACCACCCCGACCTCGTCGGCAACGTCCTGCCCGCCAAGGACATGATCGGCTTCGGGGCCCGGCAGGGGGACCGGGCATGGGCCCGGCACGGCACCGCCATGGCCGGCATCATCGCGGGGCACGGACACGGCCCCGGCGACGGCGACGGTGTCATGGGCATCGCCCCCGAGGCGAAGATCCTGCCGGTGCGGGTGATCCTCGAGGACGGCGACACCGCCCGCGGCAAGGCCCGCTCCACCCGCGGCAACGCCCTCGCGGAAGGCATCCGCTGGGCCACCGACCACGGCGCCGACGTCATCAATCTCTCCCTCGGCGACGACTCCGCCTCCGCGCACCCGGAACCCGCCGAGGACGAGGCCGTCCAGTACGCCCTGAAGAAGAACGTGACCGTCGTCGCCTCGGCCGGCAACGGCGGCGACAAGGGCGACCACGTCTCCTACCCCGCCGCCTACCCGGGCGTCATCGCCGCGACCGCCGTCGACCGCTTCGGCGTCCGCGCCTCGTTCTCCACCCGCCGCTGGTACGCCACCGTCAGCGCCCCCGGCGACAAGATCGTCATCGCCGACCCCGACCACAAGTACTACGAGGGCTGGGGGACCAGCGCGGCCTCGGCGTTCGTCTCGGGCGCGGTCGCCCTCATCAAGGCCGCCCACCCCGGGCTGACCCCCGCCCAGATCAAGCAGCTCCTCGAGGACACCGCCCGCAACCCTCCCGCCGGCGGACGCGACGACTCCCGCGGCTTCGGCCTCATCGACCCGGCCGCCGCGATCAAGGCCGCCGGGCGCCTCAAGCCCAAGGGCCTGCGGGCGGCGTCGTACGGCGAGAAGTACTTCGGCCCAGGACCGGACGAGTCCAAGTCCGGTGGCGGCACCAGCGATTGGGCGGCCCCGCTCGCGGGCAGCCTCGGCGGGGTCCTGCTCGTCGCGGCGGTCGTCCTGTGGCGCGGCCGCCGCCCACGCTTCGACGGCTTCTGAGCCGCCGGCCCGTCACTCCGGGACGGACGCGGAGGGCGAAGCGGAAGCGGACGCGGCGCCCCCTGCCAGCGCCGAGACCGCCGCCTTCGCCGCCGACTCGACCAGTGAAATCCCCTTCGCCTGCGTCGGGTTGCCCTTGGACAGCACCGCCACCAGGAGGCCTCGGCCGTCGGCCGTCACCCGCCCGATGCTGTTGATGTCCCACAGCCCGGTCGTGCTGCGCGGCAGCCAGCCGTTCTTCAGCGCCCAAGCGGAGCCGTCGGCCGCCGCCGAAACGCCCCACTGCTGGTCGGCCTCGATCCGCCCCATCAGCCCCCGCAGATACGTCCGCGAGGACTCGCTCAGCTCCGAGTCGTCCCCGAACACCTGCCGCAGCAGAGTGAGCTGATCGGCGGCCGTGGTCTGCGTCAGCCCCCACAGCATGCCGTCGCCGCCCTCGGTGTCCGTGAGCCCCAGCCGCTTGTTCGCGGCGTCGAGACCCTCCGCCCTGCCGATGATCCGCCACAGCGCGGACGCGGCGGTGTTGTCGCTGTTCTCGATCATCGTGGTGGCGTACGACTTCTCGCTCGCCGTGAGGCGGCGGCCCGCGTCCTGCGCCTGGAGCAGCAGCGCCGCCAGGATGTCGACCTTGACGATGCTCGCCGTGTCGAACGCGCCGTCCCCGTACGTGGCGCTCTCGCCCGAGTCCAGGTCGAGCACCGCCACCGACACCTTCGCGCCGTCCTCGACGGACACCGGCTTCAGGGCCTTGGCCAGCAGCGCGTCGTAGTCCACCGCCGGCTCCGCCACAGGTTCCACCGCATCCTCCCCGTCCGCCGTGGCCGGGGTGGAGGCCGACGCCGTCGCCGACGACGATACGGGGCTCGCACCGGAGTGCGCGCGCGCCTTCACATACACGGTCCCGGCGGCCGTGACGCCGACGACGGCCACGACCGCGAGGGTGGTGTGGAGCAGGGTGCGCGTCCTGGAGGGACGAGCGCGGCTGCGACGGGCTCTGGGGGACTCCATCCCGCGATGCTGGAGGCGGCGACTGTGCGCCCTGTTAGACGGAAGTTAGATGTGCGTCAGGGAAATCTGAGAAATCCGTGAACCGTGTGAACCAGCGGTTTCCGGAACCGCACAAGCCCAGCAGCATCCCCCCGATATCCGCCCGATAGGGTCGGTGACCGTGGCGAACAAGAACATTCCCGACTCCGGCTTCTCCGACGACGACGGCACCGCCGACCCCCGGCTGGCCGCCGCGCTCACCGCCTGGGCCGAGGACCGCACCGCAGTGGGCCCCGTCCTGGAGGCACTCAAGGGCGCCCGGCTGCTCGTCCCCGTGGTGGCCGTCCTCGGCGAGGTCGAGGAGGACGAGAACGGGCTGCGCCGCGAGAAGACCAGCGACATGGCCGTACCGACCCTCAAGGCCGGGTCCCGCACCGCCCTGCCGGCCTTCACCTCCACCGACTCCCTGGCCCGCTGGGACCCGGCGGCCCGCCCCGTCGCCGTACCCCTGCACCAGGCGCTCCAGGCCGCCGCGCACGAGAAGGCGGACACGGTACTACTGGACCTGGCCGGACCCGTGCCCTTCGAGCTGACGGGCTCCGCGCTGCTCGCGCTCGCCGAGGGCCGTACGACGGACGATCCGCTCGCCGACCCCGCCGTACGGGAGGCGGTACGGACCGCGGTCGCCGCCGAGCCCGCCGTGCTGCGCGCCCACCTCGGGCCCGGCCAGGCCGACGGCACCCTCGCCCTGGTAGTGGACGAGTCCGCCGCACCCGCCGAGGCCGCCCGTGCGGTCGCCGAGCGCCTGGCCGCCGACGAAACACTGAGGGCCCGCCTGGTGCGCGGCCTCGACCTGGCACTGCTGCCGGCCGGGGCGACGCCGCCGGGCGAGCCCTTGTACGTACGGTGATCGACTAGCCGTAAACGGGACCCGTGTACTTCTCGCCCGGCCCCTGGCCCGGCTCGTCCGGCACCAGCGAGGCCTCGCGGAACGCCAGCTGCAGCGACTTCAGGCCGTCGCGCAGCGGCGCCGCGTGGAAGGAGCTGATCTCGGTCGTGGACGCGTCCAGCAGACCGGCCAGCGCGGTCACCAGCTTGCGGGCCTCGTCCAGGTCCTTGTACTTGTCGCCCTCCTCGGTCAGCCCGAGCTTCACCGCGGCGGCGCTCATCAGGTTGACGGCGACCGTCACGATCACCTCGACGGCGGGGACCTCGGCGATGTCGCGCGTCATGGCGTCGAAGTCGGCGGGGGACTCGGAAGACTCAGGAGGGGTGTCACTCATGCCCCACACGATAGGGCCCGGAGCAGGCCGGTTAGCACCACCCCCGGGTTGCTGCTAACCTTGTGTGACGACCGGCTGGACGCTCACGTGTCCGGCCCACAAGTGGAGGCTCCGATCTCCCACCTGACCGTCCTCCGGGACGGCGGGTCACCCCGGTCAGGCGGCCACCATCGTTCCGTACGGACGATGGAGTCGCCCGAAAGCGCGCCCCGCGTCATCGCGGCGGTGCTCCGGTAGTGCTTTGGAGCCCCGCCTGTGATCGTCCGGGGCATTTTTCATGCTTCGGCGCGGTTAGGTCTAACGAAAGAGACATACGCGGCTGTCCGCCAGACCGCCGTGTGGTGCTAACCGAGGAGGATCCATCAGCGCCGAGCCCCGCATCAACGACCGGATTCGCGTTCCCGAGGTGCGACTTGTCGGTCCCAGTGGCGAGCAGGTGGGCATTGTCCCGCTGGCCAAGGCACTGGAGCTTGCGCAGGAGTACGACCTGGACCTGGTCGAGGTCGCGGCGAACGCCCGTCCGCCCGTGTGCAAGCTCATGGACTACGGGAAGTTCAAGTACGAGTCGGCCATGAAGGCCCGTGAGGCGCGCAAGAACCAGGCGCACACGGTCATCAAGGAGATGAAGCTCCGGCCGAAGATCGACCCGCACGACTATGACACCAAGAAGGGTCACGTCGTCCGGTTCCTCAAGCAGGGCGACAAGGTCAAGATCACGATCATGTTCCGTGGTCGCGAGCAGTCCCGGCCCGAGCTGGGCTACCGACTGCTGCAGCGTCTCGCGGAGGACGTCCAGGACCTCGGTTTCGTGGAGTCGAACCCGAAGCAGGACGGCCGAAACATGATCATGGTCCTCGGTCCGCACAAGAAGAAGACCGAGGCGATGGCCGAGGCCCGCCAGGCGCAGGAAGCCCGCAAGGCAGAAGCGAAGGCCAACCCCGGCAAGTCGCAGAACGCCGCGGAGACCGAGAACGCCGTGGAGACCGAGGCCCCTGCCGAGGCTTCCGCCGAGGCGTGATCCCGGGGGACGCAGGTCCCCAGGATGTAACCGAAACACGAACGACGCTCCACCGTGCCCGGTTTTCGTGACCGGGCACCGGAGCGCCACCGACGAGGAGAGAACGGCGCTATGCCGAAGAACAAGTCGCACAGCGGTGCCAGCAAGCGCTTCAAGGTCACCGGCTCCGGCAAGGTGCTCCGTGAGCGCGCCGGCAAGCGCCACCTGCTCGAGCACAAGTCGTCCCGCGTGACGCGTCGCCTGACCGGCAACGCCGAGATGGCCCCGGGCGACGCCGCGAAGATCAAGAAGCTTCTCGGCAAGTGACGTGAGCGGCGCCTGATCGTTCGATCGCCGAGCGCCGTACGTCTGGACCGGGACCCAATCGTTTCCGGGCCGTGTGAGTCCAACCACGGCCCCGCTACAAGGAGTTAACAAGTGGCACGCGTCAAGCGGGCAGTCAACGCCCACAAGAAGCGCCGGGCGATCCTCGAGCAGGCCTCCGGCTACCGCGGTCAGCGTTCGCGCCTGTACCGCAAGGCCAAGGAGCAGGTCACCCACTCGCTGGTCTACAACTACAACGACCGCAAGAAGCGCAAGGGTGACTTCCGCCAGCTGTGGATCCAGCGCATCAACGCCGCTGCCCGCGCCAACGGCATCACGTACAACCGCTTCATCCAGGGTCTGAAGGCCGCGAACGTCGAGGTCGACCGCAAGATCCTGGCCGAGCTGGCCGTCAACGACGCCACCGCGTTCGCCGCGCTGGTCGAGGTCGCGCAGAAGGCCCTTCCGGCCGACGTCAACGCGCCGAAGGCCGCGTGACGCCGCGCCGGCTCTGAGCCGACGTGACATGAGGGACCCGCAGGCCTGAGGGCTTGCGGGTCCTGTTGTGTAGTTTTCCGAAAGTGAGCCCCATGCCCTCCGCCAGCCCCGAGCTGATCTCCCCCCGTTCCCCCCGTGTCTTGGCCGCCCGGCGGCTCGCCCGGCGGAACTTCCGGAGCAAGGAGCGGCTGTTTCTCGCCGAGGGGCCGCAGGCCGTGCGGGAGGCGGCGGCCTACGGGGACACGTTGGTCGAGCTGTTCGCGACGGTCGAGGCCGCCGAGCGGTACGCCGACATCATCGGCGAGGCCCGAGCCACCGGCGCCCGGGTGCATCTCGCCGCGGATGACGTGATCGCCGACATCTCGACCACCGTCACCCCGCAGGGGCTCGTCGGGATCTGCCGGTTCATCGACACGCCCTTCGAGGAGATCCTGGCCGCCGAGCCGAAGCTGGTGGCCGTACTCGCCAACGTGCGCGACCCCGGGAACGCCGGGACCGTGCTGCGGTGCGCCGATGCCGCCGGCGCCGAGGCCGTCGTACTGACCGACGCGTCCGTCGACCTCTACAACCCCAAGGCCGTACGGGCCTCCGTGGGCTCGCTGTTCCATCTGCCCGTCTCCGTCGGCGTCCCCGTGGAGGAGGCGGTCGAGGGGCTCAGGCGGGCCGGTGTGAGGATCCTCGCCGCCGACGGGGCCGGGACCGACGACCTGGACGACGAGCTCGACAAGGGCACCATGGGCGGGCCGACCGCCTGGGTGTTCGGGAACGAGGCGTGGGGGCTTCCGGAGGAGACCCGCGCACTCGCGGACGCCGTGGTGCGCGTCCCGATCCACGGGAAGGCCGAGAGCCTGAACCTCGCCACCGCGGCCGCCGTATGTCTGTATGCGTCGGCCCGTGCACAGCGCGCCTCCACAGGGTGCCGTTCCGTCACTGACAGCTAGTAGGGTGACCAGCTCGGGGGCCACCTGCGCCGTCTGAAGGGTGGGTTTGCGGGGAATGAGTGTCGGCACGAGCAGGGCACGGGGATCACGGGACGCGCGGCGCGCACCCGCGCCCCGCCACGGTGATCTCGCCGAGCTCGGCATCGACCCCGACCAACTGCCCGACGGCCTCGTCGTCGCCGACGAGCACGGCCACGTCATCTGCTTCAACGCCGCCGCCGAGCGCATCTCCGCCGTCCCCGCCCGGGACGCCCTCGGGCAGCGGCTGGAGAAGGCGCTGCCGTTAGAGGACCTGGAAGGGCGGCGCTGGTGGCAGCTGACCGACCCTTACGGCGGGCTCGCCATCCGCCGGCGGCAGCCCGAGCGGAATCTGCTGCTTCCCGGCGGGCGGGAGGTCCTCGTATCGGCCCGGTACGTCCGCAGTGAACCCACCGGCCCGGTCCGCCGGGTCGTCGTCTCGCTGCGCGACACCGAGGCCCGCCGCCGCACCGAGCGCAGCCACGCGGAGCTGATAGCGACCGTGGCCCATGAACTCAGGTCGCCCCTGACCTCCGTCAAGGGCTTCACCGCCACGCTGCTGGCCAAGTGGGAACGGTTCACCGACGACCAGAAGCGGCTGATGCTGGAGACCGTCGACGCCGACGCCGACCGGGTCACCCGGCTCATCGCCGAGCTGCTGGACATCTCGCGGATCGACAGCGGCCGGCTGGAGGTGCGGCGCCAGCCCGTCGACATCGGCGCGGCCGTGGGACGGCACATCCAGGCGTACGTCGCCGCCGGACAGCCCGCCGACCGGTTCCTGCTCAGGATCGAGCAGCCGCTGCCCTCGCTGTGGGCCGACCCCGACAAGATCGACCAGGTGCTGAGCAACCTGCTGGAAAATGCGGTGCGGCACGGCGAGGGAACCGTCACGATTGACATCACGGCCACGGAGTCCCCCCGCGAGGACGAGGACACCGGCACGTCGGTCACCGTGAGCGACGAGGGGCCCGGCATCCCGGAGGAGTCCATGAACCGCGTCTTCACCCGCTTCTGGCGGGGCAGCAAGCGCGGTGGCACGGGCCTCGGGCTCTACATCGTCAAGGGCATCGTCGAGGCCCACGGCGGCACCATCACGGTCGGCCGCGGCCCCCAGGGAGGGGCGGAGTTCCGATTTACGTTGCCCGTGGCGGCCCCGGCGTATCTCACCTGAGAGCCGGAGAGCGGCCCACGGGCGCATTCGTACACCTCCACCCCGTTAGACTCGGCCTTTGGCACCTTTGTGTCCCATGGACGGCCCTCTGACCTCTGTGTGAGTCGGTGACGGGGACCTTCAGCCAGCCAATCGGAAGCACGGGAAGAGATGTCGGCACCGAATAAGTCGTACGACCCGGTAGAGGTCGAGGCCTTGAAACCGGAAGAGATCGAGCGCATGCGGGACGAGGCGCTCGCCGCCTTCGCAGCCGCGGACTCCCTCGACGCGCTCCAGGAGGCCAAGGTCGCCCACACCGGCGGCACCTCCCCGCTGGCCCTCGCCAACCGCGAGATCGGCGCCCTGCCCCCGCACGCCAAGGCCGCCGCCGGCAAGCTGGTCGGTCAGGCCCGCGGCGCCGTCAACAAGGCGCTCGCCGGCCGCCAGGCCGAGCTGGAGGCCGAGCGGGACGCGCGCGTGCTGGTCGAGGAGTCGGTGGACGTCACGCTGCCGTACGACCGCGTACCGGCCGGCGCCCGCCACCCCCTGACCACCCTCTCGGAGCGGATCGAGGACGTCTTCGTGGCCATGGGCTACGAGGTCGCCGAGGGCCCCGAGATCGAGGCCGAGTGGTTCAACTTCGACGCGCTCAACATCGGCCCGGACCACCCGGCCCGCGGTGAGCACGACACCTTCTTCGTCGAAGGCCCCAAGGGCGGCACCGAGTCCGGTGTCGTGCTGCGCACCCACACCTCGCCGGTCCAGATCCGCTCGCTGCTCAGCCGTGAGCTGCCGGTCTACGTGATCTGCCCGGGCCGGGTGTACCGCACCGACGAGCTGGACGCCACGCACACCCCCGTCTTCCACCAGGTCGAGCTGCTCGCCGTGGACGAGGGCCTGACCATGGCCGACCTCAAGGGCACCCTGGACCACATGGTCCAGTCGCTGTTCGGCGAGGGCATGAAGACCCGGCTGCGGCCCAACTTCTTCCCCTTCACCGAGCCGTCCGCCGAGATGGACATGGTGTGCTACGTCTGCCGCGGCGAGTCCGTGGGCAACCCCGACCGCCCCTGCCGCACCTGCTCCTCCGAAGGCTGGATCGAGCTCGGCGGCTGCGGCATGGTCAACCCGCGGGTGCTGACCGCCTGCGGCGTCGACCCGGAGAAGTACAGCGGCTTCGCCTTCGGGTTCGGCATCGAGCGGATGCTGATGTTCCGCCACAACGTCGAGGACATGCGAGACATGGTCGAGGGTGACGTCCGGTTCACCCGGCCGTTCGGGATGGAGATCTGATGCGGGTCCCGCTTTCTTGGCTGCGGGAGTACGTCGACCTGCCGGCGACGGAAACCGGCCGTGACGTCCAGGAGAAGCTCGTCTCGGCGGGGCTCGAGGTCGAGACCGTCGAGCACCTCGGCGCCGACCTCAAGGGCCCGCTCGTCGTCGGCAAGGTGCTGACCATCGAGGAGCTGACGGAGTTCAAGAAGCCGATCCGCTTCTGCACCGTCGACGTCGGCCAGGCCAACGGCACCGGCGAGCCCCAGGAGATCGTCTGCGGCGCCCGCAACTTCGCCGTCGGCGACAAGGTCGTCGTCGTGCTGCCCGGCGCCACCCTGCCCGGCGGCTTCTCCATCTCCGCGCGCAAGACCTACGGCAAGACGTCCCACGGCATGATCTGCTCCAGCGACGAGCTGGGCATGGGCGACGACGGCACCAAGGGCATCATCGTGCTGCCGCCGGAGGCCGAGGTCGGCAAGGACGCCATCGAGCTGCTCGAGCTGGTCGACGAGGTCCTGGACATCGCCGTCACCGCCAACCGCGGCGACTGCCTGTCCATCCGCGGCGTCGCCCGTGAGACCGCCATCGCCTACGGCCTGCCGCTGCGCGACCCGGCCCTGATCGACGTCCCCGGCCCGAACGCGTTCGGCTACCCGGTGCAGGTCTCCGACCCGCTCGGCTGCGACCGCTTCACCGCGCGCACGGTCACCGGGCTCAGCCCCGAGGCCCGCTCCCCGATCTGGCTGCAGCGCCGGCTCCAGAAGGTCGGCATGCGCCCCGTCTCGCTCGCCGTCGACGTCACCAACTACGTGATGATGGAGCTCGGCCAGCCGCTCCACGCCTACGACCGCTCGCTGGTCCAGGGCACCATCGGCGTGCGCCGCGCCGAACAGGGCGAGAAGCTCGTCACGCTCGACGGAGTCACCCGCACCCTGGACGCCGAGGACCTCGTCATCACCGACGACCGCGGCCCCATCGGTCTCGCGGGTGTCATGGGCGGCGCCAACACCGAGATCGCCGACCACGACGACACCGAGAAGTCCACGAGCGACGTAGTGATCGAGGCCGCCCACTTCAACGCGGTCTCCATCGCGCGCACGGCCCGCCGCCACAAGCTGTCCTCGGAGGCGTCCCGCCGCTTCGAGCGCGGCGTCGACCCGCAGGCCGCGGCCGCCGCCGCACAGCGCACGGTCGACCTGCTGGTGCTGCTCGCGGGCGGCACCGCCGAGGCCGGCGTCACCGAGGTCATCACGCCGTCCGCCCCGCACACCATCACCGTCCCGGCCAACCACCCGGACAAGGTGGCGGGCGTCGACTACGGCCGCGAGACCGTCGTACGGCGGCTGCAGGAGATCGGCTGCGACGTGTACGGGCAGGACGAGCTGATCGTCACCGTCCCGTCCTGGCGGCCCGACCTCCTCGAGGTCAACGACATCGCGGAGGAGGTCATCCGCCTGGAGGGCTACGAGAACCTGCCCTCCACGCTGCCCAAGCTCCCCTCGGGCCGTGGCCTCACCCACCGGCAGCGGCTGCACCGCAGGGTCGGCCGCGCGCTGGCCGGGGCGGGCTATGTCGAGGCGCCCAACTACCCCTTCGTCAGCGAGCAGGTCTTCGACCAGCTGCTGCTGGAGGCCGACGACCCGAACCGCCGCGTCGTGAAGCTCACCAACCCGCTCAGCGACGAGGAGCCCGCGCTGCGCACCTCGCTGCTGCCGGGGCTGCTCGGCGCCCTGCGGCGCAACAACGGCCGCGGCTCGCACGACCTGGCGCTGTTCGAGACCGGGCTGGTGTTCCTCCCGCGCGAGGAGCAGAGGACCGCCGTCGCCCTGCCCGTCGACCGGCGTCCCACCGACGAGGAGATCGCCGAGCTGAACGCCGCGCTGCCCGAGCAGCCGCGCCATGTCGCCGTCGTCCTCGCGGGCGCCCGCGAGCAGGCCGGCTGGTGGGGCAAGGGCCGTCCGGCGGACTGGGCCGACGCGGTCGAGGCCGGACGCGTCGCCGCGCGCGAAGCCGGTGCCGAACTGATCGTCCGCAAGGGGCAGTACGGTCCGTGGCACCCCGGCCGCTGCGCCGAACTCGTGGTCGTCGTCGACGGTACGGAGACGGTCGTCGGCCACGCGGGTGAGCTGCACCCGCGTGTGGTGAAGGCCCTCGGGCTGCCCGAGCGCACCAGTGCGATGGAGATCGACCTGGATGTGCTGGAGGAGGTCGGCAACGACACCCCGCAGGCGCCGGGCATCTCCACGTTCCCGGTGGCCACGCAGGATGTCGCGCTGGTCGTCGACAAGTTCGTGCCGCACGCCGACGTTGAAGCCGCGCTGCGGGACGGGGCGGGTGAGCTCCTGGAGGCGATCCGGCTGTTCGACGTGTATGAGAACGCCGAGCAGTTGGGTGAGGGGAAGAAGTCGCTGGCGTATGCGCTGCGGTTCCGGGCGCCCGACCGGACTCTGACCGTTGACGAGGCCTCCGCGGCGCGCGACGCAGCGGTTGCCCTCGCGGGCGAGCGGGCGGGAGCAGTGCTTCGGGGCTAGTTCGCCCAAGGGGCGGGGAGCTGTTGCTTCGTTGGCGGCTGCGGGACTTCTGTGGCTTGTCGCGCAGTTCCCCGCGCCCCTTTGGGGCGCATCAGCCCCCCTAGCTGCATAAGTGCAGGTGGCCTGGAGGTTGTCACTCGTTTGGGTGGCAACCTCGGGCGATCTGGCCCTGTCCGGCCATGCGGTCGACAGAATCGGACCGGCCTTTCGGGGTCGGTCCGTCTGTGCTTCACGGCCTGAGTGGGGGGCCAATCGGCATGATCCGCATCAAGGCTGGGGTTCCCCGCGCGGCAGGGCGGCCGCCGCTGCGCCGGGTGCTCGCGCTGGGGCTCCCCGCGGTGTGGGGCGCCATGGCGATCACGTACAAACTGGCCTGTCCGCTCGCCCAGCAGAACGGGCTGGGGGCGCGCATCGGCACCAGTGCCGTCTTCTTCGCGGTGGGGACCGGGCTGATACTCCACGTCCGGCATGTGCTGCTGCGCGAGCTCAGAGAGGTCCGGCAGGTCGCGGGTGCCGCGCAGAATGTGCTGCTGCGGCCGCTGCCGCCGCGGATCGACGGGCTGAACATCGCCGCGGCCCAGCTGTCCGCGGACCGCTGCGCGACCATCGGCGGGGATCTGTACGAGGTCATCGCCACCGAGCACGGTGTGCGGGTCGTGATGGGCGATGTGCGCGGGCACGGGCTCGCCGCCATCGGTACGGTCGCCGCCGTGCTCGGCAGCTTCCGCGAGGCCGTCCACGACGAGGCCGAACTCGGCAGTGTGCTGCGGCGGCTGGAGCGGGCGCTGGCCCGGCATCTGCGGGAACGGGCGCGGGCGGAGCACCCCTCGGCCGGAGCGGAGCCGGACAACCCGGTCGCCGAGGAGTTCGTCACCGTACTGCTGCTGGAGATCCAGCGGGACGGCGAGGTGCGCGTCCTCAACTGCGGGCACCCCTGGCCGTATCTGCTGGGTCCGGCCCGGGCCGAACTGCTGACCCGGGCCGAACCGCTCCCTCCCCTCGGGCCGTTCCCGCTGCCCGCCGAGCTTCCGGCCCTCCCCTGTGGTCGGCTGCTGCCCGGCGAGGCACTTTTCCTGCACACGGACGGTGTCGAGGACGCCCGTGACGGACGTGGCCGGTTCTTTCCGCTGCCGGCCGCGCTCGCAGAGGCCGTGGGTGCCGGGCCGGTCTCCCCGCAGTCGGTACTGCGCGCCGTCTTCGGCGGGCTGCTGCGCCACGCAGGGGGAAGACCCGCCGACGACGTCGCACTCCTCGTCCTCCGCAACGACCGCCGCCATCTTTCAGGGGCGCGGGGAACTGCGCGAACAACCACGACGCACCCGCAGCCGACGACGTACCGTCAACGCCACGGCGTCTAGTCGCACCGCCAAGCTGCCGCCGGCGCACCGTCCGCCCCGCCACGGAGTGTCGGGCAGGCAGCTGGGCGGACGGCGCGGAAGCGGGCCGCCGCACTGTACGAGGGGGAGCCGGCGGCCCGGCCGGCCTCTTGCGAGGCATTTCAGTCAACCGGCTGGAAACTCTCCGCGACAGTGCGCGTACGCTGCGGATTCGGGCACTCCGTTCACACCCCGTGTGAAGGCGTTCGCACTACGCTGACGGCACCGAGCGATCCGGGGGGCACCTATGCAGCCCAACACTCTGCTCGACGCGATCCTGGACGAGGCCGGGATCTCGCATGCGGGGCTGGCGGCACACGTCAATCAGGCGGGGCGGGCGCGCGGTCTCGCGCTCCGGTACGAACACACCGCCGTGGCACGGTGGTTGAAGGGGCAGCGGCCCCGAGGTCAGGTGCCCGACCTGATCTGCGAGGTGCTCGCGGGACGGCTGCACCGTCCGGTCACCCTCGACGACATCGGCCTCGGTGTGCCCGGTGAGCCGTCCACTCCGCACGGCACCTCGCTGTCCGGCTTCGTCGAGCGTGCCACCGCCCTGTGGCGCTCCGACGAGCAGCAGCGCCCGCACATCCTGGGCGCCCCCGCGGTCACCGGCACGCCCGCCGTCATGCCCGTGTGGGAGTGGGAGAACCCGCCCGAGGACGTGGATGTCTCGCGCGGCGGCCGGCACCGGGTCACCCCCGGCGACATCGAGATGCTGCGCGCGGCCCGCACCCACTACGAGCAGATGTACCGCAAGGCCGGCGGCATCGCCACGCGCACGCGGATCGTCGGCTTCCTCAATGCCGAGGCCGCCCCGCTGCTGCGCGGCAGCTACACCGACGCCACCGGCCGCCAACTGCACCGGGCCACGGGCGGCTTGGTGGCCATCGCGGGCATCTGCGCGTACGACTCCGACGCGCACGGGCTCGCCCAGCGCTACTTCCACCAGGCGCTCAGGCTGGCGAAGGCCAGCGGGGACCGGGGTCTTGGCGCCTATGTGATCGCGCTGTTGGTCAACCAGGCCCTGTTCATGCGGGAGTACCGTCAGGCGGTCGCCTTCGCGGAGGCCGCGCTGCGCGCCGCCGGCAAGCACATCACGCCCGCCCTCGCCTCCGATCTGTACGCGATGCAGGCGAAGGCGTACGCACACCTCGGCGACGGCACGAGCGCCCTGTCCTGCATCCGGCGTGCCGAGCAGGCCGCCGAACGCATCCGGCGCGGGTACGAACCCGACGAAACCGGCTATGTCCAGCCGGGTCTTGTCAACGTCCAGGTGGCGGAGGCCCTGCTCAGCCTGGGCGAACTCGTGGCCGCGGGGGAGCATGCCGCGGCGGCCGTCGACAACCCCGCGCACGACCGCGGCCGGGTGCACCGGCTCGCCATGCTGTCCACGATCGAACTGCGCCAGGGCAATGCCGACAAGGCGGTGGCCACCGCGGTGCAGATGGCCGAACAGGCCCGCGGAATGGAGTCCCAGCGGCTGCGCGACAGACTCCGCGCGGTACGCGAGTACCTGGTGCGCAGCGGCTGTGCGGGCACCGCCGAAGCCGCCGAACTCATCGATGGGGCACTGCGCGTACCGCTGTAGTCGGGTTCCTGAGAGCCGCCACCCACAGTCCCTGCTGCGATATTGCCACTTACTCGACGGAAGGTGGCAGAACCGTGCAGTGGACGAAACAGAACGAACAAACTGTGTATGCAAACCGCTGGTTCACCGTCAACCTGGCAGATGTGGAACTGCCGGACGGGCGGCACCTGGACCACTTTCTGATACGGCTGCGGCCCGTCGCCGTGGCCACGGTGGTGAACGAGGCCAATGAAGTCCTCCTCCTGTGGCGCCACCGCTTCATCACCGACAGCTGGGGGTGGGAACTCGCTGCGGGCGTGGTCGAGGACGGCGAGGACATCGCCGTCGCGGCCGCCAGGGAACTCGAGGAAGAGACCGGCTGGCGACCGGGACCGCTGCAGCACCTCATGAGCGTCGAGCCGTCCAACGGCCTCACCGACGCCCGGCATCACATCTACTGGGCCGACGAGGGCGAGTACGTCGGACATCCCGTGGACGACTTCGAATCGGACCGCCGGGAATGGGTCCCCCTCAAACTCGTCCCCGACATGGTCGCCCGCGGCGAGGTCCCGGCCGCCAACATGGCGGCCGCGTTACTGCTCCTGCACCACCTCAGGCTCGGGCAGGACGCCTAGGACCCTGATCCCCCCACCGCGTCCTGGCCCTTTCTCAGTGGCCCAGGGCTTGCCATATCGTCACGACGAGCGCGCCCACTGCCGTCAGTGCCGCGACCGCGGGCAGCGGCCAGCGGGCGTGCTCCAGGGCGATGATCCGTGCGCTGAGATCGTCGACTTCCTTGTGTGTCTCCTCGGTGCGATGGTTGAGCAGGGCCAGCCCTCCCTCGACGCGCGCATAGGCGACATCGAGGCGGCGGCGTAACTCTGCGAGTTCTCCATGGACCACGGGATGCTCCGGGTCGGCGGTCACGAGTCCGCTCCTTTCCGTAGTCGTCACATCCCTTGCATTGCGCATGGAGAGTCAACTCGCCTGGTGGGTGCGTGGGGAGCGTGTGCGACGGGCATATGCGGGCCCGACGCGCACACGGTGTGTGAATGACGCGGGCCCGGCACTCCGAAGAGTGCCGGGCCCGCATCGGTCGCACTGTGTAATCAGCACCCTGGAACGGGCACTGTGCAAAATCCCCGTCGGCGTCAGCCGTAGGTGTAGAAGCCCGAGCCGGTCTTCCGGCCGAGCCGGCCCGCGTCGACCATGCGCTGGAGCAGCGGGGGAGCGGCGTACAGCGGCTCCTTGTACTCGGCGTACATGGAGTTGGCGATGGAGACGATGGTGTCCAGGCCGATCAGGTCCGACAGCTTCAGCGGGCCCATCGGGTGGGCGCAGCCCATCTCCATGCCGTTGTCGATGTCCTCGCGGCCCGCGATGCCCGACTCGAACATGCGGATGGCGGACAGCAGATACGGCACGAGCAGCGCGTTGACCACGAACCCGGAGCGGTCCTGGGCGCGGATCGCGTGCTTGCCGAGCACCTTCTCCGCGAACAGCTGCGCCCGGCCGAGCGTGCCCTCGGAGGTGGTGAGCGCCGGGATCAGCTCGACCAGCTGCTGCACCGGGGCCGGGTTGAAGAAGTGGATGCCGACGACGTGGTCCGGTCGGGAGGTGGCGACCGCCAGCTTCACCAGCGGGATGGAGGAGGTGTTGGAGGCCAGGATGGCGTCCGGGCGGGTCACCACCTGGTCGAGCACCTGGAAGATCTCCGTCTTCACCTGCTCGTTCTCGACGACGGCCTCGATCACCAGATCCCGGTCGGCGAACTCGCCCAGGTCGGTGGTGAAGCTCAGCCGCGCCTGCGTCTCGTCCCGCTCCTGCTCGGTGATCTTGCCCCGCTCGGCCGCCTTGCCCAGGGAGCTGAACAGCCGGGTCCGGCCGATCTCCAGGGCCTCCCCGGTGGTCTCGGCCACCTTGACGTCCAGTCCGGCCCGGGCGCACACCTCGGCGATGCCCGCTCCCATCTGGCCACAGCCGACCACTCCGACGCGCGAGATGTCTCCCGTTGGGAAGTCCGTCACATCGACCCCTTCGCTGATCTACGAATGCGGCAGCGCCCCGGTGGTTCGGTGCCTGCTCCAAACCTGCACGTTACCTCCGGCGATCGTTGATCGATCGTTCGGGTCCGCGTGGCAGCCTGACGCGGGAGCGGCCGGGGTCGAGAATCTCCCCCGGTCACGCACATCGGCGCATGGAGGTAGGGGAATGCTGCACCGTAGGTCTCGGCTGTCGCGGCGGGCGTTCGCGGTGACGGCCCTGTCGGCTCTCGTGGCGGGGGGCGGTGCGGTGGCGGCGAGTGCGGCGATGGCGGGCGGCGATCCCGGGCGCCGGCGGTCCGAGCGGGAGATGCGGGGCGTCTGGGTGGCGACCGTCGCCAACCGGGACTGGCCCTCCAAGCCGGGGCTGACCGCGGCCGAGCAGCGGGCCGAGCTGATCGCCGTCCTGGACCGTGCCGTGCGCAGCCGCCTCAACGCCGTGATGTTCCAGGTGCGCCCGACGGCCGACGCGCTGTGGCCCTCCCCGTACGAGCCCTGGTCGCAGGTGCTCACCGGCACCCAGGGCCAGGACCCGGGCTGGGACCCGCTGGGCACGGCGGTGAAGGAGGCCCACGCCCGCGGCCTGGAACTGCACGCCTGGTTCAACCCGTACCGCATCGCCAACACCACCGACGTGACGAAGCTGGTCGCCTCCCATCCCGCGCGCAAGCACCCGGAGTGGGTGGTGCCGTACGGCGGGAAGCTCTACTACAACCCGGGGCTGCCGAAGGTCCGTGCCTTCGTGCAGAACGCGATGCTCGACGCGGTGCGGAAGTACCCCGTGGACGGCGTCCACTTCGACGACTACTTCTACCCGTATCCCGTGACCGGCCAGACCTTCGACGACGACGCGGCCTACGCCCGGCACGGCAAGTCCTTCCCCGACCGGGACGCCTGGCGCCGCAACAACATCGACAAGCTGGTGGTCGAGACCGCCGCGCGGATCAAGCAGGTGCGGCCGGGCGCGCGCTTCGGGATCAGCCCGTTCGGGGTGTGGCGCAACGCGGCCACCGACGCCCGCGGCTCCGACACCCGGGCGGGCGTGCAGACGTACGACGACCTGCACGCGGACACCCGCAAATGGGTGCGGGAGAACTGGATCGACTACATCGCCCCGCAGGTCTACTGGAACATCGGCTTCGCCGCCGCCGACTACGCCAAGCTGCTGCCGTGGTGGTCGGAGGTCGCGCGCGGCACCGGGACGCAGGTGTACGTCGGGGAGGCCCTGTACAAGGCCGGCGACCCGGCCCAGGCGGCGCCCTGGCAGGACGTCGCCGAGCTCTCCCGCCACCTCACCCTGGCCAAGGACCATCCGCAGGTGCGCGGACACATCTTCTTCGCCGCCAAGGACGTGGCGACGGACCGGATCGGTGCGATGGCACGGGTGGTCGCCGACCACTACCAGCAGCCGGCGAAGCCCCCGCGTTGATCTGCGCCCGGCGGAGCACTCAGTGTTGGATTTCCCTGTGGCGGATCTCGGTGTCCGGGCCCGGCGAGCAGATGCCCGTGTGCCCGTCCTCGAAGCGGACCCGGTAGGGAGGGTTCCCCTCCTGGCCCAGTACTTCGACGATCTCGCCGACCTTGTCGTGTTGGCCTACCACCCTGCCGTGCTGGACAAGCTGGTCGCCCACGGTTGCACGCATCTGTAGGGCCTCCTCACCAGGTGCGGGAGCAGCGGTCCGTGGCCTTTGAGTCTACGGCGCGGGGCCACGGTTGGAACCGGCGCGTACCCGCGCCGTCAGCCCCGCGCCCGCTGCGTGACGGCGATGCACACCAGCACCGCCGCGGCCGTCAGCGGGGCGGCCACCGTCAGGTGCTCGCCCAGCAGCAGCACCGACCACACCAGTGTGAGCAGGGGTTGAGCCAACTGCAACTGGCTGGCCTTGGGAATGCCGATCGCCGCCATCCCCCGGTACCAGACGACCAGGCCGAGGAACTGCGAGCCCGCCGCGACCCACAACAGCCCGGCCACGCTGTGCGCACCCAGCCGTACGGGTTCGTACGACAGCGCCAGCGCGGCGCCCGGCACGCTCAGCGGCAGGCAGAGAACCAGCGCCCAGCCGATCACCTGCCAGCCCGGCATGACCTGGGCCAGCCGGCCGCCCTCGGTGTAGCCGGCGGCGCACACCAGCAGCGCGCCGAACAGATACAGGTCCGCGGTGGTCAGCGCGCCGCCGCTCTGCTGCACCGTGAAGGCGACGACCGCGGCCGCGCCCACCAGGGCCGCCGTCCAGAAGGTGCGGGAGGGGCGGCTGCCCATGCGCAGCGCGGAGAACAGGGCGGTGGTGAGGGGGAGCAGGCCGACCACGACGGCGGCGTGGGCGGTCGTCGACGTCTGCAGGGCCAGCGTGGTCAGCAGCGGGAAGCCCACGACGACACCGGCGGCGACGACGGCCAGGCCCGCCAGGTGCCCGCGGCCGGGCAGCGGCACGCGCAGCGCCAGCAGACAGGCCCCCGCGATCAGCGCCGCGAGAACGCTGCGCACGGACACCAGGGACCAGGGCCCGAAGCCCTCCAGGCCCCAGGCGGTGGCGGGGAAGGTGAGGGAGAAGGCGACCACGCCGAGGGCGGCCAGAAGGGTGCCGGAGCGGCGGCTCGCCGCGGTCACCGGGGTGTCCGCGCCGGTCGGCCGGGTCTCGCCGGCGACCGCTATCCGGCTGTGGGCGGTAGCGCTACTCTGTGCTCTCATGCAAGAGCGTAGCAGTGTCGGTGAACTGGTGAAACAGCTGCGGGGAGAGCTGGACCGCTACTCTCCCGGAGGAAAGCTCCCGTCGAGCCGGTCCCTCGTCGAGCGGTTCCGGGTCAGTCCGGTGACCGTCTCGCGTGCCCTGGGGCAACTGGCCGCCGAGGGGCTGGTGGTGACCCGGCCGGGTGCCGGAGCCTTCCGTGCCGAACCGCGCGGCGGGGCCGCTCCCTCCGGTGACACCTCCTGGCAGGAGGTCGCCCTCAGCGCGGACGGCGCCGCCGACCTCGTACCGCGTTCCGTGGACGCCTCCGGGGTCACGGTCTCCCTTGCCGCCCCGCCGCCCGGGGTCGTCGAGTTCAACGGCGGCTATCTGCACCCGTCGTTGCAGCCCGAGCGGGCGATGGCGGCGGCCCTGTCCCGGGCGGGCCGTCGCCCCGGCGCGTGGGGGCGACCGCCGATGGAGGGGCTGCCGGAGCTGCGCGAGTGGTTCGCGCGGAGCATCGGCGGCCAGGTCACCGCCGCCGGGGTCCTCGTCGCCGCGGGCGGCCAGTCCGCACTGACCACCGCACTGCGCGCGCTCGCCCCGCCCGGAGCGCCGGTGCTCGTCGAGTCGCCCACGTATCCCGGGATGCTGGCGATCGCGCGGGCGGCGGGCCTGCGGCCGGTGCCGGTCCCGGTGGACGCGGACGGGGTCCGGCCCGCGCTGCTCGCGGACGCGTTCCGGGCGACCGGCGCGCGGGTCTTCGTCTGCCAGCCCCTGTTCCAGAACCCGACCGGCGCCGTGCTCGCCCCCGAACGGCGCGGGGAGGTGCTGCGGATCGCCCGCGAGGCCGGTGCGTTCGTCGTCGAGGACGACTTCGTACGACGGCTCGTGCACGAGGACGCGGGGCCGCTGCCCAGTCCGCTGGCCGCCGACGACCCCGACGGAGTCGTCGTCCACGTCTGCTCGCTCACCAAGGCGACCTCGCCCAGCTTCCGGGTGAGCGCGCTGGCCGCCCACGGGCCGGTCCTGGAACGGCTGCGTGCCATCCAGGTCGTCGACACCTTCTTCGTCCCCCGCCCGCTCCAGGAGGCGGCCCTCGAACTCGTCGGCTCGCCGGCCTGGCCGCGGCATCTGCGGGCGATCTCCGCGGAGTTGAAGAGCCGCCGCGATGCCATGACGGCAGCACTGCGGCTGCGCCTCCCCGAACTCGCCCTGCCGCACATCCCGTCGGGCGGCTATCACCTGTGGCTGCGGCTGCCCGACGGCACTGGGGGCACCTCCCAGGCTTTCGGCTCTGGGGGAGAATCGGCCCTTACGGCGGCGGCGCTGCGTGCGGGGGTTGCCATCACCCCTGGTCGTCCGTACTTCAGTGCGGAGTCTTCGGCCGCTCACCTCCGGTTGAGCTTTGCGGCGGTCGCGGGGGTGGGGGAGATCGCGGAGGGTGTGCGGCGGCTGCGGGTGGCCTACGACGAGGTGTTCTGACGCGCGGGGCGAAAACTGCTCGACGCCTCCGGCCCCGGCCTGCGAGTCTCCCGCCATGACCGACACCCCGAGCCTTCCCGAAGGCTATGAGATCTCCACCGACCCCGACCGTCTCGACGTCGACCGCGTGCACCGGTGGCTGGCCACCGACGCGTACTGGGCCAAGGGCCGGGCCCGGGAGAAGCAGGAGCGGGCGATGGCCGGCTCGTTGAACTTCGGGGTCTACGAGGTGGTTTCGGGGGAGCAGGTGGCTTATGCCCGGGTTATCACCGACCGGGCGACCTTCGCCTGGTTGTGCGATGTGTATGTCGACCGGTCCGTGCGCGGCAAGAGCATCGGTACGGCCATGGTGGGCGCCGTGCGTGATCACCTGGAGCCGTACGGGCTGCGGCGCATCATGCTCGCCACCGCCGACGCGCACGGGGTCTACGCGAAGCTGGGATTCGAGCCGCTGGCCCAGCCGGACATCTGGATGGCTCTCGTTTTCGAGTGACTTGTCCGGCAGGTCCTGACCTTGAAGTAAGGTTTTGGCCACCGTCGGTGAATGCTGACCAATGCCCCTTGACCTGCGCACTTTCCCGACACACCATCGCCGCATGCAACTTCGGGTCACTTTCGTCGCCGCCGCGCGCAGCTCCCCGCTGCTCGCCGAGCGCTTCGAGGACGACCGTCCGCTGGACCAGGCCGGCTGGGAAGAGGTGCAGCGCGTCGCCCGCGATCTGGTGCCGCTCGCGGCGGCGGAGCTGCGCTACTGCTCGCCCACGCCGCGCAGCCGCGCCACCGGCGATGCCCTCGGCTATGCGCCGCTGGTCCAACTCGCCCTGCGGGACTGCGACATGGGGCGCTGGCGCGGGCTGACCCTCGGCGAGGCGATGGCTCGCGAACCGGAGGCGGTGGACGCCTGGCTCGCGGATCCGCGGGCCACCCCGCACGGCGGCGAGTCGCTGATGGCCTTCATCGCCCGCGTCGGCAACTGGCTCGACACCCGGCCCGTCGAGGACGGTGGCCGCATCGTCGCCGTGGCCGAGCCGTCCGTGGTCCGCGCCGCTCTGGTGTACGCGCTGAAGGCGCCGCCGTCGACGTACTGGAACATCGATGTGCGCCCTTTGTCGACGACGACCGTGACGGGGCACGCCGGGCGCTGGAACCTGCGCTTCGACGGGGCGCCGGTTCAGCCCTCGCGGGCGTAGTCGGTGGTCAGGACGAGGTCCTTGGCGGGGCCGCCCACCCGCCACACCGTCCGCCACTGGTCGGCGTCCCGGACCGTGAACTCGCCGCGGTAGAGGTCCGCCGCGCAGGGATGGTCGGCGACATGGTGCCCGGTGGTCAGATCCAGATGGTGGAAGGGCCGCCCGTCGGCGAAACGCACGTCCGCGGTGCCCGGTGAACCGCCGGGCAGAAAGCGCAGGGTGCGCTCGGCGGGGCGCGCCACGCCCTGCCAGGTGAACATGCCGGACTCCTCGTGCAGCAGCCCGCCCTCGGGGAGCGGACTGAAGAGTGTCGTGCCGGCGAAGCGGCCCTCGTCGCCGCTCGCGAGATCCCGCACGGTGCGCTCCACGCGCCAGCATCCGGCGAGGTGGGCCAGGACGTCGGCCACGGGCCAGAACTCGTCCATGCTCAGCGCCTCTTTCCCCGGGGCCGCAGGGGATCGGGCGAATCGGTGGGCGTCTTGCGGTCGGACTGGGCGCGGATCTCGTGGTGCGCGGCGTGACCGGTGGCGCGGAAGGCCTCCTCGTACGCGGCGAGCGCCCCGCCCAGCCCGCCGCCGGCGGTGCCACGGCGCCGGATCCGCCGCGCCGGCCAGGTGAAGGCCGCCATCACAACGGCCACAAAGCCCGCCAGGGCGAAGTAGGGCAGCAGCGCATCCATGTCGTCGACCTTACGCCCGGCGCATGCTCGCCCCATTGACGTGCTCACACCCCTTCCTTATCTTGCCGTTCGAAGTGCTGACCGCTGTCTGATATTTCGAACGATGCGAGTCCCCGCACCCATCCCCAGAGCCGCGGAGTATCCATGTCACGCACCACCCGCAACCGGCTGAGACTCGGCCTAGGAGCAAGCGCTTTCCTCCTGGCTGCCGGGCTCGTTCCGGCCCCCGCCCACGCCGACGAGGTCACCGACTACTCGATCACCGTGGACCCCGCCACCAAGGGCGCGAAGATCGACCGCACGATGTACGGCGTCTTCTTCGAGGACATCAACCGCGCCGCCGACGGCGGCCTGTACGCCGAGCTCGTGCAGAACCGGTCCTTCGAGTACTCCACCGACGACAACACCTCGTACACGCCCCTGACCGCCTGGACGGCCGACGGCACGGCGAAGGTCGTGAACGACGACGGCCGGCTGAACGCCCGCAACCGCAACTACCTCTTGCTGGGCGCCGGTTCGTCCGTCACGAACTCCGGCTACAACACCGGCATCCGGGTCGAGGACGGAAAGACGTACGACTTCTCGGTGTGGGCGCGCGCGGACACCGGCACGACGCTGACCGTGTCCCTGCGGGACGCCGGCGGCACGCTCGCGGCCGCCCGTCAGGTGGCCGTGAAGAAGAACGGCTGGGCGCGGTACGGGGCCACCTTCACCGCGACCCGTACCAGCTCGGGCGGCCGCCTCACCGTCGCCTCCTCCGCCGCGGCCGCGCTCGACATGGTCTCCCTGTTCCCGCGCGACACCTACAGGCACGAGCCGAACGGCCTGCGCAAGGACCTCGCCGAGAAGATCGCCGCCCTGCACCCGGGCTTCGTCCGCTTCCCGGGCGGCTGCCTGGTCAACACCGGCTCCATGCAGGACTACAGCGAGGCCTCCGGCTGGCAGCGCAAGCGCTCGTACCAGTGGAAGGACACCATCGGCCCGGTCGAGACGCGCGCGACGAACTCCAACTTCTGGGGCTACAACCAGAGTTACGGCCTCGGTTACTACGAGTACTTCCGCCTCGCCGAGGACATCGGCGCCATGCCGCTGCCCGTGGTCCCGGCCCTGGTGACCGGCTGCGGCCAGAACAAGGCCGTCGACGACGACGCGCTGCTGCGGCGGCACATCCAGGACACCCTCGACCTCATCGAGTTCGCCAACGGCCCCGTGACCTCCACCTGGGGCAGGAAGCGTGCCCGGATGGGCCACCCCAAGCCCTTCCACCTCACGCACATCGAGGTCGGCAACGAGGAGAACCTCCCCGACGAGTTCTTCGCCCGCTTCAAGCAGTTCCGCGCCGCCGTCCAGGCGAAGTACCCATCCGTGCAGGTGATCTCCAACGCCGGCCCGGACGACTCCGGCACGACCTTCGACACGGCCTGGAAGCTCAACAAGGACGCCAGGGTCGACATGGTGGACGAGCACTACTACAACAGCCCGCAGTGGTTCCTGCAGAACAACGACCGCTACGACTCCTACGACCGCGGCGGGCCCAAGGTCTTCCTCGGCGAGTACGCCTCCGGCGGCAACGCCTTCAGGAACGGGCTCGCCGAGGCCGCGTACGTGACCGGCCTGGAGCGCAACGCCGACGTCGTCAAACTCGCCTCGTACGCCCCGCTGTTCGCGAACGAGGACTACGTCCAGTGGCGTCCGGACATGGTGTGGTTCAACAACCACGCCTCCTGGGGCTCGGCCGACTACGAGGTCCAGAAGCTGTTCATGAACAACGTCGGTGACCGCGTGGTTCCTTCGACCGCCACCGCCACCGCCACGCCGTCGCTGCTCGCCCCCATCAGCGGCGCGGTCGGCCTCTCGACCTGGGCCACCAGCGCCGCCTACGACGACGTGAAGGTGACCGACGCCGACGGGAAGACGCTGCTCGGCGACGACTTCTCCGGTGACGCCTCGAAGTGGACGCACACCGGCGGCGGCAGCTGGAGCCTCCAGGACGGGCAGTACGTGCAGACGGACACCGCCGCGGAGAACACCATGGTCTCCGCAGGCGACCCCTCCTGGCACGACTACGACCTGCACGTGAAGGCCACCAAGAGGTCCGGCAGGGAGGGCTTCCTCGTCGCCTTCGGCGTCAAGGACACCGGCACCTACTACTGGTGGAACCTCGGCGGCTGGGGCAACACCCAGTCCGCCGTCGAGCAGGCCGTGGACGGTGGCAAGTCGACGCTGATCGCCAAACCGGGGTCGGTCGAGACGGGCCGTGCCTACGACATCGACGTCAAGGTGCGCGGCCGTCAGGTGACGCTGTACCTCGACGGCCAGGAGTGGGGCAGCTTCGAGGACGACAAGCCGGCCGAGCCGTTCCGCCAGGTCGTCACCAAGGACGCGAAGAGCGGTGACCTGATCGTCAAGGTGGTCAACGCCCAGGCGTCCGCGGCCCGTACGGCGATCGACCTCGGTGGCGCGAAGGTCGCGTCCAGGGCCCGGGTGACCACGCTCGCCGCCGCGCCCGACGCGGTGAACACCGAGTCGTCCACGGCGGTCGCGCCCGTGACATCCACCTTCGAGGGGGTCGCCGACAGGTTCTCCTACACCTTCCCGGCGAACTCGATCACCTTCCTGCGGATCAGGCAGAGGTAGCCGGGCTCTCCTGCGCGGGCTGCTGTCCGAGCGGCAGCAGCCCGCGCTCGGTGAACACCTTCTTCGCCACGAAGGTGGCGTTGAGCGCCCTCGGCATGCCGCAGTACACCGCCGAGTGGGTCAGGGCCTCGATGATCTGCTCGGGGGTGAGGCCCACGTTCAGGGCCGCGTTGATGTGCACATCGAGCTGGGCCTCGCAGCCGCCGAGCGCGGTGAGCATGCCCAGGGTGACCAACTGGCGGTCGCGCGGGGCGAGTTCCGGGCGGTCGTAGATCTCGCCGAAGGCCCAGGCGACGACCTGGTGGCCGAGTTCGGGGTTGATGTCGGCGAGGGAGTCGACGACCCGCTGGCCGGCCTCGCCGTCGACCCTCTTCAGGACCTCCAGGCCGTGGGCGAAGCGGTCTTCACGGGTGGTGCTCTCGCTCATTTCGGTCTTCCGATCCCGACTGCTCGCCGAGCAGTCGTTCGATGGGGTCCCCGCGCCCTTCAGGCGTGGGGGAGGTCGATCTCGACGCGGTTCCGCGCGCCCCTGTGGGGTGCGGACCGAACCGCCCGTGACGAGAACCGTATGGGCTGGAGTGCGCTCCAAGGCAAGGCCGACCCTCAAGGCCGCACTCGCCGAACTTAACCATCAAATAACAAGCCGGGAGGCTTTTGTTTCCCGGCTGTTCACCATTCCATAAATACCCGCTCGTATTCGGAATTGGTTTCACCACTTTTGGTGGACGGCACAACCGAACGGAAACACCGTCCGTCTAAGTCGTCGAATCGATGACCTGCGGGGAGAAACAAGGAATGGATCGCTCGACCGTGTCCACAGCCGTTTCGAGCGGTCATTTCTCACCGAAGAAGGCCGCGGCACTGCTCGCGGCCGTCATCTCCACCGCCGTGTTCTGCGCCGCCGACGCCGTGGCCGGCAGCTATCCCTTCGGCCCCCGCACCCGCAGTGTCAACGACCTCGGCAACCAGTACGTGCCCTTCCACACGCACCTGTGGGACCTGCTGCACGGCCGGGCCGACGGCGGCCTCTTCGTCAACTGGCAGTCCGGCTTCGGCGCCGGCTTCCTGCCCGACCTGGGCACCTACCTCAGCAGCCCGTTCGCCCTGCTCGTCGGCCTGTTCCCAAGGGACCGGATCGACCTCGCGGTGTACGTGATCACCGTGCTGAAGATCGCCTCCGCGGGCGCGGCCATGGCCTGGCTCCTGCTGAGTCTGCGCCCCGGTCGCTGGTGGGGCGCCGGGCTGCTGGGGGCCTCGTACGCCCTGTGCGGCTGGAGCGTGGCGGTCGGCGACTACAACCCGATGTGGCTCGACGGCCTCGTCGCCCTGCCGCTGCTGTGCCTGGTCGGCGAGTGGACCCTGAGGCGCCGGCGTCCGCTGCTCGCCGTGCTGATCGTGGCCCTCGCGTGGATCGCCAACTTCTACACCGCGTACATGGCCACCCTCTGCGCCGGCCTGGTGCTGCTGCTCCGGCTGTGGCTGTGCGACCTCTCCCGCCGGCAGCGACTGGCGGCGGCGGGTCGGGCCGCCGCCACGGTCGCACTCGGCGTGGGCCTGGCCGCACCGCTGGTGACCGTCGTGTACTTCGGCACCAAGCACGCCTACCCGGGCCGCACGGTGCAGTTCGCGCCCGTGGGCACCCAGGACCTGCTGGCCCGGCTGCTGCCCACGACGTACAGCTTCGGCAGTCCCGCCCTCTACGTGGGCATGACGGCGCTGCTGCTCGCCCTCGCGCTGCCCTTCCACCGGGCGGTTCCGGGGCGGGTGCGCAGCGGTTGGACGCTGCTCGTCCTCGCGGTCGCGCTGTCGTTGCAGTGGGGGCCGACCCATCTGGTCTGGCACGCCTTCGCCACCCCCCAGGGCAGCCCCTACCGGCAGGCCTTCGTGCTGTGCGCGCTGGTGGTGACGGCCGCCTGGCACGCCTTGTCGTACGGCCTTCCCGACCGGCGCGCGCTGGGGGCCGCGGGAGCGCTGCTCGCCCTGATCACCGCCGTGGCGAGCCGGAGCCACCTGGTGAAGCCGGTGGCCTGGCCGATCCTGGTGCTCGCCCTCATCGGTGCGGCCGGCGGGCTGCTGCTCCTGCGCCGCGCCGACGGGCGGGGCCGTACCGCCCTGGCCGCGCTCGCCCTGGTGCTGCTGTTCGGCGGGCAGTTCGGAGAGACGGCCGCCACCGCCGCCGTCGCCACCCGGGTCCGCTTCGGTCACATGGACGACTACGCGCCCTGGGGGGCCCGCCAGGAGACCCAGGCGGAGGCCATCGCGCGGGCCGACGGCTGGCCGCGGTACCGCACCGAGCCGGGCCGGGAGCAGACCGTCGCCAACGACCCGATGACGGTCGGCGGCCAGGGCGCCCAGTACTACAGCAGCCTCACCGCCGACGTCCTCACCCGCACCCTCACCGCCCTCGGCGACGGCTGGACCTCGCGGGGCCGCAATCTGCAGAGCCTCGACAACCTCGTCACCGACGCGATCTTCTCCGTCGGAGCGCGGGTGCACTCGCCGATCGACCCGCACCAGGCCTACCTGCCGCAGCTCGGCGGCCCGTTGTCGGTGTCCCGGCAGGACGTGCCGCCTCTGGTGACCGTGCGCAGCAGGCCCGACCGGGCGGCCTTCGGCTCCTCGCCGTATCGCAACCAGGAGCTGCTGCTCGGCGCCCGCGTCTACACCGTGCCCCGGACCGCCGTCCACGACGACGACGGAAAGCCGCTGCGGGAGAAGGACTGGGTCGGTTACGGGACGGCCCTCACCCACCCGACGATCACGGCCGCATGTCCGGCCGGCAGCCGGGTCTACCTGTGGGCCCCGCGTTACTCCGGCACCGCGAGCCTCGCAGGTCACACCGTGCTCTTCCGCTCCCAGTACCCGCGCAACCGCGCCGCCATGGCGCCGCTGGGCACGGCCCCGGCCTCCGGCCGGCTGCGCATCGCACTGACCCCCGACCGCCCGGGCCGTATCCCGCGGGGCGCCGTCGGCTGCCTGGACACCGCCCGGCTGCACAAGGCCGTCGAAGACCTCAAGGCCACCGGAGCCACCCATGTCACCGTCTCCGACGCCACCGTCCGGGCCGACCTCCCCGCGGGCAGCAGGGGACTCGCGGTCGTCGCGGCTCCCCGCATCGCGGGCTGGCGCTGCGCCGCGGGCGACGGCACCGCCGTACCGGCCAAGGAGTACCACGGCCTGATCGCCGTCCCCCTCGACGGCACCTCGACCAGCGTCACCTGCCAGTTCCATCCGCCCGGCCTGCGGCTCGGCACGGCCGTCGGGGGCGTCTCGCTGCTGACCCTCGTCCTGCTCGGCGCCGTCAGCGCCGTACGCCGACGACGTTCCACCACGCCCACCCCACCGACCACCCACACCCGCCCGCGCGAGCCCATGACGGGCGTTCTCTGACCGTGTCCCCAGGGGAAAAACCATGCTCATATCGATCGTCGCACCCTGCTACAACGAGGAAGACGTCATCGAACGCTTCCACGACCAGGTCCAGAAGGTCGCGGAGGAGCTCCTTCCGCTCGGTCACGACATGGAGTTCGTGTACGTCGACGACGGCAGCCGCGACCGCACGCTCGCCGCGCTGGAGCGGCTGGCCGACCGGGACGCGCGCGTGCGCTATGTCTCCTTCAGCCGCAACTTCGGCAAGGAGGCCGCCCTCCTGGCCGGCCTGCGCCACGCCTCGGGCGACTCCGTGATCGTCATGGACGCGGACCTCCAGCATCCGCCGGAACTGATCAAACGCATGGTCGACCTGCGCAAGGAGGGCTACGACCAGGTCATCGCCAAGCGCACCAGGACCGGTGACCGGATGACCCGCACCGTCACCGCCCGCCTCTACTACCGGCTCATCAACCGCCTCGTCGACGTGGAACTCGTCGACGGCGTCGGCGACTTCCGGCTGATGTCCCGCCGCGTGGTGGACGCGGTCCTCGAGCTCACCGAGTACAACCGCTTCTCCAAGGGCCTGTTCGCCTGGGTCGGCTTCCCCAGCACCACCTTCGAGTACGAGAACGCCCTGCGTGAGGCCGGCCGCAGCTCCTGGAGCCTGCGCAGCCTGCTCAACTACGGCATCGACGGACTCCTCTCCTTCAACAACAGGCCCCTGCGCCTCGCCCTCTATCTGGGCATGGGCCTGCTGCTGTGCGCCCTCGCCTATACCGCGTGGATCGTGGGCGCGGCGCTCGTCAACGGCGTACAGACGCCCGGCTATGTCACGATCATCACCGCGGTCACGGGTGTCGCCGGAGTGCAGATGATCATGCTCGGGGTCATCGGGGAGTACACCGGCCGTATCTACTACGAGGTCAAACGGCGCCCGCACTTCCTGGTGAAGGCGAGCAATGTGGACCGGGCGAAGGACCTCATTCCCTGATGCGCAGCGCACTTGTCTCGAGGCAGATGATCACCTTCGCCGTGATCGGTGTCGTCAACACAGGCACGTATTACGCTGCCTATCTGCTCCTCCTCGCCCGTTTGCCCTACCTCCTCGCGCATATCCTCGCGACCGCACTCAGTCTGACCGGTTCATTCTTCCTCAATGCGCGATTCACCTACCGGACCCGTCCGACCCTGCGGAAATTCATGCTGTTCCCGCTGACGAACGCCGCGAATTTCCTCAGCACGACGGCGGGCGTCTATGTCCTCGTCGACCTTCTGCACTTGAGCAGCCGCTTCGCCCCGCTGCTCGCGTCCCTGGCGGCCATCCCGGTGACCTTCCTGGTCTCCCGCCGGATCATGCTCCCGAAGGCGGACCCGGCCCCGATTGCATAAACGTGCATCGATACGTATAGTCATGCCATCCAGGAGGAGGATGACATGGCGGTACGTGCGGCAGTGGCCGGAGCGAGCGGATACGCGGGCGGAGAGCTCCTGCGTCTGCTCCTGGCGCACCCGGAGATCGAGATCGGGGCCCTGACCGGCAACTCCAACGCGGGCCAACGGCTCGGCGCGCTGCAGCCGCATCTGCTGCCGCTGGCCGACCGGATACTCCAGGAGACCACCCCCGAGGTCCTCGCCGGGCACGACGTGGTGTTCCTCGCCCTGCCCCACGGCCAGTCCGCCGCCGTCGCCGAACAGCTCGGCCCGGACGTGCTCGTCGTCGACATGGGCGCCGACTTCCGGCTCGAGGACGCGGCCGACTGGGAGAGGTTCTACGGCTCCGCGCACGCCGGGACCTGGCCGTACGGCCTCCCCGAACTGCCGGGTGGCCGCGCCGCGCTGGAGGGGTCCAAGCGCATCGCGGTACCCGGCTGCTACCCCACGGCCGCCACCCTGGCGCTCTTCCCGGCCTACGCCGCCTCCCTCGCCGAGAACGAGGCCGTGATCGTCGCCGCCTCCGGCACCTCCGGCGCGGGCAAGGCGCCCAAGCCGCATCTGCTGGGCAGCGAGGTCATGGGCTCCATGTCGCCCTACGGCGTCGGCGGCGGCCACCGGCACACCCCCGAGATGATCCAGAACCTCAGCGCGGCGGCCGGGGAGCGGGTCTCCGTCTCCTTCACCCCGACCCTCGCGCCGATGCCCCGCGGCATCCTCGCCACGTGCAGCGCGAAGGCCAAGCCGGGCGTGACCGCCGAGTCCGTGCGCGCCGCGTACGAGAAGGCCTTCGCCGACGAGCCCTTCGTCCACCTCCTGCCCGAGGGCCAGTGGCCCGCGACGGCGTCCGTCTACGGTTCCAACGCCGTTCAGGTGCAGGTCGCATACGACGAGGCGGCAGGCCGCATCATCGCGATCAGTGCCATCGACAACCTGACCAAGGGCACCGCGGGCGGTGCCGTCCAGAGCATGAACCTCGCCCTCGGACTCGACGAGTCCACGGGGCTTTCCACGATCGGAGTCGCACCGTGAGCGTCACGGCAGCCAAGGGATTCCAGGCTGCGGGCATCGCCGCCGGAATCAAGGAGAACGGCAACCCGGACCTGGCCCTCGTGGTCAACAACGGTCCGCGCCGCGCCGCCGCCGGTGTCTTCACCTCCAACCGTGTGAAGGCCGCGCCGGTGCTGTGGTCCGAGCAGGTCCTCAAGGGCGGCCAGGTCTCCGCGGTCGTCCTCAACTCCGGTGGCGCCAACGCCTGTACGGGTCCCAAGGGCTTCCAGGACACGCACGCCACCGCCGAGAAGGCCGCCGAGGTCCTCGGCCGGGGCGCCATCGAGGTCGCGGTCTGCTCGACCGGCCTCATCGGTGTGCTGCTCCCGATGGACAAGCTGCTCCCGGGAGTCGAGACGGCCGCCGCCCAACTCTCCGAGCACGGCGGCGAGAAGGCCGCCATCGCCATCAAGACCACCGACACCGTCCACAAGACGTCCGTCGTGACCAAGGACGGCTGGACCGTGGGCGGCATGGCGAAGGGCGCCGGCATGCTCGCGCCCGGCCTCGCCACCATGCTCGTCGTCCTCACCACCGACGCGGCCCTCGACAGTGACGTACTGGACAAGGCGCTCCGGGCGGCGACGCGCACGACCTTCGACCGCGTGGACTCCGACGGCTGCATGTCGACCAACGACACCGTGCTGCTGCTCGCCTCGGGTTCCTCCGAAGTCACCCCGCAATACGAGGAGTTCGCGGAGGCCGTACGCCAGGTCTGCGACGACCTCGGCCAGCAGCTGATCCGGGACGCCGAGGGCGCCAGCAAGGACATCAAGGTCGAGGTGATCAACGCGGCGAGCGAGGACGACGCCGTCGAGGTGGGCCGCTCCATCGCCCGCAACAACCTCCTCAAGTGCGCGATCCACGGCGAGGACCCCAACTGGGGCCGTGTGCTCTCCGCGATCGGCACGACGAAGGCCGCCTTCGAGCCCGACCGGCTCAACGTCGCCATCAACGGCGTCTGGGTGTGCAAGAACGGCGGCGTCGGCGAGGACCGCGAGAAGGTCGACATGCGCTACCGCGAGGTGCACATCGTCGCCGACCTCGCCGCCGGGTCCGAGACCGCCACGATCTGGACCAACGACCTCACCGCCGACTACGTCCACGAGAACAGCGCCTATTCGTCATGAGCACCACTCGTAAGCACACCGCGCTCCCCAAGGCCCAGATCCTCATCGAGGCGCTGCCCTGGCTGGTCAAGCACAACGGCAAGACGGTCGTCATCAAGTTCGGCGGCAACGCCATGATCGACGAGGACCTGAAGGCCGCCTTCGCGCAGGACGTCGTCTTCCTGCACCACGCCGGTCTCAAGCCGGTCGTCGTGCACGGCGGCGGCCCGCAGATCAGCGCCGCCCTCGACCAGGCGGGCATCGTCAGCGAGTTCAAGGCCGGCCTGCGCGTCACCACCGAGGACGCCATGGACGTCGTACGGATGGTGCTCGCCGGACAGGTCCAGCGCGAGCTGGTCGGGCTGCTCAACCAGCACGGCCCGCTGGCCATCGGCCTCACCGGCGAGGACGCGCACACCATCACCGCCACCAAGCACCAGCCCGAGATCGACGGCGAACTGGTCGACATCGGGCGGGTGGGCGAGATCACCGCGATCGACACGGGCGCGATCGAGGCACTGCTCGCCGACGGCCGCATCCCGGTCGTCTCGTCGATCGCCCGCAGCCAGGACGACGGACATGTCTACAACGTCAATGCTGATACGGCGGCTGCGGCACTCGCTGCTGCTCTGGGAGCGGAGACTCTCATGGTCCTCACGGACGTCGAGGGTCTCTATGAGGACTGGCCGAACAGCGACGAGGTGATCAGCCGCCTCACCGCTTCCCAGCTGGAGAAGCTGCTGCCGGAGCTGAGCTCCGGCATGGTGCCGAAGATGGAGGGCTGTCTGCACGCCGTGCGCAACGGTGTCACCACCGCCCGCGTCATCGACGGCCGGGTCCAGCACTCGATCCTGCTGGAGATCTTCACCGACGAGGGCATCGGCACGATGGTCGTGCCCGACGAGAATCCGCACGTACAGGGGGAGTCGTGAGCAACCAGGAACTGACCGCGCGATGGCAGGGCGCGCTCATGAACAACTACGGCACCCCGCTGCTGCCCCTGGTGCGCGGCGAGGGCGCCAAGGTGTGGGACGCCGATGGCAAGCAGTACGTCGACTTCGTCGGCGGCATCGCGGTCAACGCGCTCGGCCACGCCCACCCGGCGATCGTCGAGGCCGTCAGCACGCAGATCGCGTCCCTGGGCCACATCTCCAACTTCTTCATGTCCGAGCCGACCGTGACCCTTGCCGAGCGGCTGCTGCAGCTGTTCGGGCGGGACGGCAGGGTCTTCTTCTGCAACTCGGGCGCCGAGGCCAACGAGGCCGCCTTCAAGATCGGCCGGCTGACCGGGCGGACCCACACCGTCGCCACCGAGGGCGCCTTCCACGGCCGCACCATGGGCGCCCTCGCGATGACCGGCCAGCAGGGCAAGCGGGAGCCGTTCCTGCCGCTGCCGGGTGACGTCACGCATGTGCCGTACGGCGACGCGCAGGCGCTGGCGGCCGCGGTCACCGAGGAGACCGCGCTGGTGATCCTGGAGCCGATCCAGGGCGAGATCGGCGTCGTCGTACCGCCCGCCGGCTATCTCAAGGCCGCCCGTGCGATCACCGCCGCGACCGGTGCGCTGCTGGTCCTGGACGAGGTGCAGACCGGAGTCGGTCGTACCGGCCACTGGTTCGAGTACCAGGCCCACGAGGGCGTCCTGCCGGACGTCGTCACGCTCGCCAAGGGCCTCGGCGGCGGACTGCCGCTCGGCGCGACCGTCGCCTTCGGGCGGGCCGCGGAGCTGCTGCAGCCCGGGCACCACGGCACGACCTTCGGCGGCAACCCGGTCGCCTGCGCCGCCGGGCTCGCCGTCCTGGACACGATCGCGAACGAGGGCTTGCTGGAGAACGTCAAGCAGCAGAGCGAGAAGTTGCGGGACGGAATCGAGTCATTGGGCCACCCGTTGATCGCCCATGTCCGGGGCGCGGGCCTCCTCCTGGGTATCGTGCTCACCGAGCCGCTCGCGCCCCAGGCGCGCCAGGCGGCTCAGGAGGCCGGATTCCTGGTGAACGCACCCGCCCCCGACGTCGTACGGCTGATGCCGCCGCTGACGCTCGGCGACGACGAGGTGGACGCGTTCCTCCAGGCGCTCCCCGGCATCCTGGACCAGGCCAACGGGGACGGATCCGGAGAATGAGACGACGATGAGTCACGCGCAGGACGACGCACAGCACGCCGGGCCTGCCGTGCCGCAGACCCGCACCGCACGCCACCGCCGGATCGTGGACATCCTCAACCGGCAACCGGTGCGCTCGCAGAGCCAGTTGGCGAAGCTGTTGGCCGACGACGGCTTGAATGTCACGCAGGCGACGTTGAGCCGGGACCTGGACGAGCTCAACGCGGTGAAGATCCGCAACAACGACGGCGACCTGATCTATGCGGTGCCGAGCGAGGGGGGTTTCCGGACCCCCCGGGCGCCGCTGGGGGAGTCGGCGAAGGAAGAGCGGATGCGGCGGTTGTCGCAGGAGCTGCTGATCTCTGCGGAGGCGTCCGCGAATCTTGTGGTGCTGCGGACGCCGCCGGGGGCCGCGCAGTTCCTGGCCTCGGCGATCGACCAGGCCGAACTGCACGACATTCTCGGCACGATTGCCGGTGACGATACGTTGTTGCTGATCAGCCGGGATCCCAGTGGGGGAAGTGCGCTGGCCGAGCACTTGTTGAGGTTGGCTCAGAACGGCCACTGAAGAGGGACTTGCGGTCGTTCGCCGAGTGCGGGTCGTGGGGGCTGGTCGCGCCCGCGCGGCGGTAGCCGCACATTCAACACAGCCCCGCGCCCCTGAAAGGGGCGCTCCGGTCAGCCCAGGCGAGCAGCGAGGCCTCCTGTGCATCTCACCTCGTCGCCCGCCGTGATCAGCAGGGCCTCCACGTCCGGGAGGGACTCCAGCCAGCGCAGGCCCTGGTTGGAGCCCATGGCGAAGGCCGCCGTGGCCCAGCAGTCCGCCCAGGTCAGCTTGGGGGCCACCACGGTCACCGCCACCAGGTCGGTGACCGCGGAGCGGCCCGTGCGGGGGTCGACGATGTGGGCGCCGCGCTCGGCGGTGCCGGAGGTGGCCACCGCCAGTTCGTCCGTGCCGGCCGCGGAGACGACCGCCGCGAGCCCGCCCGGGCGCAGCGGGTCCGCCACCCCGACCCGCCAGGGCCGGTGCGGTTCGGGCATGCCGAGCAGCTGGACGTCCCCGCCGCCGTTCATGCTCACGCCGCTCACGCCGGGGGTGGCCGCCAGCAGCCGGGCCGCGCGCTCGGCGGCCCAGCCCTTGACGATGCCGGTCGGATCCAGCCGCCCCTCGTAGCGCATGCTGAACCAGCCGTCGCTCACCCGCTCCGCCTCGGCGCCCAGTGCGAGCACCTCGGCGACCTCGGGGGCGCACTGCTCCACGGTCAGCTCACCGCGCGCGAGCCGGGAGACCTGGCTGTCGTCGCGGTACGTGCTGAACACCTCGTTCACCCGGTGCAGTCCGGCGATCGCCTCCTCCAGCGCCGCCTGCACCGCACCGGGCTCCCCGCCGCGGACGTCGAAGGAGAAGACGGTCCCCATGACCTCCTCCGCATGACGCACCGCGGCGGGAGCTTCTGCCGACTCGGCCACCGACTCAGCCACCGGCCTGGTCCAGCGCCGACTGCAGCGACTGCATATAACCGCTGCTCGTGTAGGTGGCACCCGACACCGCGTCGATCTTCGCGCTGCCGGCCGCCACCGCCTCCTGGTTGAGCTTGGGAATGGCCATCGCCGTCTTCTGGTCGCTGAGCCCGCCCTTGGGCGCCTGCACCGCGTCGGCCTTGGTGATCTTGCCGTTGCTGACGGTGATACGGACCTGGACCGGCCCGTACTGGGTCTGCGCGACACTGCCGGTGACGGTCTTGGCCTGGGTGCCCGCGGAGCCCGAGCCCTGGGAGCTGCCGGACGCGGAACCGCCGCCGCCGCTCTGCGAGGAACCGGCGCCCTGCGAGGAACCGGCGCTCGCCTTCATCTTGTCGATCGCCGACTGCAGCGACTGCTTGTAGCCGTTGCTCGTGTACGTCGCCCCGGAGACCGAGTCGATCTGCGCGCTCTGCGCGGCGACCGTCTCCTTGGTCAGCTTCGGTATGGACAGCGCGGTCTTCTGGTCGCTGGTGCCGCCCTTGGGCGCCTGGATCGCCTCGGCCTTGGTGATCTTTCCGTTGCTGACGGTCAGCCGGACCTGGACGTTGCCGTACTGGGTCTGGGCCACACTGCCGTCGACCGTGCCGCTCCCGGCGCCCGCGGTGCCGCCCTGGGGCGACTCCTGCGCGGCCGCGGTCTGCTGCGGGGCCGCACCGGCCGCCTGGGCGTTCGGGTCGGACGCCGGTTTCAGCGACAGCAGCAGTACGACGCCCGACACGGTGGCGGCGGTGGCCAGCACGACACGCCGGATGGGGTGACTCTTCTTCATCGCTTTCCCAGACTCCTGAAGTCCCGTCGCTCACATCTCGAACGACTCGTGATGGATGCGGCGGGCGGGCACTCCCGCACCGCGCAGTGCTTCGTACACGGTCTGCGCGAACCCGGCGGGGCCGCACATGAAGACGTCGTGCTGTTCGATGTCCGGCAGCTTCTGCCGCAGCCGCTCCGCCGAGATGTCCGGGCGCTCCCCGTCCGGGCTGTTGACTGCGTACATCAGCCGGGCGCCGCGGTCGTCGGCGATGGCGGCGAGTTCGTCCCAAAGGGCCAGGTCCTGCGTGGTGTTGGCCCGGTACAGGAGCGTGATGTCGCCGGAGGCGCCGGGCAGCGTCTCGAACAGCGCCCGCATCGGCGTGATGCCTACGCCGCCGGCCACCAGCAGCACCTTGCCGCGGCTGCGCCGCTGGGCGGTCATCGCGCCGTAGGGGCCCTCGGCCCACACCTTGGTGCCGGGCGTCAGCTCGCGCAGCCGGGCGCTGTGGTCACCGATCGCCTTGACGGTGATCCGCAGCATGTCCGGCCGGGGGGCCGCCGACAGCGAGTACGGGTGGGAGGAGAACCGCATGCCCGGTGCGAGGAACCGCCACCGGAAGAACTGCCCGGCCTCCGCGCCCATCCGGTGCAGCTTCCGCCCGCCGATCAGCACCGACACGATGCCCGGAGTCTCCTCGATGACCGCCTCGACGCGCATGCGGTGCCGCAGGTTCAGCCGGATCGGCGTGAGGATGCGGTACCAGACGACCAGCGCGGTCACCGACCCGTACAGCACGTACCAGAAGGTCTTCGCGGTCGGCTCGACGGCGAAGTCGTTGCCGGTGGTGATCTGGTGCCAGAACGTCAGGAACACGGCGCCGTACGTCAGCAGGTGGACGTGGTACCAGGTGTCGTACGGGATCCTGCGCCGCACCGGGCCGATCGACGTCAGCCCGATGACCACGAACAGGCCGGTGCCGATGGCCGCCTTGCCCATGTCCGGCAGCTGGTTGATGGAGTCGATCGTCTGCTGGACGATGTCGCCGAGCGATTTGCCCGCCTGCAGCGCATAGCCCCACATGATGAGGAAGACGTGCGCGAAGACCAGGCAGAGCGTGTAGCGGCCGCTCATCGCGTGCCAGCGCGCCACCCGGTCGGAGCCGACGCGCCGTTCGAGAGCCGGCACGCGGGCCATCTGGAGCACCACGAGCGCCATCAGATAACCGGCCAGCAGACCGGTGATCCGGCCCGCGTTGAGGATCTTGCCGTTCTGGTCGGCGATGGACGGCGTGTTGTGCCACCACAGCCACAGCACACCGACCGCGCCCGCCCATACGGCGAGCAGCAGGACGGTCGCCGGGGAGCGGCGCGGGCGGATGCGGCGCATCGTCTGGCGGCGGGCGGCGCGGCCGCCTGCGAGCGTGGTGGTCACTGTTCCTCCGGGGCGGGGGCAAGGGGGCTGTCGTGGTCCCTTGGCCCAGAGATACGTGCCGCGACGCCGGTGTGTTCAGCCGCGTGCCGAGTCCAGTGCGGACTGGAGTGACTGGCGGTAACCGTCACTTGTGTAGGTGGCTCCGGAGACGGTGTCGATGTCCGCGCTCTGGGCCTGCAACGCCTCGCTCCTGAGCCGGGGGAGGGCGAAGCTGTTGATCTCCTGGTCCCTCGGGTTCTCCGTCGGGTAGGTGACGGCGGTCACCTCGGTGAGCCTGCCGTTCTTGACGGTGATGCGGACCTGGACGGGGCCCCAGCGGGTCTGGACCGTGTCGCCGGTGACGGTCTTCGTTCCGGTCGTCGCGGCGGCACTGGAACTGCCGGAGGGCGCGGGCACCGCCAGGGCGGCCGCCGGGGTCGAGTGCGGCTTCAGGGACAGCAGCAGCACCATCCCGGAGACGGTGGCTGCGCTCGCCAGCACGATCCGGCGCAGCGGGCGGTTCTTCTTCAACGCGTGCACTTCGCCTGCCTCACAGCTCGAACGACTCGTGGTGGATACGGCGGTCCGGCACCCCCGCGGTGCGCAGCGCCTCGTACAGTTCGCGGGCGAAGCCGTGCGGGCCGCAGATGTAGACGTCATGGCCCACGAGGTCGGGGAAGGAGGCGCGCAGGGACTGGGCGCTGAGGCTGGGGCGCCGCCCGTCCGGTCCGTTGAGCGCGTACAGCACCTTGGCCCCGCGCCAGCGGGCGATGGCCTCCAACTCCCCGCCCAGGGCGAGGTCTTCGGCCGTGCGCGCCCGGTACAGAAGGGTGACCTCGCCGGGCAGCGTCTCGAACAGCGCCCGCAGCGGTGTGATACCGACGCCGCCCGCGATCAGCAGGGACTTCTGCGCGGTCTGCCGGTCCTGGGTCAGCGACCCGTAGGGGCCCTCCGCCCACACCCGGGTGCCCGGGCGCAGCAGCGCGACCGCCGCGCTGTGGTCGCCCAGCGCCTTGACCGTGATCCGCATCAGGTCCTGACGGGGTGTCGCCGACAGGGAGTACGGCGTCGACGTCCAGCCCATGCCCTCGCCGAGGAACCGCCAGCGGAAGAACTGCCCGGCCCGCACGCCCAGTTCGTCCAGCCGCTCACCCCGTACGACGACGGAGTACACCCCCGGCGCCTCCTTGTGCACCGACTCCACCCGCAGCCGGTGCCGCAGATTGAGCCGCAGCGCTACCAGGACCCGGAACCACAGCACCAGGGCCGCGACACCGAGATACAGCACGTACCAGGCGGCCGTCGCCGCGGTGTGACCGTTGAACTCGTTGCCCAGGGTCAGCTGGTGGAAGAAGGCCAGGAACACGGCCAGGTACGTGAGCAGGTGGACGTAGTACCAGAACTCGTAGGAGAGCCGACGGCGGGCGGCGCGTGCCGAGGTGATGCCGACCGCGAACAGGATGACTGTGCCGAAGGTGGCTTTGAGCATGTCCGGGTAGTCCAGGACGACGGTGAGTGTCTCGTGCCACACCGGGGCGCCGTCCTGGGCGGCGTACCCGAGGAGGATCAGCACGATGTGCGCGAGAAGCAGGCACACCGTGTAGCGGCCGGCCATCGCATGCCAGCGCGCCACCCGGTCCGAGCCGATCCGCCGCTCCAGCAGCGGCACCCGCGCCATCAGACCGACCAGCACGGCGCAGGCGTAGCCGCACAGCAGCCCCGCGATCCGCCCGGCCCCGGTCAGCCAGCCGGCCGTCCCCACCACCGAGCCGGTGTCCGTCCACCACAGGGCGACCACGGCGGCCGCCCCGGCCCACAGCAGGGCTAGCACGGGGCCCGCGGGGGAGCGCCGCGCGGCCGGCGCCACGGCCGGTGCCGTCCGCCGCTCGTACACGGTGGTCATGTGTGCGTCCTTTCGCCTGTGTCCGGACGCAACTGTGCCGCCGCAACCTCTCAGCACCCTCTGAACCGGCACTCTCCGAGCCCACTCAGAGGAAACTCAGAGCCTCGGCGGCCGCCGACCGCCCCACCGAGGGGTGATCCTGGTAGAGCCATGAACACCACCCGCTCCGGCCGCCCCGCCCTCACCCGCCCCGACGGCACTCCCCTGCGCGTCCTCGTCGTCGACGACGACCCGGATCTCGCGGAGGTGCTCTCGGGCGCCCTGCGCTACGAGGGCTGGCAGGTCCGCTCGGCCGGAGACGGAGCCACCGCACTGGCCGAGGCGCGGGAGCTGATGCCGGACGCCGTGGTGCTGGACGTGATGCTGCCCGACACCGACGGCTTCGCCGTGCTGCGCTCCCTGCACACCGTGAAACCCGATGTGTGCGTCCTCTTCCTCACCGCGCGGGACGCGGTCGAGGACCGCATCGCCGGTATCACGGCGGGCGGTGACGACTACGTCACCAAACCCTTCAGCCTGGAGGAGGTCGTCGCCCGCCTCCGCGGCCTGCTGCGCCGCGCCGGCATGGCACGCCAGCTGGACGAGGGCCCGCGACTGACGGTGGGCGACCTGGTGATGGACGAGGAGGCCCGTGAGGTGACACGGGCGGGCGAGCTGGTCGAGCTGTCACCCACCGAGTTCGAGCTGCTCCGCTTCCTGATGCGCAACCCGCGCCGCGTGCTCAGCAAGGCACAGATCCTCGACCGCGTCTGGTCCTACGACTTCGGCGGCCGCGCCCATGTCGTCGAGCTGTACATCTCCTACCTGCGCAAGAAGGTGGACGCGGGCCGCGAGCCGATGATCCACACCGTGCGGGGGGCCGGGTACGTGCTCAAGCCGGTGACGCCATGAGGCTGCGGTGGCGGAGCCTGCCCCGGCCACGCACGCTCCGGGCCCGGCTCACCGTCGGCCTGGTGGTGCTGCTCGCGGTCAGCTGCGCGGCGGTGGGCCTCGCCGCCGTGATCGAGCTGAACGGCTTCCTCACCAGCCGCCTCGACGAGCAGCTCGGCCAGGTCGGACCCCGGTTCGCCGCCAGCCTGGAACACGGGGGCAAGCTCCCCGACGACCACGACGGCGACGAACACGGCGACGACCGCAGACAGGCCGCCGGCACCTTCGGCGCCCGCCTGGTCGACGGTACGGCCACCAACGCCGCGGTCATCCGGACCGGCGGAGTCGTCGATGTCACGCTGACGGCCGGGGACACCAGGCAGCTCGCGGCGGTCCCCGTGGACGGCAAGGGCCACAGCGTCCGGCTCTTCGCCCTGCACGGCTACCGGGTGACCGCGTCCAGGGGCCTCGACGGCGACGTCCTGATCACCGGGCTGCCCCTGGAGCCCGTGGAAGCCACCGTCCACCGCCTCGAACTGGTCGCCGGCATCGTCTTCGGCGCCGCCCTCACCCTCACCGGCGTCGCGGGCGCGCTGTGGGTGCGCTGGTCCCTGCGGCCGCTGAGCCGGGTCGCCGCGACCGCCACCCGGGTCAGCGAACTCCCCCTTGCAAGCGGCGAAGTGGCCCTGCCGCCGCGCGCCCCCGAGTCGGACCCGCGCAGCGAGGTGGGCCGGGTCGCCGGCGCCTTCAACCGCATGCTCGGCCATGTCGAGGACGCCCTGACCAAACGGCACGCGAGCGAGGAGCGGCTGCGCAGCTTCGCCGCCGACGCCAGCCACGAACTGCGCACCCCGGTCGCCTCCGTCCGCGGCCACGCGGAGCTGGCCCTCCTGCACCCCGGCCCGGTGCCGCCGGAGATCACCCGGGCCCTCGAACGCATCGCCGCCGAGTCGGGCCGTATGGGCGCGATGGTGGACGACCTGCTGCTCCTGGCCCGCCTGGACGCGGGCCGCCCCCTCGAACGCGTTCCCGTCGACCTCACCCGCCTGGTCCTGGACGCCGTGTCCGACGCCCGCGCCGCCGGCCCCGACCACCGCTGGACCCTGGAACTCCCCGAGGAACCGGTCACGGTCACCGGCGACGAGCACCGTCTGCACCAGGTACTGGCCAACCTGCTGGCCAACGCGCGGCTGCACACCCCGGTCGGCACCAAGGTGACGGCGTCACTGGAGACCGACGGCGCCTCGGCCGTCCTCAAGGTCCACGACGACGGCCCCGGCGTCCCCGAGGACATCCAGCCGGGCGTCTTCGAACGCTTCACCCGCGCCGAACACCGCCGCCGCAAGAACGCCCCGGGCGGGGGCGCCGGGCTGGGTCTGTCGATCGTGGCAGCGGTGGCCGAGGCACACGGCGGGAGTGTCGGCCTGGAGAGCACAGCGGGCTCGACCACCTTCTCCGTACGGCTCAGTACCGCGTGATCGCCGTACTCCCGCTCGCCGTTCCGACGGCGATGTGCGGCCCCTTCCCGGGAACCGCCCACCTGAGAATCGCCCGCATCGCGGACCTGGGCACGGACACACAACCCGCGGTGGCCCCCCGCCCGTTGACATGCAGGAAGATGCCGGCGCCCCGCCCCCGTACGCGCTGGTGGTAGTTGAACCCGATGACGAACGCATAGGCGTACTGAGTCGTGTACGAGGCAAGGTGCTCGGACTCGGACGCGCGGCAGTCGGCCGGACGCGGATCGGTCCAACGGTTGTAGGACGCCGAGGCGATGTCCTCGCACCACCATGAACTCTGCTTCACCGCACGGTACTTGGATCGGGCCCCGCGCGGCGCGGCCTCGATCCCGAAGGCGTACGGCAGGTCGTACAGCCCGGTCGGAGTCGTGTTCGTGTTCTGCCTGCGCGACGCCCCCTCCACAAGCCCTTTCGCCCCGAACCGCGCGGACGCCGAACCGGCCTTCACCCAGCGGCCGTCCCGCAGGTCCCACCAGGTGACCTTGCCGGTCGTCGAGCGCGTACTCGGGGCCACGGCGGTGATCAGCTGCGTACCGCCGCCCGTGTCGGCCATCCGGGCGGGAAGGGGCGCACCGGAGGCCGAGGCGGCCGGCACGGCGGCGAGGACCAGGAGCGAGGCGCACACCAGAGCGCCGGCGGCGAGAGCTGATCGCATGGCTCAGACCGTAGACGGGGGGAGCGGCAACGGCAGCCCGGGTAGGCCATCCAGGCTCGTGGCGATGTGCTCCTTCTTGGCGAAGTACGCGCCGAGCGAGGCGTCGTCCTCCCGTGCGAAGCGCTTGCTGTGCAGGTCGCGGTCCTCGTCGTAGGTCATGAAGGGCACGGCGTAACCGCAGGTGTCCCGGACGAGTTCGGCCGTCACGACGATGACCGCCCGCAGGCCGTGCGGGGTCGGGTCGATGTCCGGGAAATGGGCGAGCAGTTCCTTGAAGCGCGGGTCGTCGCGGAAGACTGGCTCTCCGCGGCCGTGCACCCGCACGATGTTCGGCGGGCCCTGGAAGGCGCACCACATCAGGGTGATGCGCCCGTTCTCCCGCAGATGCGCGATCGTCTCCGCGTTGGATCCCGCGAAGTCCAGATAGGCCACGGTGAGTTCGTCGATCACCGCGAAGGAGCCCTTGAGGCCCTTGGGGGAGAGGTTGATCGTGCCGTCGCCGGAGAGGGGCGCGGTCGCGGTGAAGAAGAGGGGCTGCGCCTCGATGAAGGAGCGCAGCCTGCCGTCTATGCGTTCATAAGTCTTTCCCACGCCTCAAGATTATGAACGCAAACCTTTCGACTGTCTAAAGGAATTACGGGCTCCGCTTGCAGGCCATCGGCCGTGGCCACCCCGGCCGGCGCTGCATCGGGGCGGCCACAGCGCCTGTCACGCCCGTTACTTGGTGAGCGTGCAGGCGGCCAGGGAGTCCAGGCCGGTCGGCTTGGCGGAGGTGCGGCCGATGGCGATCGCGATGCGGTCGATGGTCGACTTCCGCTTGTCGGTCAGCGGGCCGAGGATCGCGTTCTGCACGAAGTTCGGGCCGCCCTGGCCGACCGTGCTCTGCAGTCGGTTGTTGGCCTCCTGGATCTGCGTCTGCAGCAGGGTGAGGTTGCGGGTGACCTCGTTCTGCGCGGAGGCGGGGATCGCCGGGAGCTTGGAGGCGACGTCCGGGCAGGTGATGGTCCCGGCGGCGGAGGCGCCGGAGCCGGCCGCCTGCCCGCCCGCCGCGGTGTTCGCGGCGGCACCGGAGCCGGCGTTCCCCTTGTTGGCGTTGCCCTTGCCCTTGCCGGCGTTGCCGGTGTTACCGGCGTTCGCACCGGCGGCGTTGAGGGTGCACGGCGCCAGCGCGTCCAGACCGGTCGGCTTGGCCGCCGTACGCCCGATGGCCGTGGCGATGCGGTTGATCGTGGCCACCCGCTTGTCCTTCAGGGGCCCCAGGATGGCGTTGTTCACGAAGTTCGGGCCGCCCTGGCCGACCGTGCTCTGCAACCGGTTGTTGGCCTCCTGGATCTGCGTCTGCAGCAGGGTGAGGTTGCGGGTGACCTCGGCCTGCGCGGAGGCGGGGATCGCCGGGAGCTTCGAGGCGACGTCCTGGCAGGTGATGGTGCCGGGGGACGCGGCCAGGGTCCGGGCGTTGTTCCCGCTGCTCTTGGACGGCGTCCCGGCGAGGGCGGAACCGGCGATCACCGCTCCGGACAGCGCCACCGCGGCAGCGCCGCCGATGATCGCGACGCGACGCTTGTTGTACTTCGGAAGAGCCCTGGACATGCGGATGCCTCACTTGGGTCAGGAGTGGGTTTACAGACGCGGCGCCGGCGTTCGGGGTGAAGTACGGGTAAGCGGTTTCGTTTGTTCAACCGTCCTTCAGAACTTCTCCACACCCCTCCTGACTCCTGAGGCTGATTGACGAATCATGCAGAGCACTGCATACTCATGCATGTCGTCCGCTGTCGAAGATCGCAGCCCGGCGCCAATGGCGGGCGCAGCCTGACGTGACCTCGCGTGAGCGAGACTGTGCGCAAGACCAACCCTCCCTAGGAGCAACGCAAGTGAGCAGCAACAGCGGTGACGTACGGCTCTGGGGCGCCCGTTTCGCAGACGGTCCCTCCGAGGCCCTGGCCAAGCTGTCCGCATCCGTCCACTTCGACTGGCGGCTGGCGCCCTACGACATCGCCGGTTCGCGAGCCCACGCGCGCGTGCTGCACAAGGCGGGCCTCCTCACGGACGACGAGCTGACCCGCATGATCGCCGGACTCGACCAGCTCGAGGCGGACGTGGCCGACGGCTCCTTCGTGGGCACGATCGCCGACGAGGACTGCCACACCGCGCTGGAGCGGGGTCTCCTGGAGCGCCTCGGACCCGACCTGGGCGGCAAGCTCCGCGCGGGCCGCTCCCGCAACGACCAGGTGACGACCCTCTTCCGGATGTACCTCCGGGACCACGCCCGCACCATCGCCGGACTGATCGCCGAGCTCCAGGACGCCCTGATCGGTCTCGCCGAGGCTCACCCGGACGTGGCGATGCCCGGCCGCACCCACCTCCAGCACGCCCAGCCGGTCCTCTTCGCCCACCACGTCCTGGCCCACGCCCAGGCGCTGTCCCGGGACGCGGAGCGGCTGCGCCAGTGGGACGAGCGCACGGCGGTCTCGCCGTACGGCTCGGGCGCCCTCGCGGGCTCCTCCCTCGGCCTGGACCCGGAGGCGGTGGCCAAGGACCTCGGCTTCGAGCACGGCAGCGTCGGCAACTCCATCGACGGCACGGCCTCCCGCGACTACGTCGCCGAGTTCACCTTCATCACCGCGATGATCGGCGTCAACATCTCCCGGATCGCGGAGGAGATCATCCTCTGGAACACGAAGGAGTTCTCCTTCGTGACCCTCCACGACGCGTTCTCCACGGGCTCGTCGATCATGCCGCAGAAGAAGAACCCGGACATCGCCGAGCTGGCGCGCGGCAAGTCCGGCCGTCTGATCGGCAACCTGACCGGCCTCATGGCCACGCTCAAGGCCCTGCCGCTCGCGTACAACCGCGATCTGCAGGAGGACAAGGAGCCGGTCTTCGACTCCATCGACCAACTGGAGCTGCTGCTCCCGGCCTTCACCGGCATGATGGCGACGCTCACCGTGCACCGCGAGCGCATGGAGGAGCTGGCCCCGGCCGGGTTCTCCCTGGCCACCGACATCGCGGAGTGGCTGGTCAAGAAGGGCGTCCCGTTCCGCGTGGCGCACGAGGTCGCCGGCGAGTGCGTGAAGGCCGCCGAGGCCGAGGGCAAGGAACTGGACGAGCTGACGGACGAGCAGTTCGCCAAGATCTCCGCCCATCTGACCCCCGAGGTGCGGACGGTCCTGAACGTGCCGGGTGCCCTGGCCTCCCGCAGCGGCCGCGGCGGCACGGCGCCCAGCGCGGTCGCCGTCCAGCTCGCCGAGGTCAAGGTGGACGTGGCGGCACAGCACGCATGGGCCACGGCCAAGCAGGCCTGACGGCCGCACCGCAGCGCACAGCAGGGCCCGGACGGCACGTCCGGGCCCTTCGTGCTCCCGGGCCGCTTGGTAACAGATGAGATTCGGCCACTGGCTGAAACCTTGACGTGGCTCTACTCGGAGGTAACTATTCCGGTTACCCGGTCGACAATGCCGAACGCCGGTCGATCGCAGCCGAGCATGAAAGGGACGTCATGCGCGCCCGAGGTACCAGACGAACAGCCCGCCTTCTCGCCGTCACCGCCACAGCCGCCCTGTGCGCCTTCGGGTTCACCGCTCCCGCGGGCGCCGCCGACACCCCACCGCCCGGCTCCAACGACTGGTCCTGCAAGCCGGACTCGGCCCATCCGCAGCCCGTGGTCCTGGTGAACGGCACCTTCAAGACCTCGTACGAGAACTGGCTGACCCTCTCGCCCGCGCTGGCGAACGCCGGCTACTGCGTCTTCTCCTTCGAGTACGGCGGCCTGGAGACCGCCCCGATCCCGGACTCGGCGGCCGAGCTGCGGGACTTCGTGAACGCCGTGCTCGGCGCGACCGGCGCGAAGAAGGTGGACATCGTCGGGCACAGCCAGGGCGGCATGATGCCCCGCTACTACGTGAAGTTCCTCGGCGGGGCGACCAAGGTCGACGACCTCGTCGGCATCGTGCCGTCCAACCACGGCACCACCAACCCCCTCGCCCTCGCGGCCGGCGCCACCGTCTGCGACTCCTGCGTCGACCAGACCGCCGGCTCGGACTTCCTGCAGAAGCTCAACTCCGACCCGGAGACCCCGGTGGGCCCCGACTACACGGCGATCGCCACCCAGTACGACGAGGTCGTGGTGCCGTACACCAGCGCCTTCCTCAAGGGCCCCGGCTCGTACGTGACCAACGTCCGCCTCCAGGACCGCTGCCCGCTCGACACCACCGAGCACGACCAGGCGCCCAAGTCGCCACTGGTCGAGCAGTGGGTGCTCAACGCCCTGGAACGCAAGGGGCCGGCCGACCCCGCCTTCATGCCGCACTGCGTCTGAGCAGGGCGGGCTGAACCGCACGGGGCTGGGTAGATTGGTGCGAGATCCCCCTCCTGAGGCGGGATCTCCTCCGCCGAACGTGCAGGGAGCCACCATGCCCTTCAGTCGCCTGGCCCACGCGACCACGCCCACCGCGCACATCGGACTGGGTCTCGCCGCCGTCGGCCGTCCGGGCTACATCAACCTCGGCCGGGACCAGGACCTCGGAGAGGACCGCAGCGCCGAAGCGATGCGCGCCCGCACCCACGAACTCCTCGACGCCGCCTACGCCCAGGGCGTCCGCTACTTCGACGTGGCCCGCTCCTACGGCCGCTCCGAGGAGTTCCTCGCCGACTGGCTGAACGCCCGCCCTTCCTTCGACGACATCGTCGTGGGCAGCAAATGGGGCTACACCTACACCGCCGACTGGACCACCGACGCCGAGAAGCACGAGGTCAAGGACCACAGCGTCGAGACCTACGAGCGCCAGCGCGCCGAGAGCGCCGAACTGCTCGGCGACCGCCTCGACCTCTACCAGATCCACTCGGTGACCCCGGACAGTCCGGCCCTCACCGACAAGGAACTCCACGCCAAGCTGGCGGAGGCGGCCGCCCAGGGAACCACCATCGGCTTCTCCACCAGCGGCCCGGCGCAGGCCGAGGCCATCCGCGCCGCCCTCGACCTGACGGTCGACGGCGAGCCCCTCTTCCGTACCGTCCAGTCGACGTACAACATCCTGGAGACCTCGGCCGCCCCCGCCCTCGCCGAGGCGCACGACGCCGGGCTCACGGTGATCGTCAAGGAGGGCATGGCCAACGGCCGCCTCGCGGACCCCTATGCACCCGACGCCCTGAAGGCCGTAGCCGCAGAGACGTCCCTGGGCTGCGACGCGGTGGCTCTCGCCGTGATCCTGCGCCAGCCCTGGGCCGGGGTCGTGCTGTCCGGCGCGGCGACCGCCGTCCAACTCGCCTCCAATCTGCACGCGGCGGTCGTGGACCTGGACGAGGACCAGCTGGCCCGCCTGGCCGAACTCGTGGAGAAGCCGCAGGCGTACTGGGAGCAGCGCGGACAGCTGCCCTGGCACTGAAACAGTCAGGCCCCCCTCTCCGTGAGACGCGCGCGCCCATAATGAGACATCAATGTCTCACATGCGCTAAGCTCGTCTCATGGCCGTCGACCGTGACCACGTACTGCGCACCGCCGCAGCCCTGCTGACCCGTAACTCCACCGCGACGATGGACGAGGTCGCCAAGGCCGCCGGGATCAGCCGCGCCACGCTGCACCGCCACTTCGCGGGCCGTGACGCACTGGTACGGGCGCTCGAGGCGCTCGGCATCGCGGAGTGCGAGGCGGCGCTGGACGCCGCCCGGCTGGACGAGGGAACCGCGAGCGAGGCCGTGCGCCGGCTGGTGAGCGAGATCCAGCCCGCCGCCGGACTGCTCGCCTTCCTGTACGGCGAGAGCCAGCTCTGGGAAACCGGCCAGGACGCGGGCTGGCAGCGGCTCGACGCCCGCATGGGCGCGCTGTTCGTGCGCGGACAGCAGGCGGGCGAGTTCCGTATCGACCTCACCCCCGTCTGGCTCACGGAGGCGCTCTACGGCCTGATCGCCTCGTGCGCCTGGGCCATGCACGACGGCCGCGTCGCCCCCAAGGACTTCACCCACATGGTCGCCGAGCTCCTGCTCGGCGGCGCGCTACGGAGAGAGGAATCATGACCAGCACCCTGCAGCCGGCGACCACGACCGAGGCGGTGAAGCGCCCGGGCCGCTGGCTCGCGCTGTCCGTCCTGGTGCTTGCCGTGCTGCTGGTGGCCGTCGACGCGACCGTCCTCGGTCTCGCGACCCCCTACATCAGCGAGGACCTCAAGCCCTCCGGTACCCAGCTCCTGTGGATCGGGGACGTCTACTCCTTCGTCATCGCGGGCCTGCTGGTGTCGATGGGCAGCCTCGGCGACCGAATAGGCCGCAAGCGGATCCTGCTCGGCGGCGCCACGGCGTTCGGCGCGATATCCGTCCTCAACGCCTATGCGACGACACCGGAGTTGATGATCCTGGCCCGCGCGCTGCTCGGCGTCGCGGGAGCCACCCTCATGCCCGCCACCCTCGCCCTGATCCGCAATCTCTTCCACGACCCGCGCGAACGCAGCCTCGCGGTCGGCATCTGGGGCGCGACGGCGTCCGCGGGCACGGCGATCGGCCCGATCGCCGGCGGTTTCCTCCTCGAGCACTTCTGGTGGGGCTCGGTCTTCCTGATCAATCTGCCCGTGATGGTGGTCCTGGTCCTCGTCGGCATCCGCACCCTGCCCGAGTCCCGCAACCCGAACCCGGGCCCGTGGGACCTGGCCGGCGTCGCCCTCTCACTGGTCGGTGTGATCGGTATCGTCTACGCGGTCAAGGAGGCCGCGACCCACGGCTTCGCGTGGCCCACGCTCGCCGCGGGCGCACTGGGCGCGGCGGCGCTGTACTGGTTCATCCGCCGCCAGCTCACGCTCCCCACCCCGCTGCTGGACATGCGTCTGTTCCGCAACCGCGGCTTCAGCGCCGCTGTCCTGGCCGACCTGCTGACCATCCTCGGCCTGTCCGGCCTGGTCTTCTTCCTCTCCCAGTACCTGCAACTCGTCCAGGGCAGGCACCCCTTCGAAGCGGGCCTGGCCGAACTGCCCGCGGCGGTGGGTGCGGTGGCGGCGGGTCTCGTCGCCGGTCGCGCGGCCCGTCGTTTCTCCGTTCGGACGGTCGTCGCGGGCGGCCTGGCGGCGGTGGGCCTCGCGCTTGCCGTCCTCACGACCCTGGACCAGTCGACGGGCTATCCCGTCCTGGGCGCCGCCCTGCTGGTGGTGGGCATCGGCGCCGGCTTCTCCTTCACCGTGACGGCCGACGTCATCCTCTCCTCCGTACCGAAGGAACAGGCGGGCGCGGCGTCCGCCGTATCGGAGACGGCGTACGAACTGGGCGCGGCCCTGGGAATCGCCACCCTTGGCTCGATCGTGACGGGCGTCTACCGGGGTTTCGCGGCTCCGGCGGGCACGCCGGAAGGGGCGCACGAGTCACTGGGGGGCGCGGTGGAGGCGGCGGCCGGCATGCCGACGGACACGGCACAGGCAATGCTCACGTCGGCCCGAGACGCCTTCGTCGACGGCCTCGCTATCGCAGCGGGCGCGGGTGCAGCGGTCCTGTTGGCGACGGCAGCAGCGGCATGGTTCCTGCTTTGTAACACGCGGTTGGACAACCGCCCTTAAGGGGCGCGGGGAACTGCGCGAGCAACCCCCCACCGACCCGCACTCGACAACGAACCCTTAAGCAGCCTTCGCCTTGGTCGCATACATGTCCACGTACTCCTGCCCCGACAGGCGCATGACCTCAGCCATCACGGAGTCGGTAACAGCCCGCAGCACATACCGATCCCGGTCCATCCCGTCGTAGCGCGAGAACTCCATCGCCTCGCCGAAACGAACCGTGACCCGCCCGGGCCGGGGCATCCCCGCCCCGCCCGGCTGCAACTTGTCCGTGCCGATCATCGCGAAGGGAACCACCGGCGCCCCCGTCATCAGCGTCAGCCGCGCGATACCGGTGCGCCCCCGGTACAGCCGTCCGTCGGGCGACCGCGTGCCCTCGGGGTAGATCCCGAAGACCTTGCCCTCCTCCAGCACGCGGCGCCCGGTCATCAGCGCGGCCACCCCGCCCCGGCCGCCGTCGCGGTCCACCGGGATCATGCCGACACCGGTGAAGAACCAGGCCATCAGCCGGCCCTTGAGGCTCTTGCCGGTGACGTACTCGTCCTTGCCGATGAAGAACACCTGGCGGTCGCAGACGAGCGGAAGGATCATCGAGTCGATGAAGGTCAGGTGGTTGCCGGCCAGGATGACCGGACCGTCGCCCGGGATGTGCTCCGCGCCCTCCACCCGTGGGCGGAACATCAGGCGCATGATCGGTCCGAGCACTGCCTTGATGAGCGCGAAGCGGGACAACGGGCCCTCCGGTGTCAAGGGATTCGGTATGAGTATGTGCAGGTGAGGACGATACTCGCGGTCCCCGGGGTCTTGCACATCGGGTTCACGGAGGTCTTACGCACTGTTGACGCGGGTTTACCTGGGGTGACACCGCGTTGCCTGCCGGTAACAGGCCGGAACGATGTGACGGACGACTCGCCGCCGAACGGGCGAGCGGAGCGGGCAACTTCACCCCTCGCCGCATCCCGTTCCCCGTACGACCCCATACGACATCCCGAGTCACCCGCATGTTCCGGCCAACGCCTCCCTCGCGTCATGTCCACGCCCCTACGATCGGCGCGCCGACAGAACAGATCGAGCCGACGTCAGGGGAGGCGCTCATGGGAACGCAGGAGAACGAGCAGACAGGCGGCGCCGGACGACGGGCCTTCCTCGGCTCGGCCGTACTCGGTGCGGGCGGAGCCGTACTCGGTCTGTCCGGCACGGCGAGAGCCGCGGGCGCGGGCCACGGGAGCGGCGGGCTGAAGAGCCTGCCCAAGCCGACGATCATCGGCCACCGCGGAGCCAGCGGCTACCGGCCCGAGCACACCTTCGGCTCCTACAACCTGGCCCTCGACCTGGGCGCCGACATCGTCGAGGCCGGCGACCTGGTGCCCACCAAGGACGGCCATCTCGTCTGCCGCCACGAGCCGGAGATCGGCGGGACGACGAACGTCGCCGACCATCCCGAGTTCGCCGACCGCAAGGCCACCAAGGTCCTCGACGGCGTCTCCGTCACCGGCTGGTTCACCGAGGACTTCACCCTCGCGGAGCTGAAGACGCTGCGCGCGATCGAGCGGATTCCGGCCAACCGCCCGCACAACACGATCTACAACGGCCGCTGGGAGATCCCCACCTTCGAAGAGGTCCTGAAGTGGCAGGACGAGCAGACCCGCAAGCGGGGCAAGCAGGTGTGGATCTACCCCGAGACCAAGCACCCCACCTACTTCCGCAAGCTGGGCCTCGGCCTGGAGGAGCGGGTCGCCAAGCTGCTGCACAAGTACGGCAAGGACAGGCGGAACTCGCCGGTCATCCTGCAGTCCTTCGAGCCGAGCAGCATCCAGCGCCTGAACAAGCTGGTCGACAACCCGCTGGTGGTGCTCCTGTCCGCCGCGAACAGCCGTCCCTGGGACTTCGTCGAGGCGGGCGACCCGCGCACCGTCGCCGACCTGATCACCCCGAAGGGCCTCAGGGAGATAGCCGGTTACGCGCAGGGCCTCGGCCCGACCCTCGACCTGATCATCACCAAGAAGGCGGACGGCAGCCTCGACAAGCCGACCACCCTCGTCGCCGACGCGCACAAGGTCGGCCTGATCCTGCACCCCTACACCATGCGCAACGAGAACCCGTTCCTGCCGGCGGAGTACCGCAAGGGCACGGCCGCGGACGCGTACGGCGACCCCTTCGGCGCCTTCAGGACGTACTTCGCCACCGGCATCGACGGCGTCTTCACGGACAACGCCGACACCGGTGTGCTGGCCCGCGAGGACTTCGTCAACGGCTGAGCCCCCTACCCCGGTTGGGGTGAACAGTCGGCCGTCCGGGCAACTGGGCCCCGGGCGGCCGCGTCGAACCGCATATGACGCACGACCTGGTTGCCGCTCTGCGCCCACTGCTCACCGCCGAGGCCTCCGCCGAGGCGCATGCCTCCGGAGCCGAGCCCGGCGACCTGGAACAGGCGGTCTGGCTCCGCCTCCTGGAACACCTCCGGGCGGACGGCCCGCCGCACGACCCCCAGCGCTGGCTGCGCAGCGCCGTCCGCTCCGAGGCGCGCCGCACCCGCCGTACGAGCCGACACGAACGGCCGTACGACATCGAGCCGGCCGACGACGGCGAGCGCGACCCCGAACAGCTCGCCCTGGCGGCGGCCCGCGGCCGGGCCCTGCGGGACGCCGTCCGCCGCCTGCCCGGCCGCTGCCCCAGCCTGATGGAGGCCCTGCTGTCCCCGAAGGACCTGACATACCGGGAAATCGCGGGGGAGTTGGGTATCTCACAGGGCAGTCTGGGCCCGGAACGTTCCAGATGCCTGGGATGTCTTCGTCGTTTGCTCTCGCCGGAGGTTGCGGCCCGCGAACCGCGGGGATAGGAGTGAGGGACAACGTGGCGATCAGGTGAGCGGGAGGCGTGCGCACATGGGCATGAGCGTGACCATCTCGGTGGCGACCGAGCAGGATGCAGAGCAGATCTTCAGGCTCCAGTACCTGTGCTTCCAGAGCGAGGCGGCGCTGTACGGCAACTACCGCATCGACCCGCTCGTCCAGAGCCTGGACTCGGTCCGCCAGGAGGTGGCCGCCGACTGCGTCTATGTGGCGCGGCTCGGCGAGGAGGTCGTCGGCTCGGTCCGCGGCCGCGTCACCGAGGACGGCTCCGCCTCCATCGGCAAGCTCTGCGTCCACCCCCGTCTGCAGGGCCACGGCATCGGCGCGCGGCTGCTGCGCGCGGCCGAGTCCGCGCTGGCGGAGGAGCGCGGCGCCAAGGTCTTCCGCCTCCACACCGGCCACCGCAGCGAGGGCAACCTGCGGCTGTACCGCCGGGTGGGCTACCAGGCCGTGGGCACCTCGCAGGGCAGTGACGGGGTGCCGATGATCGTGCTGGAGAAGCCGGCCGAGGCGTACGTGGCTACTGCGTGACGGCGCGGTTCCTGCGCAGCCAGTACAGCGCGGACAGCGGCAGCAGTACGGGGATGAAGACGTACCCCATGCCGTAGTCCGACCACACCGTCGCGTCCGGGAAGGCGGAGGGCTCGACCAGGGTCCAGGTGCCGACCACCAGTACACCCGCGAGTTCGGCGGCGCAGCACACCTGTGCCGCCTTGCGGGCCGTTTCGCCGCCGCGGACCAGCGAGTACGTGATGAAGCCGTAGACGACACCCGCCACGGCGGACAGCGAGTAGGCGAGCGGTGCCCGGTCGAACTCGGTCGCGATCTGGTAGACGGACCGTGACACGGCGCCGACGACCATCACGCCGTAGAACCAGACCAGCAGCATCCCCGGCCCGCTGATCAGCCGCGTCCTCGTGGGCTTCTCCTGCACCGAGGTCACCTCAGCCTCCCCAGATGTCGTAGAGCCGCACTTCGAGAACGGCCAGGACGATACCGCCGGCGGCCACCGTCACCGAACCCCAACGGGTGCGCTCCGCCAAGGACATAAACCCCGCCGCCGGCACACACGCGAACGCGCCCAGCAGATACGCCACGAAGATCGTCGTGCCCTGCTCCGGCTTCTCGCCCCGCGCCAGCTGCACGATCCCGATCACCAGCTGCACCACGGCCAGCAGCGACACCACGGCCATGCCGATGAAGTGCCAGTCCTTCGTCGGCTGGTCTCGATAGGCGGCCCACCCGCACCAGGCGGCGAGCAGCAGCGCGGCGACACCGGTCACCAGCGTCAGGGCATCAAGCATGGAGCGACCTTATTACGGCCCAAAAGACCTGCCGCGCCCGGCCCGGGCGCTCCCTCCGCGGCCGACGCCCGTCCATCGCTGTCCGCCATGTGGACAGCGGGTTCTCGGTCGCTCCGATACGTCTGCTTTACTGATCGCATGACCACGACGAGCTGCCGCACCCTTGCGACCGAGGCGACCATGACGCCCGGTGCTCGTTGTACGTGTCGAATGCGCGCCTTCTAGAGGGCCCCTGCACCACCCTGAGCCTCGCGCCCCGAAGCGAGCCGCCGTGGCATGTCCGTACGCCCTTTGCCGTATGCGACCGAGCGCCCGCGCATGACTTTCCCTTCCGTACCAGGGCACACCCACGCCCGCGTACTCGACAGTGACGGAAAACCCAGTGATCACGACTTCAGGCCTGACCAAGGTCTACCGCTCACGCGGCCGAGAGGTCACCGCCCTGGACGGCGTGGACCTGCACGTCCGCGAAGGCGAGGTGTACGGCGTCATCGGCCAGTCCGGCGCCGGCAAGTCCTCCCTCATCCGCTGCGTCAACCTGCTGGAGCGGCCCACCGCCGGGACGGTGACCGTCGCCGGGCAGGAGCTCACCGCCCTCGCGGGGCGCGGCCCCCGCGCCGGCAAGGAGCTCCGCCGGGCACGCAGCCGTATCGGCATGGTCTTCCAGCACTTCAACCTGCTGTCCACGCGGACGGTCCAGGACAACGTCGAGCTGCCGCTGGAGATCCTCGGCCGGTCCGGCAAGGAGCGCTCCCGCAAGGCACTCGAGCTGCTCGACCTGGTCGGCCTCGCGGACAAGGCGAAGGCCTACCCCGCCCAGCTCTCCGGCGGCCAGAAGCAGCGCGTCGGCATCGCCCGCGCCCTGGCCGGCGACCCGAAGGTGCTGCTCTCCGACGAGGCGACCAGCGCCCTCGACCCGGAGACCACCCGCTCCATCCTCCAGCTGCTGCGCGACCTGAACCGGCAGCTGGGCCTGACCGTCCTGCTCATCACCCACGAGATGGACGTCGTGAAGTCGATCTGCGACTCGGCCGCCCTGATGGAGAAGGGCCGCATCGTCGAGTCCGGGACGGTGAGCGAGCTGCTCGCGACCCCCGGCTCCGAGCTGGCCTCCGCCCTCTTCCCGGTGGACGGCGAGGCCACCGGTGACGGCCGAACCGTCGTCGACGTCACCTTCCAGGGCGAGGCCGCGACCCAGCCCGTCATCTCGCAGCTCTCGCGCACCTACAACATCGACATCTCGATCCTGGGCGCGGCCATCGACACCGTCGGCGGACTCCAGGTCGGCCGGATGCGCATCGAACTGCCCGGCCGCTACGAGGACAACGTCGTGCCGATCGGCTTCCTGCGTGAACAGGGCCTGCAGATCGAGGTGCTGGGCCAGGAGCCCGTACTGCTCAAGGAAGGTGCCCAGCTGTGACCTGGACGGAAATGCAGCCGCTGCTGTCGCAGGCGTGTTGGGACACCCTCTACATGGTCGGCTGGTCCACGCTGATCGCCGTCGTCGGCGGGCTCCCGCTCGGCATCCTGCTCGTCCTGACCGACCGGGGAGGGCTGCTGCAGAACGTCGTCGCCAACAAGGTCATCGGGCAGATCGTGAACGTCGCCCGCTCGATGCCCTTCATCATCCTCATGGTCGCGCTGATGACCTTCACCCGCTGGATCACCGGCACGACCATCGGCCGCGAGGCCGCCATCGTGCCGCTCGCCATCGGGGCCATCCCGTTCTTCGCGCGCCTTGTCGAGACGGCTGTCCGCGAAGTGGACGGCGGGCTCGTCGAGGCCGTGCAGTCGATGGGCGGCAACACCTGGACCGTCGTCCGCAAGGTCCTCGTCCCCGAGTCGCTGCCCTCGCTGATCTCCAGCACCACCACCACGATCGTCGCCCTCATCGGCTACTCCGCCATGGCCGGCACGGTCGGCGCGGGCGGTCTCGGCGACATCGCCATCCGCTACGGCTACCAGCGCTTCGAGACCGAACTCATGTGGATCACCGTGGCGATTCTCGCCGTCGTGATCTCGGTCATCCAGTTCGCCGGCGACTACGCGGCCCGCTCGCTCCACGGACGCGGCGGCCGCTTTGGCCCGGTGCCGAAGCTGCGCCTGCTGAAGGCCGAGGAGCCGGCCTCGGCCGACGTCGGCCACGCCGCGTAGGCACCCCACAGACTCCCCGCACCACCAACCGCGGGGTCGCTCCACCCATAAGGAAAGGCACTTTTCGTGCGTAACACCGCAAAGCTCACCACCGTCGTCCTCGCCGCCGGAGCCCTCACCTTCGGGCTCACCGCCTGCGGCTCGGGCACCGACTCCGCCTCGAGCTCCTCCGACTACAGCGGACCGCTGATCGTCGCCGCGAGCCCGACCCCGCACGCCGAGATCCTGGACTTCGTCAAGAAGAACCTGGCGAAGAAGGCCGGACTCGACCTGGAGGTCAAGGAGTTCCAGGACTACATCGTCCCGAACACCGCGACCGAGGACGGCTCGGTGGACGCCAACTACTTCCAGAACCAGCCGTACCTCGACGACTTCAACAAGAAGCGCGGCACCCACATCGTGCCCGTCGTCACCGTGCACCTGGAGCCGCTCGGCCTCTACTCCCACAAGATCAAGAAGGCCGACGCGCTGAAGAGCGGCGCCACCATCGCCGTCCCGAACGACGCCGTGAACGAGGCCCGTGCCCTGAAGCTGCTCGCCTCCAACGGCCTGATCACGCTCAAGGACGGCGCGGGCAGCGAGGCGACCCCCCAGGACATCGCCAAGAACCCGAAGAACCTCAAGTTCAAGGAGGTCGAGGCGGCCCAGACCGCACGCTCCCTGGACGACGTGGACGCCGCGGTCGTCAACGGCAACTACGCCATCTCCGCGGGCATCAAGCCCGCCAAGGAGGCCCTGGTCCTGGAGTCCGCGAAGAACAGCCCCTACGGCAACTTCCTCGCGGTGAAGAAGGGCAACGAGAAGGACCCGCGGGTGAAGAAGCTCGCCAAGCTCCTCACCTCGCCCGAGGTGAAGAAGTTCATCGAGGACAAGTACGAGGGCTCGGTCATCCCGTCCTTCTAACCTCACGTATACGGCGTATCGCCACGCACGGGGTCCGCTCGCTCACCGCGGGTGGACCCCGTGGTGCAGTTCCGTGCCTTGATGCTGCATGCTGGGCAGTTCAGCAGGCCCCGCAGGTTTTCCGAAGGTTACGGAGTGGCGCATGACTAGCACCTTCCCCAACATCTCCATCAGCACGGAGCGGTTGGTGCTGCGGCCCCTCGACGAGGACGACGTGAACGGGCTGGCCGAGATGATGAACGACGAGCAGGTCGGCGCCTGGACCGACGTCCCCCAGCCCTTCACCGAGGACCAGGCGCGCCACTGGATCACCGAGTACGCGCCGACCGAGCGGGCTGCGGGCCGCGGACTCGATCTCGCCGTCACCGAGTTCCTCACCCAGCGCCTGGTCGGCATCGTCCAGCTCGCCAAGACCAACTGGCATGTGCGGTCCACCGAGCTGTCGTACATCATCGCCCCGTGGGCGCGCGGCGAGGGCTATGCCTCGGAGGCCGCGCTCGCCACCGCCCAATGGCTCTTCGGGGACCAGAAGTTGGAGCGCATCGAACTGCGCACGGCCGCCGACAACACCGCTTCCCAGCAGGTCGCCCAGAAGATCGGCTGTATCAGCGAGGGCGTCCTGCGCAACGCCTGCATAGCCCACGTCCGCGCCGAGGACGGTACCTGGAGCGACGTCCGCACGGACTTCATCGTGTGGAGCCTGCTGCCGGAGGACCTCGACGGCGCGGGCGAGGAACTGGCCGACAGCGGCGGCTTCACGGGCTTCACCGACTGGAACTGAAACCTGGGGGCTCGAGGGTCCGCACCTGACACCAGGTACCCTCACGGAGCCCGACCTGCGTAAAACCCCTGGAGACCGACGACGATGGCCGACCGTGTCACGGTGATCGGCTGGGACGGCTCGCCCCTGACCGCCGCGGCCCGCTCCGCCCTGGGCGCCGCCACGCTGGTGGCCGGTGCCGCCCACCATCTGGCGCTCCCCGAAGTGCCGCCCCGCGCCGAGCGCATCCGCCTCGGCAGCGTCTCCCTAGCCGCCCGCCGCATCGCCGGCCACCGCGGCACCGCGGTCGTACTGGCCGACGGCGACCCCGGATTCTTCGGCGTCGTACGAACCCTGCGCGCGCCCGAGTTCGGCCTCGAGGTCGAGGTCGTCCCCGCCGTCTCCTCCGTGGCCGCGGCCTTCGCCCGGGCCGGTATGCCCTGGGACGACGCCCAAGTGGTCGTCGCCCACGGCCGCACCCTGCGACGTGCGGTGAATGTGTGCCGCGCCCACACCAAGGTCGCCGTCCTCACCTCACCCGGTGCGGGCCCCGCCGAACTCGGCCTCCTCCTCGAAGGCGTCCACCGCACCTTCGTCATCTGCGAGGAACTCGGTACCGAACGCGAACAGGTCACCGTCGTCACCTCCGACAAGGCCCCCGACCACACCTGGCGCGACCCGAACGTCGTCATCGTCATCGGCGGACCCGCCGGGCCGGGCGTCTCGGAGGGCGGCGGCTGGCTGTCCGGCCGCGACCCGGCAGCCGGACCGCGCGGCTGGACCCAGCCCGCCGAGGCCTACGACGGCCCGCTCGGCGAGGGCGAGACGGATCTGCTGCGCGCCGCCCAACTCGCCCGGCTGGGCCCGCGTGTGGGGGACCTCGTCTGGGACATCGGTTGCGGCAGCGGCGCCTTCGCCACCGAGGCCGCACGCGCCGGGGCCGCCGTCATCGCCGTCGACCGTGCCCTGGAGGCCTGTGCCCGCACGGACGCCGCCGCCCGGCACTTCGGCGTCCAGTTGCAGATCGTGCAGGGAACGGCCCCGCACGTCCTGGAGAACCTCCCCGAGCCGGACGTCGTCCGCGTCGGCGGTGGGGGAGCGGCCGTGGTCTCCGCGGTCGCCGACCGCCGCCCGCAGCGCATCGTCACCCACGCGGCCACCCGTGACGCGGCCGAACTCGTCGGCCGGGACCTGACCGAGCACGGCTACCAGGTCGAGTGCGCCCTGATCCAGTCCGTCGAACTCGACACCAGGGCCTGGACGGAGACGGAGCGGAGCGTCGCGTTCCTGCTCAGCGGCACGCTCCCGGGGCGCGCATCGTGACCCTGGCGCCGTCCCAGTGATCCTGGTTTCTGCCGTCCCGGTGATCCTGTAGTCGTACCGCTCGCGGTAGGCTGGCCGACCGTTGTACCGCATCGGGTGACCCGGCACTTCGTTCGTCAATGTCCGGAAAACCCACCCCTTTTGGGGTGGATGCGGTACGGCAGAACCGGAGGACGCGCAACGTGGCGCAGTCCACAGCGGGTCGTCACGGATCAACCTGTCGTGACGGAGGAACGGCCGGGACAATGCCACTGAATGGCTTTGTCGCCTTTTACGGGCGGGTCGTTCGTGCCGCTGGGCAGGCACGCTCGTTCTTCACTGCGGGGGCGGTCGGTGCGCCGCTCCCGGTGGGCTGGACGTAGAAGCACTAACCGATGGGCGAGGGGTACGCATGACCGACACCGGCCAGGTCCCGGGCGAGGAGCTGCCGGAGAGCGCAGGCATGGTGGAACAGCCGGGCGTCCACGCGCACGGTGCGTACACCTACCTCTCCGAGACCACCGCCGAGGACGAAGACCTGTTGCTGCTGCCGGGGGCCCAGAGCCCGTGGGGCAACGAGGTCGCCCCGCCCGCGCCCGAGCCGGTCGTGGAGGCCGTCCACGAGCCGGGTCCGCACGAGACGGCGGGGCGCGACAGCGGCTCGGTCGACCTCGGCGGCGTCCGCCTGCCCAACCCGGCGCCCGCCCCCGGGCCGGTGACGCCGCGTCGCCCCCTGCACCTCGGCCCGCCGATCCCCGACACCTCGGCGAGCCCGGTCCGCTCCCTCGCCGACCGCGGCCCCGCGGGCGCACCGGTACGCCAGCCCGCCCCGCCGGCCACCGGCCCCGAGTACTTCGAGACCCCGCAGCTGCACGAGATGCCGCCGCAGGGCGCGGCCCCTTGGGGCGCCCCGGCGCAGGCCGCGGTGCGGACGGCGGCACCGGTGAACACCGAGGCACCGGCTGCCGAAACGGTTGTTCCGGCGGCCGAACCGAGCGCGGAGCCGGTGGCCGCCGCACAGCCCGCCATGGCTCACGTCGCCACGGAGACCGCTCCGGCGGCGCAGAACGGTGACCTCGGCGTGGCCCACGGCCCGGAAGGCGGGCACGTTCCGACGGGGATGTCCGCCGTGGAGGGCGGGCAGATCGCCGGAGCCGCCGCGGGTGCGCCGGCTGCGGACGGTGGACCGGTGGCTGCCGGTGGACCGGTTGCCGGGGCCGGGCATGTCGCTCACGGCGGGTTCCCCGCCGCGGGCAGCGGGCACGGGGCTCCCGGTGAGTTCGCCGCGTACGGCGCGCAGACGGCTCCGGTGGGGGCTGCCGCGGATGGTGCGCAGGCGGCTGAGCAGGGCGTGGTTGCCCCGGCTGCCTCGGACGCCGGGCAGGACGAACCGGCCGCTTCCGCGCCGGAGGCCGGGCCGGTCCCCGTTGCCGGAGTCTCCCCCGAAGGCGGGCAGCCCGACGCTGCCGTGCCCGCTGCAGAGGCCGTATCCGCTCCCGGTCCCGAGGCCGTCCCGGCTCCCGGAGCGGCGCCTGCGCCGGAGGCCGGCCAGGTTCCGGAGGTGACCCACGCGCCGCAAGAGGCGCCGACGGTCGAGGGCGCACCGGTCGCCGAGGGCCTCGCGCCCGGCACCGGCCCGGTCGCCGAGGGGCCCGCATCAGAGGCCGCGCCGATCACCGAGCCCGTCACGTCTGAGGCCGCGCCGATCACCGAGGCCGCCGCGCCCGGCGGCGAACAGCCCGCCGTGGCCGTGGCGCCCGAAGCACCGCAGGTCGCAGAGGCCGTGGCACCCGCGAGCCGGCCGTCGCCCGAGGCGGTCGCGGCCGAGCGGTTCCCCGAGGCGGGCGCCCACGAGGCCGGGCAGTTCCCCGGGGCAGTGGCCGCCGAGGCCGGTCAGCTCTCCGAGACGAGCGCACCGGAAGCTGCGCAGCGCCCCGAGACGGCCGCACTGCATACCGAACAGGCACCTCAGGCAGTCGCCCCCGAGGCCGTACCGGCACCCGAGACCGTGGCGCCGGACACCGCGCATGCTGCCCACGCCGCCGACCAGGCTGCGGCCCAGCCCTTCGTCCCTGAACCCGCTCAGGCCGTCGCCGTCGAGCCCGCTCAGGCCATCGCCGTCGAGCCCACGCAAACCGCCGAGGCGCCCGCGCACGTGCCCGCCACCGCGGAGGCCGCAGGAGCAGCGCCCTTCCCGGCAGCCCCGGACGCGGCACAGCCCGTGGCACCGGCCGAGGGCGCGACCGCCGCCCCCGAGCCCGCAGTCCACGGCGTGGCAGCAGAGCACCGGAGCAGCCCCGTCCAGACCGTCCCGGACGCGGAAGTGCAGCCCGAGGCCGCTGCCGTCGCCGAACCGGCCGACGCGGTTTCCCCGACGGACCAGGCGCCCCCCGCGGAGCCCCTCGCAGCCGAGCCGGCCGCAAGCTCCGCCGAGGCCCCGGCCGCGCTCCCGACGGACGAGACTGCGGAACCGGCCCCTCCCGGCCCCGGCACGGACACGCCCCAGCCGACGGCCGCGGAGCCCGCGGATCCGCAACCGGACGCGTCCGTCGGCCAGTTCGTCCTCGTCGACGGCTCGGTGCCGACCACCCCGCACCTCGCCCCGACCCCGCCGCACGCCCTCACCCTCCCCCCGGAGGCGGAGCAGGCGCCGGAGCCCGTCGTCAGGGTCCCCGCCCCGCGGGAGGCCGACCCCCACCTCGTACAGCACGCGGAGGACCTGGACACCCGGGCCGCCGACCAGGAAGAAGAGAGCACGGCCGCAGTGGAAGAAGCACGACAGTCCACCGGCCCGGCCGCGCCCGCCTACGACGACGCGGAGCGCGCGGCCGTCATGAAGGTCATGCGTGAGCGCCGCGACATCCGCAACGGCTTCCGCAGCGACCCCATCCCGCACGAGGTGCTGCTCCGCGTGCTGGAGGCCGCGCACACCGCGCCCTCCGTCGGCCACTCCCAGCCCTGGGACTTCGTCGTCATCCGCTCCGCCGACACCCGGCGCAGCATGCACGAACTGGCCATGCGCCAGCGCGACGCGTACGCGAAGTCGTTGCCCAAGGGCCGGGCGAAGCAGTTCAAGGAACTGAAGATCGAGGCCATCCTCGACACCCCGGTGAACATCGTCGTCACCGCCGACCCGACCCGCGGCGGCCGCCACACCCTCGGCCGCCACACCCAGCCGCAGATGGCGCCCTACTCCGCCGCGCTCGCCGTCGAGAACCTCTGGCTCGCCGCCCGCGCCGAGGGCCTCGGCGTCGGCTGGGTCAGCTTCTTCGACGAGCGCGAGATGGTCCGCGCCCTCGGCCTGCCCGAGCACCTGGAGGTCATCGCCTACCTGTGCGTCGGATACGTCGACGAGTTCCCGGACGAGCCCGAGCTGATGCAGGCCGGCTGGTCCAAGCGCCGCCCGCTGTCGTGGGTCGTGCACGAGGAGACGTACGGCCGCCGTGCCCTGCCCGGTGAGGAGCCGCACGACCTGCTCGCCGAGACCGTCGCCCAGATCCGCCCGCTGGACGCCAAGGCGCTCGGCGAGGCCTGGGAGCGGCAGAAGCGCATGACCAAGCCGGCCGGTGCGCTCGGCATGCTGGAGATCATCTCCGCGCAGCTCTCCGGGCTTTCGCGCCAGTGCCCTCCGCCCATCCCGGAGCCCGCGGCCGTCGCGATCTTCGCGGGCGACCACGGCGTGCACGCCCAGGGGGTCACCCCCTGGCCGCAGGAGGTCACCGCCCAGATGGTGGCCAACTTCCTCGGCGGCGGCGCGGTCTGCAACGCCTTCGCCGGCCAGGTGGGCGCCGAGGTGTGCGTGGTGGACGTCGGCGTCGCGGCCGACCTGCCCGCGACCCCCGGCCTGCTGCCCCGCAAGGTCCGCGCGGGCACCTCCGACATGACCACCGGCCCCGCGATGACCCGCGAGGAGGCCAAGCAGGCCATCGAGGTCGGCATCGAGACGGCCCGCGACCTGGTGGCGGCCGGCAACAAGGCACTGCTGACGGGCGAGATGGGCATCGCCAACACCACCGCGTCCGCCGCCCTGATCTCGGTCTTCACGGACACCGACCCGGCCGAGGTGACCGGCCGCGGCACCGGCATCAACGACGAGACCCTGGCCCGCAAGACCGAGGTCGTCCGCCGCGCCATCGAGGTCCACCAGCCGGACCCGGCCGACCCCATCGGCGTGCTCGCCGCGATCGGCGGTTTCGAGCACGCGGCGATGGTGGGCCTTCTGCTCGGCGGCGCCTCGCTGCGCACCCCGGTGATCCTGGACGGCGTCAGCGCCGGTGCCGCGGCCCTGGTCGCCCGGGCGATCGCCCCCGAGGTGCTCGCGGCCTGCATCGCGGGCCACCGCAGCGCGGAGCCCGGCCATGTGGCCGCCCTCAACAAGCTGGGCCTGCGCCCCCTGGTCGACCTCGACCTCCGCCTCGGCGAGGGCACGGGCGCCCTCCTGGCCCTCCCGCTCGTCCAGAGCACGGCGAGAGCCATGCACGAGGTGGCGACGTTCGACTCCGCAGGGGTAACCGAGAAGTAGGGCAGGAGCGAGAGGGCTCGGGGGCATCCCCCCGAGCCCTCTCGCCCATGGGTCGGTGGGCAGTCGTTCCGCAGGGCGGAACGGGTAGGCACCGACCCACGCACCCGCGCCCGGCAACGGCGCCCAACCACCGGACACCTGAGCCGCCAAGCCCACCCGACCCTTAAAATCTGCACGTCAGGGCCCCCGCCAAGCCCCCAGAGGAGCCGCACCCTCATGGCCGAAAACCCCGCCTACCCCGTAGGCCTCCGCCTCACCGGCCGCAAAGTGGTCGTCCTGGGCGGCGGCCAGGTCGCCCAGCGCCGCCTCCCGGCCCTCATCGCAGCAGGCGCGGACATCCTCCTCGTGTCCCCGGAGGCGACCCCCTCCGTCGAGGCCATGGCCGACGCGGGCGAGATCACCTGGCAGCGGCGCCCGTACGCCGAGGGCGACCTCGCGGACGCCTGGTACGCCCTGATCGCCACCGGCGACACGGAGGCGAACACCCGGGCCTCCGCCGAAGCGGAACGCCACCGTGTGTGGTGCGTCCGCTCCGACGACGCCGACGCCGCCACGGCCTGGACCCCGGCGACCGGCCACAGCGAGGGCGTCACGGTCGCCGTCCTGACCACCGAGGCCCGCGGCCGCGACCCCCGCCGCACCGCCGCGATCCGCGACGCGGTCGTCGAGGGCCTGCGCGACGGCACCCTGGTGGCGCCCCACCACCGCACCCGCACCCCCGGCGTCGCCCTCGTCGGCGGCGGCCCCGGCGACCCGGACCTCATCACGGTCCGCGGCCGCCGCCTCCTCGCCGAGGCCGACGTCGTCATCGCCGACCGCCTCGGCCCCCGCGACCTCCTCGCCGAACTCCCGCCGCACGTCGAGGTGATCGACGCGGCGAAGATCCCGTACGGCCGTTTCATGGCCCAGGAGGCCATCAACAACGCCCTGATCGAGCACGCCAAGCAGGGCAAGTCGGTCGTACGGCTCAAGGGCGGCGACCCCTACGTCTTCGGCCGGGGCATGGAGGAGCTGAACGCCCTCGCCGAGGCCGGCATCCCCTGCACCGTCGTGCCCGGCATCTCCAGCTCGATCTCGGTCCCGGGCGCGGCCGGCATCCCGGTCACCCATCGGGGCGTCGCGCACGAGTTCACGGTGGTCAGCGGCCATGTCGCCCCCGACGACGAACGCTCCCTGGTCGACTGGGCATCCCTGGCGAAGCTCACCGGCACGCTCGTGATCCTCATGGGCGTGGACAAGATCGGAAAGATCGCCGAGACGCTCGTCGCACACGGCAAGCCGGCCGACACCCCCGTCGCCCTGGTCCAGGAGGGCACCACGGCCGCCCAGCGCCGCGTCGACGCGACCCTGGCGACGGTCGGCGAGACCGTGCGTACGCAGGAGGTCAAGCCGCCGGCGGTCATCGTCATCGGCGAGGTCGTCGGCGTAGGACCGCGGACGTCCGCGTAACCGCGGGTAACCCAACTCGTACACAGCCGTTGGCACCACACCCAGGACAAGGCAGTATCACCCTGTGGCCGATCTCATCACCGTTGACGACCCCGACGACCCGCGCCTGCGCGACTACACAGGCCTGACCGACGTGGAGCTGCGCCGCAAGCGCGAACCGGCCGAGGGCCTGTTCATCGCCGAGGGCGAGAAGGTCATCCGCCGGGCGAAGGACGCCGGGTACGAGATGCGCTCGATGCTGCTGTCCGCGAAGTGGGTCGACGTCATGCGCGACGTCATCGACGAGCTTCCGGCCCCCGTGTACGCGGTCAGCCCGGACCTGGCCGAACAGGTCACCGGCTACCACGTGCACCGCGGCGCGCTCGCCTCCATGCAGCGCAAACCGCTGCCGACGGCTACCGACCTCCTCCAGACCACCCGACGGGTCGTCGTCATGGAGTCGGTCAACGACCACACCAACATCGGCGCGATCTTCCGGTCTGCGGCGGCCCTGGGCATGGACGCGGTCCTGCTGTCCCCGGACTGCGCGGACCCCCTGTACCGCCGCAGCGTCAAGGTCTCGATGGGCGCGGTCTTCTCCGTCCCCTACGCCCGCCTCGACACCTGGCCCAAGGGCCTGGAGTCGGTCCGCGAGGCCGGCTTCACGCTCCTCGCGCTCACCCCCGACGAAAAGGCCAGGTCCCTCGACGAGGCCGCCCCGCACAAGATGGACCGCGTGGCCCTGATGCTCGGCGCCGAGGGCGACGGCCTGTCCACCCAGGCCCTGGTCGCCGCCGACGAATGGGTCCGCATCCCCATGTCCCACGGCGTCGACTCCCTCAATGTGGGCGCGGCGGCCGCGGTCGCCTTCTACGCGGTGGCCACGGGCCGCCCGGCGGGATAGTCCGGTGCCGAAGCGGGAGGCGATCGTCGCGGTCCTGCGCCGGGGCGACCGGGTACTGGCGATCCGCCGCGGCCCCGGCGTCTCCCGGCCCGGCTACTGGCAGCCCCTCAGCGGCAAGGTCGAACAGGGGGAGACCCAGGAGCAGGCCGTGGTCCGAGAGGTCCGGGAGGAGGTCGGCCTCACCGTCTCGCCCCTCGCCAAGGTCTGGGAGTCGGAGACCGACGACGGTCTCTTCCGCCTCCACTGGTGGACGGCGGACGCGACCGATGGCGAGGTCGTCCCCGATCCCGTCGAGGTCGCCGAGACCCGCTGGGTCACCCCCGAGGAGTTCCTCGCGCTCACCCCCGTCTTCGACGGCGACCGGGAGTTCTTCGAACGGATCCTGCCGGGGCTGTGACGCCTCAGTCCACCTGGGCGCGCCCCGGCTCCACGTGCTGTTGCCGCTGCGGTACGACGCCGTCGCCACCGCCCAGCCCACGCGACGGCCCCTGGCACCCCTGCGCCGCGGCGATGCCCAGCGCCACCAGCAGCGTCACGACGACGAACACGAACAGCCGCTGCCGCAGCAACCGGGGATTGGCAGGCCGCCGCCCCGTCTTCGTGGGCCGGGGAGCCGGACGTCCGGTACCGCTGCGCGGCGCGGGCCGCGCCCCCGTGCCCTGGCGGCTCGTGTTCCTCGCCCCCGGGGCGGGCCGGGGCCCGGAGCGCTGGGGCGGCGGGGGCCCACCGCGGGAGACGTTGCCGCCCCGTGAAGGCGCGGCTCCGCCCCGTACCGGAGGCACCCCACGCGACCCGGCGGAACCACCCCGCGACGGCGGAGCACCCTGCGGGCCCGGGGGACGACGGTGTTCGCGCTGCTGCTCCGGATAGGTGTCGACGAGCCGCCCGGTGGGCCGGTCCGCCTCCGCGGAACGCGGCGCGGGCGGACGGGGGTCGGCGAGCCCCTGCGCCTCACGGGCGGCGATCTCCTTGAGCCGCAGCGACAGCTGAAGCGTGCTGGGCCGCTCCTCGGGGTCCTTCGCCAGACAGGCCCGCACCAGTGGAGCGAGCGCGTCCGGGACGCCGTGCAGCTGCGCCTCTTCGTGGACGACCCGGTACAGCATCACCTCGGAACTGCCGTGCCCGAAGGGCGAGTCACCCATCGAGGCGTACGCCAGGGTCGCCCCCAGCGAGAACACGTCCGTGGCCGGGGTGACGGCGGCACCGCGCACCTGCTCCGGCGCGAGGAAACCCGGGGAGCCGACGGCCGTACCGACATGCGTCAGAGTGGACGCCCCGGTCGCCCAGGCGATGCCGAAGTCGATGATCCGCGGGCCCTTCGGGGACAGCAGGATGTTCGACGGCTTGAGGTCCCGGTGGACGACCCCCGCCTCGTGCACGGCGACGAGCCCCTCCGACAGGGCGGCACCCACAGCCGCGACATCGGCCGCCCCCAGCGGCCCCCCGTCTGCGACCTTGTCGTGCAGCGACGGGCCGGGCACGTACTGGGTGGCGAACCAGGGCCGTTCCGCGTCGAGGTCGGCGGCGACGAGCCGGGCCGTGCACCCGCCCCTGATCCGCCGCGCGGCCGAGACCTCCCGCGCGAACCGGGATCGGAACTCCTGGTCCTCCGCCAGATCCGGCCGGATGACCTTCAGTGCGACCCGCTGGCCCTTCTTGTCGGAGCCCAGGTACACGACGCCCATCCCACCCGCGCCGAGCCGTCTGTGAAGCCTGAACGAGCCGACGACGCGCGGGTCCTCGCGCCTCAGGCGCATCATCGCCATGTTCATCCCCGCTGCCCGGTCCGTGTGACGTGGCACAGCTTACGTTTCCACGGCCGCCCGCGCGCAGAGGCCGCGCCCTCTCGCCCAGATCGATTGTCAGTGCCGGGTGGGAGACTTGAAGGGTGGTCAGGGACCGGTCGAGCAGGCGGACTTCGTCGGTCCGGGGACCTCAACCACCCATCGACGAAGGGGGATTGAACACGTGAAGGGTGATCGCGTGGAAATAGTCGTGGACGCGGGGGACACGACCCGTACCTACGAGGTGGTGGCCAGCAGGGCGGGCCGCCGGGTGGAGACGGCGGTACGCCGAGGTGTCGTGGAAGTGAGCGAAGTCACCCGCAACGGCTCCGTGGTCCGCACAGCCCGCTTCATGGCGAACCGGGTGCTGGCCCTGGTCGAGCAGCCGATCCCCAGGGAGGACGGCTCGGAAAAGGCAGGGCACACCGGGCGCCCCCTCCGGGAAGACCCTGAGACCTAGGACCTCGTCTCCACCCAGGGGAGTACGCCCCAGCTCACGGCTCATCCTCCGGGAGGCCCGGCAATCGGTACGAGGGCATGACGTGCGGCGAGCGCCGGACGCCTAGATTTGAGGTCAAGCGGCGGGTGCAGCACTCGTCCCCCGAGGTCAGACACCCGCCGCTGCCAACGACAACTGAGACGGTCAGGAGAGGGACCATGGCCCTAACGGCACCGCGGACACTGATCCGCACCCAGGAGCGCACCGCACTCCGCCGCCGCACGGGCCGCCGCCACCCCCTGGTGGCGACGCTCATGGTCCTCCCCCTGGCGGCCCTGCTCTTCTTCGTCTTCGACGGCTGGGAGACAGTGGCCACACAGGCGTCGTCCGTGGGCGTGATGCTGGGGCGCTGAGCGGCGACCCCAGGCCCGGAAGAGCGGTCCGGGCGGGGACATCCACCCATGAAACCCCGTGGGGACGGGGGTGCGGCGGACGGCAAAAATGCCGGCGCAGCTGGGGAGCTGCGCCGGCATTGCTTTTTCCCCTTCCCAACCACCCCCGCCTACGGCCACATGCCCGGGCCGAGGGCGTGCCCTCTCCACCAGGCACCGGTCAGGCCTTTCAGCCCGTCCGGCGTTTGAGGACGAGGCCGTTCAGGCCGATAGGGGTCCGGGGCGGAGCCCCGAAACGGGGTGCGGGGGGATGCAGTGTCTGCGGGGGTTGAGGGGCGGGGGCCTGCGGTGGGTCAGGCAGGTCCGTTGGGTCGGGGTGCTGGGGCGGAGCCCCGCGAGGGGTGCGGGGGATGCAGTCCCCGCCGGGGTCCGGGGCGGAGCCCCCGGCGGGGTCGAAGGGGCGGCAGCCCCTGGGGACGGGACGGGTAGGGGCGGCGGGGGCGCATCCCTCACAGGCCCCACCACGGACGGCCCCGGCACGGCCGGCTGCCATACCCACCCCCACCACCCCGCCGTACCCTCGCGAGAGACCCGCCACCCCAGGGAGCCCCGTGACCACCCCCTTGCTCACCGAACTGACCACCCGAGCCAAGGCCAAGGCCCACTCCCGCACGGACACCTGCCCCTGCGGCGCAGCCACCCTCGCCGACCGCCCCGACGCCACCGTCGTCCGCCACGCGGACACGGTCGCCAAGGCCCACGCCCCGAACACCCCCCGCGCCGACCTCACCCCCCGCCTCACCGCCGCCACCCACCTCCCCGGCATCCTCCTGCCCCCACTCACCCCTACCCCCGTCGACCTGCACGGCCGCCTCGTCACGTTCTGGCCCTACGGCACACCCGTGGACCCGGACACCCCCGACGCCGCCCCCTGGGAGCCCGCAGCCGCCCTTCTCGCCCGCCTCCACCGCACCCCGGCCCCCACCCCCCTCCCGCCCATGCGAGGCCCCGCCAAGGCCGCCCGAGCCATCGCCCGCCTCAGGGCGACAGCCGCTGCCCACCCCGCCACCCCGCCGATCCTGGAGGCCTGGAACACCCTCCCGCCCTGGGCCCGGGCCGAAGCCCCCATGCCGGACACCACCACCCTGTGCCACGGCGACCTCCACCTCGGCCAGCTCGTCCGCCACCCCGCCCCCGACGGCCCGTGGCTGCTCATCGACGTCGACGACCTCGGCACCGGCGTCCCGGCCTGGGACCTGGCCCGCCCGGCCGCCTGGTACGCCTGCGGCCTCCTGCCACCGGACGAGTGGACCCGCTTCCTCGCCGCCTACCGCACGGCCGGCGGCCCGGCCGTCCCCGCCGACGGCGACCCCTGGCCCGCCCTGGACGTCCCGGCCCGCGCCCTCACGGTGCAGACGGCCGCCCGCGCGACAGCCAAGGCGGCAGCGGAGGACCGCCCCCTGGACGAGGTCGAACTGTCCATGATCGACGCATGTGCCCGAATGGCTTCCCTCCCGCTGCAGTTGACCCCGGGATTCGCGAAGTAGGGTGCAACCGACCGCAGCCTGACAGAGTCTGTCCTGGCGAAACGCGAAGCAGGACCGACCGGCGAGGAGTTGAGCCGACCATGCAGTGTCCGAAGTGTCATGCGCCGATGCACACGTACAACCGCAACGGTGTCCAGATCGAGCAGTGCAGCGGCTGCCGCGGGATCTTTCTCGACTACGGCGAGCTGGAGGCGCTGACCCGCCTGGAGTCCCAGTGGCAGCAGCCCGCACCGCCGCCGCCGGGCGTCCCGCAGGCGTACCCGGCCCCGCCCGCTCCCGCCTGGGGCGCCCAGCACGGCGGCCACGGAGGTCACTACGGCGGCCACCACGGCGGTCACCACCGCCACAAGAGCTTCGGCCACATGCTGTTCTCGAGCTGACGGCACACGACGAAGCCCCCGGCCGTACGAGACGGCCGGGGGCTTCGGCTGGTGCGCGATACTGGGATTGAACCAGTGACCTCTTCCGTGTCAGGGAAGCGCTCTCCCGCTGAGCTAATCGCGCAGGTGAACCTGCATGTGATGCGTACTGCGTGCGCGATACTGGGATTGAACCAGTGACCTCTTCCGTGTCAGGGAAGCGCTCTCCCGCTGAGCTAATCGCGCGGGTGTGGATCTCTCCGTACGTGCTGGAAGATCCAGTGGACGATACTGGGATTGAACCAGTGACCTCTTCCGTGTCAGGGAAGCGCTCTCCCGCTGAGCTAATCGTCCTTGGAGGTGGAGACGGGATTTGAACCCGTGTAGACGGCTTTGCAGGCCGTTGCCTCGCCTCTCGGCCACTCCACCAGGAGTGCAGGGGTTCGGGAAGATCCCCTGTTTCCATCGAGCGGACGACGAGGCTCGAACTCGCGACCTCAACCTTGGCAAGGTTGCGCTCTACCAACTGAGCTACGTCCGCTTGTCGTTTCGGTCCGCTCTCGCGGCCCGGCGACGAGTTGAACTCTAGCGGATTCCCGGGCCAGCACAAAAACGCGTTTGCGCAGCGTGCTGCGCTGCACCTGCTCGCGTACGTGGTCAGGGCCCCCGAAGGGACATGCCCGGACCACCTTCACGACACCCGCCCTAGACTCGACTGCGTGCTCGACCTCCCTCCTCTCGCCCGCTTCGGTGACCGCGTCGCCACCGGACTCCTCGACGTCACCAGCGATCCCGCGGCCCTCGACTCCACCGGTTTCTGGGCCGTCGTGGCGGACTTCGAGGGCCGCCTGACCTGCGCCCGCTTCCGGGACGTACGAGTGGAGCCCGTGCCCGCCCCGGTGCCGGGGGAGTGGCGGGGACCGGCGGCCGGTGACTGGACGTCCTCCCTCGACCGCGGGGCGTACACGGCGGGTGTGCGCCGGATCCGCGAACACATAGCGGCCGGCGAGGTCTATCAGGCGAACCTCTGCCGGGTGCTCTCCGCGCCCGTCGCGCCCGACGCCGACGTGGACGCCCTGACCGCGCTGCTGGCCCGCGGCAACCCGGCACCGTATGCAGGAACGATCCGGCTGCCCGCCCACGGGGTCGAGATAGCCACGGCCTCGCCCGAGCTCTTCCTGCGGCGCGACGGCCGTGTCGTGGAGTCCGGGCCGATCAAGGGCACCGGACGCACCGAGGCGGACCTGCTGGAGAAGGACTACGCCGAGAACGTGATGATCGTGGACCTGGTCCGCAACGACATCGGGCGTGTCTGCGCCACCGGCAGCGTGAGCGTTCCCGATCTGTGTGCCGTCGAGAAGCATCCGGGGCTCGTCCATCTCGTGTCGACGGTCCGCGGCGAGCTGCGCGCCGACGCCGGCTGGCCCGAACTGCTCGGCGCGGCCTTCCCGCCCGGATCGGTCACCGGTGCGCCCAAGTCCAGCGCCCTGCGGATCATCGAAGCCCTGGAGACGGCGCCCCGCGGCCCGTACTGCGGCGGCATCGGCTGGGTCGACGCGGACCAGACGGCCGGTGAGCTGGCGGTCGGCATCCGCACCTTCTGGATCGACCGGGCCGAGGGCGTCCTGCGCTTCGGGACGGGCGCGGGCATCACCTGGGGCTCCGACCCGGAGGCGGAGTGGCGGGAGACCGAGCTGAAGGCGGCCCGACTCCTCGCGGTAGCGTCGGGGACGTACCAGGTGAGTGGAGAGGGACTACAGACGTGAAGATCTGGCTCGACGGCGGGCTGCAGGACAGCGAGTCCGCCCGCGTCTCCGTCTTCGACCACGGGCTGACCGTGGGCGACGGCATCTTCGAGACGGTGAAGGCGACGGACGGGAAGCCGTTCGCGCTCACCCGGCACCTCGACCGGCTGACCCGCTCGGCGCGCGGCCTCGGCCTGCCCGACCCCGACCACGAGGAGATCCGCCGCGCCTGCGCCGCCGTCCTCGAGGCCAACCCGATGCCGCTCGGCCGACTGCGCATCACCTACACCGGCGGCCACGGCCCGCTCGGCTCCGACCGCGGTGAGCACGGCCCGACCCTCGTCGTCGCCCTGGGCGAGACCAGCCGCCGCCCCGATTCCACCGCCGTGATCACGGTCCCGTGGACCCGCAACGAACGCGGCGCCCTCACCGGCCTGAAGACGACCTCGTACGCCGAGAACGTCGTCGCCCTCGCCCGCGCCCACCAACACGGCGCCTCGGAAGCCCTGTTCGCGAACACCGTCGGCCAACTCTGCGAGGGCACCGGCTCGAACGTCTTCGTCGTCCTCGACGGCGAGATCCACACCCCGCCGGTCGCCTCCGGGTGCCTCGCGGGCATCACGCGCGCGCTCGCCGTCGAGTGGACCGGCGCCAAGGAGACCGACCTGCCGCTCGACGTCCTGGAGCGCGCGGACGAGGTCTTCCTCACCTCCACCCTGCGCGACGTCCAGGCCGTGCACCGCGTCGACGACCGCGTACTGCCGCGCACCCCGGGCCCGGTGACCGCCAAGGCCATGCGGATCTTCGACGAGCGGTCCGGGAACGACCTGGATCCGTGAGAGCCCGGGAAAACAGGCTGCCAAGGGGCGGGTCAGGCGGGTAGAACACCCCTGATGACCACGACCCTGCGGCCGACCGAGCCGCTTCAGCGTGCCGAGGACGGGACACGTTCCCGTCGCTACCAGGTGTGCGTGAACAGCCGGCCCGTCGGTACGGTCCGCCTCGGCACCCTGCCCCAGTTCGGTGACTTCATGGCCCGCATCCTCGATCTGCGCATCGAGGAGCCGGACCGCCGCCGGGGCCGGGGCACGGTGGCCGCACTCGCCGCGGAGGAGGTGGCGCGCGGCTGGGGCTGCCGGCAGATCGAGGCGCTGGTGCCCGCCGACGCCGAGGCGGCGCTGCGGCTCGTAGCAGCGCTCGGTTACGTGCACCGCAACCGCGGCATGGAGAAGCAGATCGGCGACACACCGCCGCGGCTGCCGGCCGGCAGCCGGGCCCGTCCCATGACCGAGGCCGAGTTCGAGGCATGGCTCGCGGCTGAGATCGACGGGTACGCGCGCGTGTGGATCGAGCGGGGCGTGCCCGAGTCCGAGGCGTACGAGATGTCCCGGCGCGGCCACGCGATGCTGCTGCCCCGGGGGCTCGCCACCGAGGGCATGCGGTTCAGCGTGCTGGAGCACGACCGGACCCGGGTGGGCACCCTCTGGATGGCGCTGACCGACGGCAAGGCCTACGTCTACGACGTCGAGGCCGACGCCGCCCACCGCGGACAGGGACACGGCCGCACGCTGATGCACCTGGCGGAGACTCAGGCGATCGGCGCCGGCCGGAGCGCCCTCGGCCTCAACGTGTTCGCCGGCAACACCCCGGCCGAGCGGCTCTACGAGTCACTCGGCTACCGGACGACGCAGTACGTCCTGTACAAGCCGCTGCTCTGAGCGGTTGCCGAGGACCGCCGACCCTCGGCAGCGCCCCCGAAGGGGCGCGGGGCCGTGCCCGATGTGCGGCTCCGCCGCAATGGGGGTCCCCCCGCTCGAGCGAAGCCGAGAGTGGGGGAGCGACCAGCCACGACGGCGCCGCAGACGACAACACGTGGCTCCGCATCCCGCGGAGTGCCCGGGCGCCGGTCAGGCGTCCTGCCCGGCCAGCAGCCGGTCCACGATCTCCTCGATCCGCTCCCGCAGCCCCTCCTGGCTCTTGCCGCCGTCCAGGCGCTGACCGTCGACGACGTACGTCGGGGTGCCGGTCACGCCGATCGCCTTGCCCTCGGCCTGGTCGGCGTCGACGATCAGGATGTGCCGGCCGTCGATCAGCGCGGTGTCGAACTCCTCGGCGTCCAGACCGAGTTCGGCGGCCACCTCGACCAGGAAGGGTTCTCCCTTACGGCCCAGCTCCTCGACCCGCGCCAGCACGGCCTCGGCGTAGGCCCAGCCCTTGCCCTGTTCGAGGGCTTCCTCGGCGGCCTGCGCGGCGGCGAAGGCGTGCTTGTTCTTCTCCAGCGGGAAGTGCCGCAGCCGCAGCTCCAGCCGGTCGCCGTAGCGGGCGCGCAGGGCACGCAGATCGTCGAGGGCGCTACGGCAGTCCGGGCACTGGAGGTCGCACCAGACGTCGAGGACGGGCGCGGCGGTAGGCGCGGGGGAGGAGTCGCTCATGCCGTCAGTCTCCCAGCTCGGACGCGGTCGACCCAATCGGACCCCGGCCTCGGTGACCTGCGCCCGGGACCCTGATCCCCACCTGGGGGAGTGCCCCGGACCGGCACCTTCGGAGGAGCCGACCCGGAGATGTCCCTGATGTCCGCCCGGACCATGGCCGCACGAGGTCCGGGCGGTGCAGGATGGAAGGGACGAAGTGCCCCCTGCCCGACCGAGCCCTGCCTGGAGGACCGGATGATTGCCGAGACCGTCTGTTCCGCCGTGTCCGCGGCCGGCCTGGGCATCGCGGTGGTCACGGCCTACCGCAAGCGCTTCCTCGCGGCCGCCCGCATCGCCGCCTACTCACTCGTCCCCATCGGTCTGGTGATGACCGGCACCGTGCAGTGGCTGGCGGACACCGCCTTCAGTCCGACGGCCTGGGCGGGCTTCGGTGTGCTCGGCGCCGCCTGGCTGCTGTTCTCCAGCACGCGCGCGGTGGAGCGTCGCCGGGGCGGCGCCCGCAAGGAGCGCAGGGAAGCCAGGGCCGCGGGGCAGCGCGAAGCGGTCGCTCCGACGGCTTCCGCGCCTTCCCTGGGCCCGGGGGCCCGGCCGGCGACCCGGCCCGCGAGCGCACCCCGCACCGAGTCGGCGGACGACTTCAGCGACATCGAGGCCATCCTGAAGAAGCACGGCATATGACCCGCGCATGACGACTGAAACGACACAGTGGATCAAGGCTGTGACGTGAAGTGATCACGACCGGAACCGGACTTCACGGGATCCGGCGAACTGCCGGTCATTCCGCGCGTGTTGAGCGCACCGGACGTACGGAATGCGCCATCATCGCCGCGAGATGCTGGACACGGAACACGGCGATTCCGCGCCGCCGAAGGATGAGCCGCGCGGATGCCTCTTCGCCCTTTCCCAGCCACCGCTGATGATCTTCCTTGCGGTGATCGGGTGTCTGCTGCTCATGGCGTCGTTGCACGACCTGCTGATGCTGTGAGCCGTACCCGTGGTCCCCGGCGACACCCGCGGGGGACCACGTCGACATCCCTGTCCGGCCAGGCCCTGGGCCCTGCCTAGCCCGCCGCCTCCTTGCGCCGTGCCCGGTACGCGGCCACGTGCAGGCGGTTTCCGCAGGTACGGCTGTCGCAGTAGCGGCGCGAGCGGTTCCGGGAGAGGTCCACGAACGCACGCCGGCAGTCGGGGGCCTCGCAGCGGCGCAGCCGCTCCTGCTCACCGGCCACCACGAAGAAGGCCAGCGCCATCCCGCAGTCGGCCGCGAGATGGTCGGCGACGGAGGCGCCGGGCGCGAAGTAGTGCACATGCCAGTCGTAGCCGTCGTGGTCCGTGAGGCGCGGAGTGGTGCCCGCGGCGGCGACCAGCTCGTTGATCACGCCGGCGGCGGTCCGGGCATCGCGCGCCGCGAAGACCGAGGCGAACCGGCCGCGGATCTTGCGCACGGCCGAGAGGTCGAACTCCGAGAGCGCCCCCACATCGCTGATGTCGTGGGTTCGTACGAAATCCTCGAGAGCCGCGACGTCGGGCAGTCCGTCCGGTGCCGCGTTGTCCTCCGGTGCGGTGTTCACCAGATCCACCACGGTGTCGAGCGCGCACCGGGTGTCGTGGGTGATCAGCACGTTTCGCTCCCTGGCCTGGGGGTCGGGCGGACGCCCGCCTCATGCTGGCCGATGTTAGTGGCTTGCCGCCCGGCTGCGGGCGGTCGTGCCACCAGGCACCTTCCCCCTGCCCCGCCGCACACACCGGCGCCGCCCCACGACTCGATCGCGGCGGCGGCGCTGATGCGTACCGTATGCAGTTGTTCTGGCCCGAGCCGTCTCCCCGAGTCGACGGCGCCGGGCGGCTTCGTGGTGCCTCGCCCTAGCTCTCCGCCAGGATGTGCGAGAGCTCCTGGTCGAGATCGAAATGCCGGTGTTCCGTGCCGGGGGGCACGGCGGCGTCGGTTCGCTTCAGGAAGGACTCCAGTGCCCGCGCCGGGGCTTCCAGCAGGGCCTCGCCCTCCGGGGAGCTCAGCGCGATGCACACGACCCCCTGACCGTGACTGCGCGACGGCCAGACACGGACGTCGCCGGTGCCGGTGGGCCGGTGCAGCCCCTCCGCGAGGAGGTCGCGGGCGAACACCCACTCGACGGTCTCCTCGGCTCCGGTGTGGAAGGTGGCGTGCACGGCGTAGGGGTCGGCCGTGTCGTACCGCAGGCCTGCGGGGACAGGCAGGGAGGACTCGCTCGACACAACGAGGCGCAGGTGCAGCTCGCAGCTGACCGTGGTGTTCATAAGCGCCAGGGCCTTTCGCTCAGTGTGCGCTCGGGGATTCGCACGTCGGCGAAATCGACATGCCACCTACGGTGCCGTTGTAAACCCCTCTGAGTGTTTTGCGTGCCTTTACGTAACTCTTCCGGCCCATGGGTCGTTCGTGAGGTACGGCCATTCCGGTGACTGGTTTCCGCTCGGTAAAGTAAGGTAAAGTTTGGCCGTATGAATACGGGGAGTAACCGGACCGAGGGACTGCCGGGCGAGGCCACCGTGGCATCGGACGAGACGAAGCCGGACGGGACGCAGGGCGAGCACGGCCTCGGCTCCAAGGCGCCGGCGTTCATCAAGAGGCGTCGCGCCCTGCATCTGAGCTGGCAGGTCGGGGTCTTCGTCGTCGGTCTCGCGGTCGTGGGCGCCGGCATCGTCATGTTGCCGCTGCCCGGGCCCGGCTGGGTGGTGATCTTCGGCGGCATGGCCATCTGGGCGACCGAGTTCGTCTGGGCCCAGCTGGTGCTCCGCTGGACGAAACGCAAGGTCACCGAGGCGGCCCAGCGAGCCCTCGATCCCAGGGTGCGGCGCCGGAACATCACGCTGACGGCGATCGGTCTCGTGATCGTGGGCGTGCTCGTCGGGATCTATCTGTGGAAGTTCGGCGTCGTGATGCCCTGGAAGATCAAGGAACAGTGATCCGCGCGGGCGGCGCGAGCCTCGGCGGCCGCCGCTTCGTGCTGGTCACAGGCACCCCCTGACATGGGGTAATGTTCTTCCTGCGTCCGGGCGATTAGCTCAGTGGGAGAGCGCTTCGTTCACACCGAAGAGGTCACTGGTTCGAACCCAGTATCGCCCACCCGGATCGGCGGCCCGTCTGCGAGAGCAGGCGGGCCGCCGTCGTGTGAGCCCCCTCGGACGGGTCCCGTACTCCGGTGAGTTTCGGCCGGGCAACGTCCGTGCACGGATGGCCAGTTGATGTCCGGTCCGTCGAGCGCACGCCTCTCACCTGCGACATCACCCCTCTCGCGGCGCGTTCTGATGCCGATGTGCCGTCAACCCGTCGGGGCGCCCGGTAAGAAATTCCTGTCCGAATCATTGACGCACCCCGAGGCCCTCCGTAGCTTGTGGCGGCAAGCGCTTACTTGAAACGATTCATGCAGCTGGCAATGATGCCGGGGAGGGGCCCGACTGTGGGAACCAGCAGGAATGTTGAGAGGCGTACGATCCTCAAGGCCGCCGGGGCGTCGGCGGCCGCGCTGGGCCTGGCCGCGACCACGGGCTGCGGCGGCGACAGCGGCACCTCCGCCGACGGGACGGTGACGATCCGTTACTCGTGGTGGGGTGCCGAAGAACGGGCCAAGAAGATCAACCAGACCATCGGGCTCTTCGAGAAGAAGTACCCGAAGATCAAGGTGAAGACGGACTTCCAGGACTACGTCTCATTCTGGGAGAAGTTCCAGACGCAGGCGGCCGGCGGAAATCCCCCGGACGTTTTTCAAAACGCCGTCACTTTCCTTAGGAAGTACGACAAGAGAAGCGTCCTGCTCGACCTGGGGTCCCAGATCGACGCGGGTAATCTCAGCCTCGACAACTTCCGTGCGGGTGTCACCAAGGTGGGCGAGGTCGACGGCAAGCAGCTCGGCATCCCCGTCGGCTCCAACACCATGGCGCTGGTCATCGACAAGAAGGTCTTCCAGAAGGCGGGCGTCGAGCCGGCCACGGGCTGGACCTGGGACGACTACTTCAAGGCCCTCAAGACCGTCCACGACAGGACCAAGGTGCCCGGCGACACGGGCTACTTCAGCATCATGTACCTGTACGACCTGTACCTGCGGCAGAACGGAAAGGCGTTCTACACCAAGGACGGCCTCGGTTTCGACAAGGCCGATCTGACGGAGTGGTGGCAGGACGGCTACAGCCGCGTGAAGGCCGGCATCATCACCGACCCCAGGACCGTCGAGCAGGACCGGCCCAAGTCGTCCCTCTCCGCCGGGCACGGGGCCTCGGAATTCACCTGGGACAACTTCACCGTCCGCTACACGGCCGAGGGCAGCAGCGAGTACGGCCTCGCGCCGATCCCCACCATGGACGGAAAGCACACCGGGCAGTACCTGGCCTCGCTGATGCTGAGCGCCTCCGCGCGCACCCAGCACCCCAAGGAGGTCGCCCAGTTCATCGACTTCATGGTCCACGACCCGGAAGTCGGCAAGATCATGGGCTACGACCGGGGCATCCTCGCCTCGACCCAGCAGTACGACGCGTTCAAGCCGACCGACCCGGTCAACAAGGAGATCGCGCAGTACGAGGCGGACACCGCCAAGGCCGGCGTCCTCGGCACGATCACCCCGCACCCCTCCGGTGCCGACACCATCGAGGCGGCCTTTCTGCGCATCGGCGGCGACCTGGCCCAGGGCAAGACGAAGCCCTCCGCCGCGGTGAAGCAGTTCTTCGACGAGTCGCAGGCCGCCTTCCAGGCGTAGGCGCTCCGCTGGGGGCGCGGTGGTCGTTGAGTTTTGTCTGCTGCGCCGTCGTGGCTGGTCGCGCCCACGCGGCGGAGCCGCATATCGGGCACAGCCCCGCGCCCCTTCGGGGCGCTGCAACCGCAGTCACCTTGCCTGGAACCGATTGGGAAGCACCGTGACGCTCGTCAAGGAATCACCGCCCGCCGCCCGGAGGGCCCGCTCTGCCGCCCCAGCCGCCGTCAAACAGCGGGGGCGGCGGGAGAACCTCGCCGGTTACCTCTTCATGTCCCCGTGGATCGCGGGCTTCCTGCTCCTGACCGCGGGCCCCATGGTGGCCTCGCTCTACTTCGCGTTCACCGACTACAACCTCTTCAACACCCCGAAGTGGGTCGGTCTCGACAACTTCACCAGGATGTTCGACGACCCCCGCTGGCAGAAGTCGGTGGAGGTGACGGCCAAGTACGTCGTCATCGGCACCCCGCTGAAGCTGCTGCTCGCCCTCGGGGTCGCCCTGCTCCTCGCGCAGAGCCGCCGCGGACAGGCCTTCTACCGGGCCGCGTTCTACGCACCCTCGCTCATCGGCGCGAGCGTCTCGGTCGCCTTCGTCTGGCGGTCGATCTTCTCCGACAACGCCGTCGTCGACCGTGCGATGTCGGCCTTCGGCTTCCACGTCGGCGGCTGGGTCGGCAACCCCGACTGGATCCTCTACTGCCTGGTCGCGCTCACCGTGTGGCAGTTCGGCGCTCCCATGGTCATCTTCCTGGCCGGGCTCAAGCAGGTGCCCAGGGAGCTGTACGAGGCCGCCGAACTGGACGGCGCCGGGGCCTTCCGCAAGTTCTGGAGCATCACCCTGCCGATGATCTCCCCGGTGCTGTTCTTCAACGTCCTGCTGGAGACCATCCACTCGTTCCAGATCTTCGGCTCGGCCTACGTCGTCTCCAACACCTACTGCGGACCGGCCGACGCCACGCTCGTCTACACCTGCTACCTCTACCAGCAGGGCTTCAAGAACGCCCAGATGGGCTTCGCCTCCGCGATGGCCTGGATGCTGCTGCTCGCCGTGGCCCTGGTGACCGCCGTCCTGTTCTGGTCCCAGAAGAAGTGGGTGCACTACGAGAACGACACGGAGGACGCCCGATGAGCGCCACCACCCCCGCCGCCCCGAAGCCGCTCGGCGGTCTCGGCCGCAAACGCGCCGGCTCGCTCGTCTGGCACATCGGCTCGCTGCTGGTCCTCGCGGTCGTCCTGTATCCCGTCGTCTGGGTGATCGGCGCGTCCTTCAAGCCGAGCAAGGACATCATCAACAGCCTTCAGCTGTTCCCCGCCCATCCCGTCCTGGAGAACTTCAGGGGCCTGGCCGACGGCATGGCCGACATCTCGATCTGGACGTTCTTCCAGAACTCCCTCCTGTACGCGGGCGGTGCCGTCGTCGGCATCCTGATCTCCTGCTCGCTGACGGCGTACGCCTTCGCCAGGATCAGGTTCGCCGGCCGGAACCTGCTGTTCTCGCTGATGATCGGCACGCTCCTGCTGCCGTATCACGTGCTGCTGATCCCGCAGTACGTGATGTTCCAGAAGCTGGAGCTGATCAACACCTATGTGCCGCTGCTGCTCGGCAAGTACCTGGCCACGGAGGCCTTCTTCGTCTTCCTCATGGTGCAGTTCATGCGGAACCTGCCGAGGGAGCTGGACGAGGCCGCACGCATCGACGGCTGCGGGCACCTGCGGATCTACTGGTCGATCGTGCTGCCGCTGTGCCGGCCCGCGCTCATCACCAGCGCCATCTTCACCTTCATCAACGCCTGGAACGACTTCATGGGCCCGCTGATCTACCTGAACGAGCCCGGCAAGTACACCGTCTCCCTCGGCATGATGATGTTCCGCGACTCCGACGGCGTCGCCGCCAACTACGGCGGCCTCATCGCGATGTCGCTGGTCGCGCTGCTGCCCGTGCTGCTGTTCTTCCTCGCCTTCCAGCGCTATCTGATCGACGGAATGGCGACCTCCGGACTGAAGGGCTGAGGCGGTCACCATGGCCGGAGTGCGGGTCAAGGCACGCAAGGAGTCGGTGTTCGCGGAGCGGTTCGGGGTCTTCGCCGAGTGTCTGCTCACCGGGGTGTGGATCGCGGTGGCCTCGTTGGGAGTGGTGACCTTCCCGGCCGCCTTCGCCGCCGGGGCGCGGCATCTGCGCCGTCGCACGGGCCATGAGGGCGGCGGCCGGCGTGAGTTCGCCTCCGACTTCCGTACGGCCGTGCGGGGCGGGTGGGTCGCCGGGCTCGCCGGGTGGCTCGCGGCGGGCGTGGTCTGGGTGGACGTCCAGGCCGTGCGGGCCGGGCTGCCCGGGGGGCCGTTCGTGGGGGCCGTCGGCCTGTTCGCCCTGATCGGACTCGTCGTGGCCGGGCTGCGCGCGGCGGCGGTGTGGGAGCCGGGGGCGCTCTGGCGGACGCTGCTCGCCGAAGCCGGCCGCCGTACCGTCCTCGATCCCGCCGGATCCTTCCTGCTCGTCGGCGGAGTGGTCCTCGTCGTCTGTTCCGCCCTGCTGATCGCGCCCCTGGCGGTCCCCGTCCTGGGGGCCGTCGCGGCCGCGGCCGTCGCCGTGGAGGAGCGGTACCGGCGCCGCTGACGAGCGGTGCATTCCCGCAAAGTCGGCGCCCCAGGCGCCCGTACCTCTCCCTGTCATGCCCCTGACCAACCGCACGGAAGAAAAATCCCGCACGGATAAGGAAAGGCTGAACGCTCATGTCTCCCATCCCCCGCAGGTCCCTCCTCAAGGCGGCCGCCGTCGCCGGAGTAGCCGCGCAGTTCAGCTGGGCCCCAGGAGCCAAGGACGCGCAGGCCGCGCCCAGAGCCGAGGCCGCGGCCGGCGATCCCGTGACCCTGGACTGGCTGGAGGACGGCGGCCTGGGGGCCGCGCCCGGCTCCACCGTCGGCGTCCCCTGGCCGAAGGGCGCCTTCCAGCCCGACCAGACGTTCGCGCTCACGGACACGGACGGCAAGGCTGTGCCCGTGCAGTCCTGGCCGATCGCGTACTGGCCGGACGGCTCCCTCAAGTGGTCGGCGCACGCGGTGAGTTCGGGCTCCGGCAAGCTCACCCTCGCGGCCGGTGACGCGGCGACCCCCGACAAGAACGTCACCGTCGACAAGAGCGGCGGCACCATCGACGTCTCGACAGGCGTGATCACCGCCAAGATCGGCAAGAACGGCTCCACCCTGATCAAGTCGGTGACCCGCGGCTCGACCGAGATCGCCAGGAACGGCCGGCTCGTCCTCATCCGCCAGCCGGAGATCGAGGACGGGGACCAGGGCACCGTCAAGACCGAGCGCTTCGACGGCGCGATCGGCGCGGTGACGGTCGAGCAGGAGGGGCCGGTCCGGGCCGTCGTCCGCATCGACGGCAAGCACCGCAAGGGGGGCCGGAGCTGGCTGCCGTTCTCCATCAGGCTGTACTTCTATGCCGGCGCCGACTCCTTCCGCATGGTGCACACCATCACCTACGACGGCACCCAGGAGCCCGGCAAGGCGAGCGGCGACTTCATCCGCGGGCTGGGGGTGCGCTTCGGCGTGCCGATGCGGGACGCGTCGTACGACCGGCACATCCGCATCGGCGGCGAGGGCACCGGACTGCTGCGGGAGGCGGTCAAGGGCATCACGGGCCTGCGCCGCGACCCGGGCGCGGCCGTGCAGGCGGCCCAGTACGCGGGCCGGAAGCTGCCCGACCCCTCCACCTGGGACCAGCGGGTGACGACCCGGCTGCAGTACATCCCGGAGTGGGGCGACTACACCCTCTCCCAGCTCTCCGCCGACGGCTTCACGCTGAGGAAGAGGACCAAGAAGGGCTACGGCTGGATCGGCGCAGGCGGCGGCAGGCGCGCCTCCGGCTTCGGCTACGTCGGCGGCGTGAGCGGCGGATTCTCCTTCGGCCTCAGGGACTTCTGGGAGAAGCACCCCGCCCAGCTCGACATCCGCGACGCCCACACCGACGAGGCCGAGGTCACCCTCTGGCTCTGGTCGCCCGAGGCCCAGCCCATGGACCTGCGCTTCTACCACGACGGCATGGGCCAGGACACATACGCCAAGCAGCTCGAAGGCCTCAACATCACCTACGAGGACTACGAGCCGAAGTTCGGCACCCCCTACGGCATCGCCCGCACCTCCGAACTCCTCTTCTGGGCCAACGAGTCGACCCCGACCGCCGAGAAGCTCGCGGCACAGGTCGAGGCCGTACGAGCGCTGCCACAGCTCGCCGCCCCGCCCAGGCAGCTGATCAAGGCCAAGGTCTTCGGTCCGGGCCTGTACTCCGAACCCGACCGTTCCACGCCGGCCAAGGCGAAGATCGAGGACCACCTCGACTTCCTCTTCACCTACTACAAGGACCAGGTGGAGCAACGCCGCTGGTACGGCTTCTGGGACTACGGCGACTTCATGCACTCCTACGACACCGTGCGCCACCAGTGGCGGTACGACGTGGGCGGTTACGCCTGGGACAACTCCGAGCTCTCGCCGGACATCTGGCTCTGGATGGCCTACCTCCGCTCCGGCCGCGCGGACATCTTCCGCTTCGCCGAGGCCCTCACCCGGCACACGGGTGAGGTCGACGTCTACCACCTGGGCGACTGGGCGGGCCTGGGCACCCGGCACGGCGTCCAGCACTACGCCGACAGCGCCAAGCAGCAGCGCATCGCCAACACCACCTACCGGCGCTACTACTACTTCCTCACGGCCGACGAACGCGTGGGCGATCTCATGCACGCCAACGTCGACTCCGACGAGACCTTCCTGGTCCTCGATCCGCAGCGCAAGGTGCGGACGGACCCGTACACCCCGGACCGGCACGCCCTGTCGATCGGCTTCGGCACCGACTGGAGCGGTCTGGTGTCCGCGTGGCTGACCGAGTGGGAGCGCAGGGGCCCCAAGTGGGAGAAGGCGAAGGCGCGGGTGCTGTCGACGATGGAGGGCATCGCCGCGCAGCCCAACGGCTTCGTCCAGGGCAGCGGGCTGTACGACCTCGACACGGGCAAGTTCGCCGTCGCCTCGACGCCCGTGGTCTCCGTCTCGCATCTCTCGGCCGTCTTCGGCCTGGGCGAGCTGTGCGCCGAGCTCATCGACCTCGTGGACATGCCCGAGTTCAACCAGGCCTATTTCGACTACTGCCGCTACTTCAACGCCACCAAGGCCGAGCAGAAGGCCCGCTACGGCTCCGACTTCGGCACCCTGCTGCTGTTCCAGGGGCACTCGCGCCTGGACGCGTACGCCGCCGTCCGGACGGGTGACGCTGCGCTGGCCAGGCGGGCGTGGACGAAGTTCTACAGCTCGGACGGGTATACGGAGGCTTCGCCGTGGAAGACGGAGAAGCTGAGCGGGCCGTTGACGTTGGTCGCCGGCAGCGAGGCCGCTTGGGTGTCGTCGAACGACACTGCGCTGTACGGCCTCGCGGCCATTGAGAATCTGGCGCTGCTCGGCGACAAGATGCCGTAACGGAGCCGCACATTGACAGCGCCCCGCGCCCCTGGCGGGGCGCTTCAGTGCATGGTGGTCAGAATGTCCCGCACCCGGCGGACATCCCTGAGGCGGCGTTCGTAGGTCGCCCCCAGTGCGAGCAGCAGCAGGCCGGCGAGTGCGAAAGGTACCCAGCGGGGGAGGGCGCCGGTCATCTGGACCAGGTACGGGGCCAGTTCGTGCAGGGAGTCCAGGACCAGTACCGAGCCGCCCAGGACGAGGGGTGCCTGGAGGCGGTGGCGGGCACCCAGCAGGGTGGTCAGCAGGGCCGCCGTGCCGAGCAGCAGCGGGCGCGTCCAGTGCGGGTCGTGCCAGGCCGCGGCGAGGCTCGGCAGCAGGGTGGCGGCGAGTCCGGCGCCGTACGCCGTCCACGACGACGCCTGCGGATCGCGGGACCTGCGCCAGGCGCCGACACACAGCGCCGGCACGGTGACCGGGAGCGTGTACGCCTCGACGGTGCCGACGTCCCAGGCGGCCAGCCGGACCCAGCCCGCCAGCAGGAAGAGGGCGGCGGCCGCATAGCTCGCGGGGCGGCGGTCGGACCGTACCGCCGTGGCCGCGGCGATCACTCCGCACAGGGCAAGCACCAGGGCGAGCATCGGCGGGGCGGTGATCGCGAGGCCGACGGCCAGCAGTCCGGCGGCGGCTCCGGTGACTTCGACCGGCACGCGCGCGTGGCTCTCGCCGAGGCGCGCGGCGAGCAGGGCCGCGGCCACCGGGACCACCAGGACCAGCAGCGCGGTGTGCTGCGGCTGCCAGTCAGCCGCCAGACCTGTCGCGCATGCCAGCGCGGTGGCGTACACGAGCCCGGCCGGGGCGGTGAAGGGCGCGAGGGGCGCCCGCAGCGAGGCGGCGGCGAACAGTGCCGTCAGGACGGACAGCACGGTGAGGGTGGCCGTCTGGGAAGCCAGTGAGAGGAAGGCGAGGGAGACCGAACCGCCCAGGGCGAGCGTGGTGGCGGTCGCGGGCAGGAGCCGGAAGGCCGCCGCCGCGAGGGCCGCTCCGGTCACCGCCCCCTGCAACAACAGGGCCGCGGAGTAGGGGAGTTGGAGGACCGCAGGCAGCGTCATGACGGTGGCCCAGGCGAGGAGCGCCGCGCCGGTCAGTGCCTGGGGCCGCCGGGTCTCGCCGCGGACCAGCAGGGCCAGCAGGGCCGCGACGACCACCGGGCCGAGGAGCAGCTGACCGGGATACGGCGGCCACGGCGTGTGGACGGCCGCCGCGGCCCGCGCGTCCGAGGGTGCACCGGTCCACCAGCGCTCCGCCCGGCCCAGCGGACCCAGCAGCGCGACCACGAACAGCGGCAGCGCACAGGCGACGGCGAGTGTCTGCACGGCGGCGGAGGCCTGGACCAGCCCGCGCCGCACCGGCTCGGGCAGCCGCACCCGCAGGGCCGCGAGCAGCGCCACGCCGCACGCCAGGTACCCCGGTACGGTCCACCCGTCGGGCAGCGTCACCCGCAGCACGCCACCGACCGCCGTGACCAGGAGCAGACCGCCCGTCGCGGCGTTGCCCGTGGCCAGGGCGGGCTTCGGCAGCCGCCAGGCGGCCCCCAGCGCGATCGCCGCCGCAAGGGTGAGGAGCGCCGCCGCACGGGCGGCGGCGCCCGGACCGGCGGCATCCCACGAGAGCCAGCCGGCCGTCAGTGCACCCAGGGTGCCCGTGCCGTACGCGCCGACGGCGGCGGGGACGCCTACGGACCTGGCGGTCACCCGGAGCGCCACACCTGTGTCGAACCCGGCCGTCACCAGCAGCGCGGCCGCGATCCCGGACGACCCCGCGCCGGCCGAGATCGCCCAGAAGAACAGCGGGAGTTGGGCCGCCGCCAGTGCGGCGGGCAGCGGCAGCCGCAGCTCCGCCGCACGCGGCAGCAGACCGTACGCCGCCCAGAGCCCCGCCAGCAGCGCCGACACGACGGCCGTGTATCCCGCGCCGTCCGTCCCCATGAAGGCGACCTGTTGCAGTGCGTACGCGTCCAGCACCGTCAGCGCCAGCCCCAGACCGGCCACCGACTCGGCCGTCGAACGCAGCCCGCGCCGCAGCAGGACAAACGGCGCGGCGAGCGCGGCCACCGTGACCGCACCGAGCACGAGGGCCCGCCCCGTGATGCCGAGATGCCCCCAGCTGACCAGCGTGAACACCATCGCGGCGACGGTGAGCAGCACCCCGCCGAGCAGCAGCAGAAGGTTCTGCACGCCGGGCGCGGTGGCCTCCGGGCGAGACGCCTCCACGGGCGCCTGCGAGGCCTGCGGTGCCGGGTGCACGGGGCGCGCCGCCTGGAGCGCGGCGACCAGCCAGGCACGGCGATGGAGCAACTGGGCCCGGCGGGCGTCCAGTTGCCAGAGCTCGGCGTCGAGGAGCCGCAACTCCTCGGCCGGGGGCGGAACATGCGTCATGCCTGGGAGTGTGGTCCGCGTCACGTCGTACGGCATGAGTGCAGGTACTCAGCCACATACTCAGATCCCGCCACCGCGGCTCGGATGCGAGGGCGAACGCCCTGGGTACGGGCAGACTCCCGCCATGGACTGGACGCACTACCGCTTCCGAAGCCTCTGGGCCCTGCCCGCCCCGCCCGCCACCGTGTACGAGGTGCTGGAGCGGGCCGAGGAGTACCCCCGCTGGTGGCCCCAGGTGCGGGAGGTGACCCGGCTCGACGACACCTCCGGCGTCATCCGGATCCGCTCCCTCCTCCCGTACAACCTGCACTTCACCGCCCGCGAGACGCGCCGCGACCCCGCCGCGGGCGTCCTGGAGATCGCCATGTCCGGCGACCTCGAGGGCTGGGCGCGCTGGACGATCACCGCCGGGGGCGCCGGCACCCTCGCTCGCTTCGAGCAGGCCGTCGTCGTGCACAAGCCGCTGCTCAGGCGGTTCGCCGTGCCGGGCCGGCCGGTGTTCCGCGCCAACCACCGGCTGATGATGCGGGCCGGGCGGCGAGGCCTGGTCGCGTACCTGGAAGCGGTTTGAAGGAAACCCGCGAAGACCTGTATGGTTCAGTGCGTTCCCGGGCGATTAGCTCAGTGGGAGAGCGCTTCGTTCACACCGAAGAGGTCACTGGTTCGAACCCAGTATCGCCCACCGGGAGAAGGCCGGTCCGCAGCAGCGGACCGGCCTTCTGCATGTCGGCGTGCTTCATGCCGCCGCCGGAAGATCCGGCCGCAGCGGCCACGCCGTGTTCACGATCTCCTCCGTGCCGCTCTTCGCGAACCACGCCTGAAGACCGCGCGCCTGGGCCGCGTGCCAGGTGGTCTGCAGGGCGTGCAGCTCGGCGGGGGAGAGGCGCTCCAGCCGGGCGGCGAAACGACGCCCGAGGGCCCGTACGACGTCCAGTGCGGCCAGGGCGTCCGCCGCCGCGTCGTGCGCACCCTCCAGCGTGACGCCGTAGTGCGCGCACAGGTCGGTCAGGGTGCGGCGGCCCTTGCGGTAGCGGTCCAGGTGCTTGTCGAGGACCCGCGGGTCGAGCACCCGCAGCGTCGACGACTGGAACCAGCGATCCAGCGAGGAGGCGCGATGGCGGCGCAACTCGCGGTCCAGGAGCGTCAGATCGAACGGCGCGTTCATCACCACGAGCGGACGGGCCATCGCCGCCTGCTCGGCCAGTGCCTCGGCTATCTCGTACATCACCGGCGCCGGCCAGCGGCCGTTGCGCTGCAGGTGTTCGTCCGTCAGCCCGTGCACCGCCGTCGCCGCCTCCGGCACCGGCACACCCGGGTTGACCAGCCAACGAGTCATCCGGGGCCGGCTGCCCGGGGCGTCCTGGACGACGACGGCGGCCGACACGATGCGGTCGGTCTCGACGTCGACACCCGTGGTCTCCGTGTCGAAGGCGGCCAGGGGCCCCTCGTACCAGGTCGTCATGCCTACACAACTCCTCGTTCACCCACGGCAGCTGACGTCCCGTCTTCTGCCTGTTTGGTGATACCCGGGCTGTTTGCGCCGTACGCCGGAAGGACACAACAGGAGTACGGGTCTTTGCAGTTCAGCGGCCCGCAGCGGGGAAACTCTTGGCGTGGAAGGCTGTTGGTCATGGCGATAGCGCAGCCCGAGCGGGGCGGGCTGCTGCCCGAACGTGCGGGCCCCCTTCGCGGCACACTCGCCACCACCGCCTGCATGGAGACACTGCAGGTGGGTTATCTGCACGCGGTCGCGGCGGCGGCCGGCTGCTCGCTGTCGCAGCCGTTTCCGGACAACGGCATCGACTGGCACGTCAGTCACGGCTCGCCCGGGCACACCGTCGACGACGAGGTGACCATCAAGGTGCAGCTGAAGTGCACGTACCAGATCGCGCCGAACCCGCCGGGGCGCTTCTTCTCCTTCACGCTCGACAACGACCATCTGCGCAAGCTGGCGCGCACGCCGGTCTCGGTGCACAAGATCCTGGTCGTGATGCTCGTCCCGAGGTCCCAGGACGACTGGCTGCGCGCCAGCCACGACCGCCTCGACCTGCGGCACTGCTGCTACTGGGTCAACCTGGCCGGCCGTCCGGTCACCGGGCGGACCCGGACCACCGTGCGGATACCGACCTCACGCATCTTCGACGACCGGGCGCTGTGCGAGATCATGACGCGGGTCGGGGCCGGAGGCAGACCATGACGCACCGCCCGCTGGAGGAGCCGCTGCGGCCCGTGAGGCCGCACCCGGCCGACGCCTCCTGGCACCGTCCCCCCGAGCCCGACGAGGTCGACCCCGCCGTGCTCAGCGCCCTGCTGCACCGGCACGGCTGGGAGCGGCGCGGCGGGGCCGCCGGACGCTACGGCCGCTGGACCCCGCCCGGCCCCGGCGGCAGCGGGACGAGCCTGCTCGTCCCCGAGAGCCGCGCCTTCCCCGACAGTGACGACCTGCTCGGCGAGGCGCTCGTCGCGCTGACCCGCAGCGGCACGCCCTCCGCCCGCGAGGTGCTGGTGGGGCTCGCGGTGCCCAGCGACGAGATCCGCTGGTGGCGGGATGTGCCGGGCGGTCCCGCCGGCTCCGCGCCCTGGGTGGTCGAGGAGCAGCTGCGCGCCTCGGCCCGCCAGATGCTGCTCGCCGGAGCGCTCGCCACGCGCGCGCGTGCGGGCTATTACGGCGCCCGGCACCGCCGTGCCGCCGCCGCGCTCCTGGAGAGCGTCCTGGTCGGCTCCGCGGCCGGTGGCGGCCGGCTGACCGCCTTCGTGCCCGTCGGCACGGGCCGACAGCTGCCCGTACGCCTCCACCAGGCCCTGTACGCCGCCCGCGAGGCCATCGACTACCGGCGGGCCACCGGCGGCATGGACGCCTTCGACGGCGCCGTCGAGGCGGGCGTCAGCCGTGAACTCACCGAGGCGCTGATCGCCCTGGTCCGCGGCACAGAGGGCGCCAGGATCGCCGTCGAGTGGGCACCGGCCGCCGGGGTGCCCGAGGACTGCGTGGCGGGCGTCGAGCCGGTGGAGTTCTCACCGGGCGATCTGCCCGCGCTGCGCGAGGCCGGGGCCCGCTATCTGCGCGAGGAGCCGTCCGTGCCCGTGCGGATCACCGGCACGGTGGTGCGGATGCGCAGGTCGGGGCCGCGCGGGGAGGGCAGCGTACGGCTGCGGGTGATCGCCGGAGCCGAGGTGCCGCACGTCCGGATCACGCTGGACGAGGAGGACTACCGCATCGCCGGGCACGCCCACCTTGTGGGGCTGCCCGTACGGCTGCACGGGCGGCTGGAGAGCCGGGGCGGCTTCCGGCGGCTGACCGGGGCGGCCGGGGTCGCACCGGTGCAGGTGGAGGAGGCGGAGCGGGACCGGCTGATGAAGTCGATGCAGGAGCACGCGGAAAAGGGCGAGTTCTTCGAGGAGGCGTGCGCCGGGGAGGACGACGACTGAGCGCGGGCCTGCCTGCACGAAGGGCGACCGTTTCGCGGTCGGAGGGTCCGGGTCGGTACGATCCCCTATTGCGCGCGCTCCTGGTATGGCGCCGCACTCCACCTTCAGTCAGGAGAGACCGGTGTCAGACGTCCGTGTGATCATCCAACGCGATTCCGAGCGGGAAGAGCGCGTGGTGACGACGGGCACTACGGCCGCCGAGCTCTTCGCCGGCGAGCGCTCGATCGTCGCCGCGCGCGTGGGCGGCGAGCTCAAGGACCTCGCCTACGCGCCGGCCGAGGGCGAGGTCGTGGAGCCGGTGGAGATCTCCTCCGAGGACGGCCTGAACATCCTGCGCCACTCCACCGCGCATGTGATGGCGCAGGCCGTGCAGGAGCTGTTCCCCGAGGCCAAGCTGGGCATCGGCCCGCCGGTCAAGGACGGCTTCTACTACGACTTCGACGTCGAGAAGCCGTTCACGCCCGAGGATCTCAAGGCCATCGAGAAGAAGATGCAGGAGATCCAGAAGCGCGGGCAGAGGTTCGCCCGTCGTGTGGTGACCGACGAGGCGGCCCGCGAGGAGCTGGCGGACGAGCCGTACAAGCTGGAGCTGATCGGCCTCAAGGGCTCGGCGTCGCACGACGACGGCGCCGACGTCGAGGTCGGCGCCGGTGAGCTGACGATCTACGACAACCTGGACGCCAAGACCGGCGAGCTGTGCTGGAAGGACCTCTGCCGCGGTCCCCACCTGCCCTCCACCCGCAACATCCCGGCGTTCAAGCTGATGCGCAACGCGGCCGCCTACTGGCGCGGCAGCGAGAAGAACCCGATGCTCCAGCGCATCTACGGCACCGCCTGGCCGTCCAAGGACGAGCTCAAGGGCTACCTCGACTTCCTCGCCGAGGCCGAGAAGCGCGACCACCGCAAGCTGGGCAGCGAGCTCGACCTCTTCTCCATCCCGGAGCAGATCGGCTCCGGCCTCGCCGTCTTCCACCCCAAGGGCGGCATTGTCCGCCGCGTGATGGAGGACTACTCGCGCCGCCGGCACGAGGAGGAGGGCTACGAGTTCGTCTACACCCCGCACGCGACGAAGGGGAAGCTCTTCGAGACGTCCGGGCACCTGGACTGGTACGCCGAGGGCATGTACCCGCCCATGCAGCTCGACGAGGGCGTGGACTACTACCTCAAGCCCATGAACTGCCCGATGCACAACCTGATCTTCGATGCGCGCGGGCGTTCGTACCGTGAACTGCCGCTGCGCCTCTTCGAGTTCGGGACCGTGTACCGGTACGAGAAGTCGGGCGTCGTGCACGGCCTGACCCGCGCCCGCGGTTTCACCCAGGACGACGCGCACATCTACTGCACCCGTGAGCAGATGTCGGAGGAGCTCGACAAGACGCTCACCTTCGTCCTCGGCCTGTTGCGCGACTACGGTCTGACCGACTTCTACCTCGAGCTGTCCACCAAGGACCCCGAGAAGTTCGTCGGCTCCGACGAGGTCTGGGAGGAGGCCACGGAGACGCTGCGCCAGGTCGCCGAGAAGCAGGGCCTGCCCCTGGTCCCGGACCCGGGCGGCGCCGCCTTCTACGGGCCGAAGATCTCCGTCCAGACCAAGGACGCCATCGGCCGCACCTGGCAGATGTCGACGATCCAGCTCGACTTCAACCTGCCGGAGCGCTTCGACCTGGAGTACACGGGTCCGGACGGCTCCAAGCAGCGCCCGGTCATGATCCACCGCGCGCTGTTCGGCTCGATCGAGCGGTTCTTCGCGGTGCTCCTCGAGCACTACGCGGGCGCCTTCCCGGCCTGGCTGGCCCCGGTGCAGGCGGTGGGCATCCCGATCGGTGACGGGCACGTCGAGTACCTGGAGAAGTTCGCCGCGGCCGCGAAGAAGCAGGGCCTGCGGGTCGAGGTCGACTCGTCCTCCGACCGCATGCAGAAGAAGATCCGCAACGCCCAGAAGCAGAAGGTGCCCTTCATGGTCATCGCGGGCGACGAGGACATGTCGGCCGGTTCCGTCTCCTTCCGCTACCGCGACGGCTCGCAGGAGAACGGCATCCCGTTCGACGAGGCCATCGCGAAGATCGCCAAGGTCGTGGAGGACCGGACGCAGGTCTGACCGTCCGGTCCGGTCGGCCTGGTCCGCCGGTGTCCGAGGCCCCCGGGAGGCTCAGCCCCCCGGGGGCCTTCAGTCGTCCCCGCGGGCGAAGACCTGCAGCAGCCAGGAGGCGAAGGTGCCGGTCACCGCACCCAGCAGGGCCAGACCAATGGCCATCATTCCGACCGCGATCAGCCGGCCCAGCGGTGTCACCGGGGTGATGTCGCCGTAGCCGACGGTGGTGAGGGTTTCGCAGGTCCACCAGACGGCGTCGCCGAACGTCCGCATCGACGTGCCCTTCGCGCCGCGTTCCTGCTGGTAGACGGCGAGGGCACCGGCGAAGCCGAGCAGCACCGTCGCCAGCCCGGAGTACGCGATCACGCGCGCGTGCAGCGCGAGCCGGGGCTTGCCGTGCCGCCGCTGTACGGCTTCGTAGACCTTGACGATCCGAAGGGGCCGCAGCAGCGGAAGGATCACCACCGCCGTGTCCAGCAGGTGCTTCCGCACGAACCTGTGCCCCTGCCCGCTCAGTCGCCACAGCACCGCGTAGTTGAAGGCGAACAACGCCCAGGAGACCAGCAGCACCACGAGAGCCAGGTCCTGCACGGGGTCCGTCAGACCGGGTGCCAGGACGCGGATCGCGTACGAGGCGAGGAAGGCCAGCGACGCGACGGCGAGCGGAAGCTCGGTCCGCTGCTCCCAGCGATCTGCGCGAGTGTCATCGTCCACCGGCCCAGCTTGGCCCGGCGGGCTTTTCGCACAACCCCGCCGACACGCTGCGAACGGGCGACGCCATATGCTGCATGGCATGACGAGTGAGCCGGAGCAGCAGTTGGGAGTAGGGGTCCAGGACGCGTTCCAGCGCCTGTGGACGCCCCACCGGATGGCCTACATCCAGGGCGAGAACAAGCCGACCGGCCCCGGTGCCGACGACGGCTGCCCCTTCTGCTCGATCCCGGCCAAGTCCGACGAGGACGGGCTGGTCGTCCGGCGCGGTGAGCAGGTCTACGCCGTGCTCAACCTGTACCCGTACAACGGCGGCCACCTCATGGTCGTCCCCTACCGCCATGTCGCCGACTACACGGACCTCACGGACGCCGAGACCGTCGAGCTGGCCGCCCTCACCAAGCAGGCCATGACGGCCCTGCGCACCGCCTCCGGCGCCCACGGCTTCAACATCGGCATGAACCAGGGCACGGTCGCCGGCGCCGGCATCGCGGCCCACCTGCACCAGCACATCGTCCCGCGCTGGGGCGGCGACACGAACTTCATGCCGGTCGTCGGTCACACGAGGGTGCTGCCGCAGCTGCTGGCGGACACCCGGAAGATGCTGGCGGAGGCCTGGCCCTCGGCGTAGGCCCTACGCGTCGTACACGTCCGCCTTCTTGGGCGTGGGGTCCTGGATCTGCGTGCTCAGGAACGCCGACCTCGTGCCGAACTTCTCCGTGTCCACGCCGTTCTCCTCGAGGACCCGTATCGCCGCCGCGTGCACCACCCGCAGCACCGGTGTGGCGGCGCGCAGCGCGTCGTCGGCCATGAAGCGGTGGCGCCAGGGCTGGTCGGCCCAGGCGTGCCGGAGGCCGAAGGGCTCGGGCAGGGCTATCGTGCCGCCCAGCCAGTTCAGCAGCGGCGGGTACCAGGAGAGCGGGGCGCGGACGGCCAGTCGTACGACCTCGTCGGTGGTGACCAGCGGGAGGGACACCTTGCGGGTCTCCCACGGCTTGAACGACTTCTGGACCTCCTTGGTCGGCGCCTCGGGCTTGCTGGTGAACAGGGAGTTCACGGGGCCGAGCGCATGCCCGGTGACCTCGATGCGCAGCGTCTCGTGCAGCACGGTCACCGTGATCATCATGGTGATGACCAGCTGCCCGTCCCACAGGGTCCACTGCACGCCCAGGTAGTGCCGGTCGCCCGCGCCGAACTGCTGCTTGTTGCAGATGTCCTGTATCGCGTGGGACTTGACCTGGTACGCGTCCACGTCCGTGCCCTCGGGCCGGGACACCTCCTTCGCGCCCTCACCGATCGGTGTGACGATCCAGTGCCGTACGGAGGGGGTCGGGAAGCCGCCGGTGTTCAGCGTGTTGCGCTCCAGCATGCGCAGCTGGTCGTGGATGGAGCGGATGACGTCCCAGCTGCGGAAGGGGTGGATCTCCCGGGTCGGATCGGCGGGCACCAGGTCCTCCGCGAGCTGCCAGCTGCCCCAGCGGGTGCCCATGCCGAGGATGCCCTTGGGGCCGGCGTAGAACACGGAGTTGGACTGCTGCTCGGCGCTCAGCTTGGCCAGCGACTGGCGCAGCGCGTCCGCCTTCGTCTCGCCCGGGCTGGTCGGCACCGCCTCGGGCACCTTGGCCCCGATGCTGCTGCCCGCCAGCAGGCTGTCCCAGCGCTCGCGCAGGTCCTTCGCCGTCCGCTCGCAGATCTGCCTGGCCCAGAACCAGCCGATCACGGGCATGACCACCGAGGCCCGCGCATACCAGGCCCAGAAGCCCGTGAACGGCATGCGGATCAGGAAGATCACGGCGAGCGCGCCCACGGCCACCAGCAGGGTGGTGCCCAGCGCCCCGGCCCGCTTGTCGTCACGCTTGGCGATGGTGGTGCGGATCGAGAAGACCAGCAGCCAGACGAGGAGGCCGGGCAGGAACAGCAGGCCGCACAGCACCATCACGATGGTCAGCAGATTGTCGCGGTCCTTGCGGATGTTGTTCGCCGCCAGGCAGTGCTCGACGACGACCGGCGGCTCGGCGCCGAAGGACTGGATGAGCGGCTTGCGGCCGGACCCCACCATGCGGTCCACCACCGCCCGCGAGAAGGCCTCACCCAGGTTGGGCCGGAATATCCGCGCCCACTTCAGGCCCGGTTTGACGGTGGTCTGATGCCACTCGTTGTCCGCCTTCTTGATGTCCGCGACCGGGTTGTCCCGGTAGGCCGCGGAGGCCAGCGCGAACGTGGCCGTCTGGCCCTCGTTGCCCGTGCGGGGCACCTGAGGGCCGAAGATGTCCCCGTAGCCGCTCTCAACGGTCATTCCCGCCCCCGATCGCCGCCGACGTCGCTTCTGCGGCTTTCCCGACTTCCTTGCTCCGCACACCTGTTGATCACGTCGTCACGGTGTTCGTCCGACAACTTGATCACGTCATCAGCGTATCCGCAGGCACGGACATTCGTCGGCGGACGGCCGAAGCCGCCCGCCGACGGAGGGGAGCGTTCCACAAAAGCGACTTGGAAGCGCCCGGCGCCAACTACTAGGCGTCGCGCGCCTCTTCACGGATCCTTTCTGCGATCTGCGGAGGCATCGGCTCGTGCCGTGCGTAGGCGCGGTTGAAGCGCGCGGTGCCGTGCGAGAGGGAGCGCAGGTCCACGGCGTACCGTCCGATCTCGATCTCCGGCACCTCGGCCCGAATGAGTGTCCGGTTTCCAGTGGTCTGCTCCGTGCCCAGCACCCGGCCGCGCCGTCCGGACAGGTCGCTCATCACGGCGCCCACGTACTCGTCGCCGACCAGGACGGTCACCTCGGCCACCGGTTCCAGCAGATGGATCTTCACGTCGGCCGCCGCCTCCCGCAGCGCCAGCGCGCCCGCCGTCTGGAAGGCCGCGTCCGAGGAGTCCACGGAGTGCGCCTTGCCGTCCAGCAGGGTCACCCGGACGTCGATGAGCGGGTAGCCCGCGGCAACTCCCTTGGCGGCCTGGGCCCTTATGCCCTTCTCGACCGACGGGATGAACTGCCGTGGCACCGCGCCGCCGACTACCTTGTCCACGAACTCGATGCCCGAGCCGCCGGGCAGCGGCTCCACCTCGATCTCGCAGATCGCGTACTGCCCGTGCCCGCCGGACTGCTTCACATGGCGGCCGCGGCCCGCCGACTTGCCCGCGAACGTCTCCCGCAGGGAGACCTTGTGCGGGATCACGTCGACCTGGACGCCGTAGCGGCTGCGCAGCCGCTCCAGCGCGACGTCCGCGTGCGCCTCGCCCAGACACCACAGCACCACCTGGTGGGTGTCCTGGTTCTGCTCGAGCCGCATGGTCGGGTCCTCGGCGACCAGCCGGGAAAGACCCTGCGAGAGCTTGTCCTCGTCCGCCTTGCTGTGCGCCTGGATGGCGAGCGGCAGCAGCGGGTCGGGCATCTGCCACGGCTCCATGAGCAGCGGGTCGTCCTTGGCCGAGAGGGTGTCGCCGGTCTCCGCGCGGTTCAGCTTCGCCACGCACACCAGATCGCCCGCGATGGCGTGTGTCACGGTGCGCTGCTGCTTGCCGAAGGGGGTGGAGAGGGCGCCGATGCGCTCGTCCACGTCGTGGTCCTCGTGCCCGCGGTCGGCGAGCCCGTGCCCGGACACGTGCACCGTCTCGTCGGGGCGCAGCGTGCCGGAGAAGACGCGGACCAGCGAGATCCGGCCGACGTAGGGGTCGGAGGTGGTCCGTATGACCTCGGCGACCAGCGGACCGTCCGTGTCGCAGGCCTTCAGCTCGCGCGGCTTGCCGTCGATCGTGGTGACCCCGGGTGTGGGGTGCTCGAACGGCGTCGGGAAGCCGCCCGTGATCAACTCCAGCAGTTCGACGGTGCCGAGCCCCTGGCGGGCGCCCCCGGCCGCGGGGGCGGCGGCCAGGACCGGGAAGAAGACCCCGCGTGCGACGGCCCGCTCCAGGTCCTCGACGAGCGTCTTGAAGTCGATCTGCTCGCCGCCCAGATAGCGGTCCATGAGGGTCTCGTCCTCGCTCTCCGAGATGATCCCCTCGATCAGCCGGTTGCGGGCCTCCTCGATCTGGGGCAGCTGGTCCTCACCCGGCTCCGACTCCTTGCGCTCGCCGGACGAGTAGTCGAAGACCTTCTGCGACAGCAGCCCGGTCAGCCCCGTCACGGGCGCGTGCCCGTCCGGACCCTGCGGTCCGTGCAGCGGCAGGTAGAGCGGGAGCACGGCGTCGGGATCGTCCCCGCCGAAGGCCTCCGCGCAGGTCCGCGTCATCTCCTCGAAGTCCGCCCGGGCGGCCTCCAGATGGGTGATCACGATCGCCCGTGGCATGCCGACGGCCGCGCACTCCTCCCACACCATGCGGGTCGAGCCGTCCACGCCGTCGGCGGCCGAGACGACGAAAAGGGCCGCGTCCGCCGCTCGCAGACCGGCCCGCAGCTCCCCGACGAAGTCCGCGTATCCGGGGGTGTCGAGAAGATTGACCTTGATGCCGTCCCATTCGACCGGCACCAGGGAGAGCTGCACCGAGCGTTGCTGCCGGTGCTCGATCTCGTCGTAGTCGGAGACGGTGCCGCCGTCCTCCACGCGGCCCGCCCGGTTCACTGCTCCCGTGGTGAGCGCGAGAGCTTCCACCAGTGTTGTCTTGCCCGATCCGCTGTGGCCGACCAGCACCACATTCCGTACGGACGCGGGGTGGTCGGCCGCTGTAGCCCTGCCGGCGGCTCCGGGGTGTGCGCTTGCCTTGTCGCCCATGGCCTTGCCTCCCGTGCACGGTGAGGTCACTGTGGGCGCGGGCATGCCGGGCCGCGTGCGGTGGCGGCTCCGATGACGCCCGCGGTTCTTCGAGCTTTCCACTCCCGTCACGGTGCGTCCATACGAAGGACGTGATCGCGCCGCCCGCCGCCCGCGCGGGCCCTCCGCCGGATCTCCCCGCAGACGTCCGGGTGCCCGGCAGTCGCACACGCGCGCGCGTGGCTACGATGGGCCAGCCGGAGGCCAGCAGGGGCCGCGGCCACACCGACCGTCGGGAAGGCCATGCTGAACAAGTACGCGCGTGCATTCTTCACGCGTGTCCTCACGCCGTTCGCCGCGTTTCTCATCCGCCGGGGCGTCAGCCCCGACACGGTCACGCTCCTCGGCACCGCCGGCGTGATCGCGGGCGCACTGGTCTTCTACCCCCGGGGTGAGTTCTTCTGGGGCACGGTCGTGATCACGCTGTTCGTGTTCTCCGACCTCGTCGACGGCAACATGGCCCGCCAGCTGGGCCGCACCAGCCGCTGGGGCGCCTTCCTGGACTCCACGCTCGACCGGGTGGCCGACGGCGCGATCTTCGGCGGTTTCGCCCTCTGGTACGCCGGGAGCGGCGACGACAACGTCCTGTGCGCCGTCTCGATCTTCTGCCTGGCCAGCGGCCAGGTGGTGTCGTACACCAAGGCCCGCGGCGAGTCGATCGGCCTGCCGGTCGCCGTCAACGGTCTCGTCGAGCGCGCCGAGCGCCTGGTCATCTCGCTGGTCGCGGCCGGGTTCGCCGGACTGCACAAGTTCGGTGTGCCGGGCATCCAGTACCTGTTGCCGGTCGCGCTGTGGATCGTCGCCGTCGGCAGCCTGGTCACGCTGATCCAGCGGGTGGTCACCGTCCGTCGCGAGTCGGCGGAGGCGGAGGCCGCGGCGGCCGCCCCGGAGAACGCCTCACAGGGGAGCGAGGCGGCGAAGTGAGCCCCCGAGATCAGCTGACGGACGCGCTGTACGGCCTCGGCTGGGGCACCGTCAAGAAGCTCCCGGAGCCGGTCGCCGTACGGCTGGGCCGCTCCATCGCGGACCTGGCCTGGAAGCAGCGCGGCAAGGGCGTGCAGCGCCTGGAGAGCAACTACGCGCGCGTGGTGCCCGATGCGAGCCCGGAGCGCCTCGCCGAGCTCTCGCGCGCGGGCATGCGTTCGTACCTGCGCTACTGGATGGAGTCCTTCCGGCTCCCGGCGTGGAGCGCCGAGCGGATAAGGGCCGGTTTCGACCCCAAGGACGTGCACTACCTGACCGACGGGATCGCCTCCGACCAGGGCGTCATCCTGGCGCTGCCGCACATGGCCAACTGGGACCTCGCGGGGGCCTGGGTCACCACCGAGCTGGAGACGCCGTTCACGACGGTCGCCGAGCGCCTCAAGCCCGAGACCCTCTACGACCGCTTCGTCGCCTACCGCGAGGGCCTCGGCATGGAGGTGCTCCCGCACAGCGGCGGCACCGCCTTCGGCACGCTCGCCCGGCGGCTGCGCGACGGCGGCCTGGTCTGCCTGGTCGCCGAGCGCGACCTGTCGTCCTCGGGCGTCGAGGTCGAGTTCTTCGGCGAGGCCACCCGGATGCCGGCCGGCCCCGCCCTTCTCGCCCAGCAGACCGGCGCACTGCTCCTGCCGGTCACGCTCTGGTACGACGACTCGCCCGTCATGCAGGGGCGTGTGCACCCGCCGGTCGAGGTACCCGAGACAGGTAGCCGTGCCGAAAAGACGTCTGTCATGACACAGGCGCTGGCCGATGCCTTCGCCACCGGGATCGCCGACCATCCGGAGGACTGGCACATGCTCCAGCGCTTGTGGCTCAAGGACCTCGATCCTGCGAGGAAACCCCCGGCTCCCGAGAAGGGCATGTCGTGAGGATCGGCATCGTCTGCCCGTACTCCTGGGACGTGCCGGGCGGCGTCCAGTTCCACATCCGCGACCTCGCCGAGTACTTCATCCGCCTGGGCCACGAGGTGTCGGTCCTGGCACCCGCCGACGACGACACGCCCCTGCCGCCGTACGTCGTCTCGGCCGGCCGCGCGGTCCCGGTGCCGTACAACGGCTCGGTGGCCCGGCTGAACTTCGGCTTCCTGAGCGCCGCCCGGGTCCGGCGCTGGCTGCACGACGGCGAGTTCGACGTCGTGCACATCCACGAGCCGACCTCGCCCTCCCTGGGTCTGCTGACCTGCTGGGCGGCGTCCGGCCCGATCGTGGCCACCTTCCACACCTCCAACCCGCGCTCGCGGGCGATGATCGCCGCCTACTCGATCCTCCAGGCGGCCCTGGAGAAGATCAGCGCCCGGATCGCGGTGAGCGAGTACGCCCGCCGCACGCTGGTGGAACACCTCGGCGGCGACGCGGTCGTCATCCCGAACGGCGTCGACGTCGACTTCTTCGCCCGGGCCAAGCCCAAGGCCCAGTGGCAGGGCGACACCATCGGCTTCATCGGCCGCATCGACGAGCCCCGCAAGGGACTTCCGGTGCTCATGAGGGCGCTGCCCAGGATCCTCGCCGAGCGCCCGCAGACCCGGCTGCTGGTCGCCGGGCGGGGGGACGAGGAGGAGGCGGTCGAGTCGCTGCCCGCCGAACTGCGCCCCCGCGTGGAGTTCCTCGGCATGGTCAGCGACGAGGACAAGGCCCGCTTCCTGCGCAGCGTCGACCTGTACGTGGCGCCGAACACCGGCGGCGAGAGCTTCGGGATCATCCTCGTCGAGGCCATGTCCGCGGGCGCCCCCGTGCTCGCCTCCGACCTGGACGCCTTCGCCCAGGTCCTGGACCAGGGCGCGGCGGGCGAGCTGTTCGCCAACGAGGACTCCGACGCACTGGCCGAGGCGGCCCTGCGGCTGCTGGGGGACTCGGAGCGCCGGGCGGAGCTGCGCGAGCGGGGCAGCGCCCACGTACGGCGTTTCGACTGGTCGACGGTCGGCGCGGACATCCTGTCGGTGTACGAGACGGTGACGGCGGGAGCGGCCGCGGTCGCGGCTGCGGAGGACGAGCGGCCGGGCCTTCGGTCGCGGTTGGGTCTGGCGCGGGACTGAGGGGCGCTTGCTGGCGCCGGTCGGCGGCCCGTCCGGCGTCTGAGGACGAGGCCGTTCGGTCCGACGCGGGGGTCCGGGGGCGGCAGCCCCCGGGGACGGTCGCGTCGATGCCCCGCACGTCTTTCGGCCGACCCGGCGGAGCGTAGGGTTGCCGCCCGTGACCGCAACACTCATCTGGATCCTCGTCGCCCTCCTGGCGATCGGCCTGTACCTGAGCTGGACGGCGGGCCGCCTGGACCGGCTGCACGCCCGTATCGACGCCGCCCGGGCCGCGCTCGACGCACAGCTGCTGCGCAGGGCCTCCGTGGCCCAGGAACTCGCCACCTCCGGTGTCCTCGACCCTGCGGCCTCGATCGTCCTGTACGAGGCGGCGCACGCCGCCCGGCAGGCCGAGGAGGAGCAACGGGAGGTCGCCGAGAGCGAGTTGAGCCAGGCGCTGCGGGCCGTCTTCGCGGAGGCGCCCCAGGTGGAGGCGGTCCGCGAGGCACCCGGCGGGGAGGCGGCCGCCCGCGAGCTCACCGAGGCCGTACGACGGGTCCCGATGGCACGCCGCTTCCACAACGACGCGGTGGGCGCGGCCCGCCGTCTGCGCGAGCACCGCAAGGTCCGCTGGTTCCGCCTGGCCGGCCACGCCCCCTTCCCGATGGCCTTCGAGATGGACGACGAGCCACCGGCCGCGCTTGCCGACCGGGTCGCCCAGCAGCCGTAACGCCACCGCGGCCCCGAAAAGGATCCACCGGCTTTCCATTGGCCCTTGCCGTGGACTGGTCCACTCACGTTTCCTCGGTGCTTGCAGAAGCCCTCTTTCACTCAGTGAGGTCAACCCGTGTCCAGCACGCTCTCCGAAAACCAGGCCCCCGAGACCGGCACCGCGCGCGTGAAGCGCGGAATGGCCGAGCAGCTCAAGGGTGGCGTGATCATGGACGTCGTCACGCCGGAGCAGGCGAAGATCGCCGAGGACGCGGGCGCCGTCGCCGTCATGGCCCTGGAGCGGGTCCCGGCCGACATCCGCAAGGACGGCGGCGTGGCCCGGATGTCCGACCCGGACATGATCGAGGGCATCATCGAGGCCGTCTCCATCCCGGTCATGGCCAAGTCCCGCATCGGCCACTTCGTCGAGGCCCAGGTCCTGCAGTCCCTCGGCGTCGACTACATCGACGAGTCCGAGGTCCTCACCCCGGCCGACGAGGTCAACCACTCCGACAAGTGGGCCTTCACCACCCCCTTCGTCTGCGGTGCCACCAACCTGGGCGAGGCCCTGCGCCGCATCGCCGAGGGTGCGGCCATGATCCGCTCCAAGGGCGAGGCCGGCACCGGCAACGTCGTCGAGGCCGTCCGCCACCTGCGCCAGATCAAGAACGAGATCGCCAGGCTGCGCGGCTACGACAACCACGAGCTGTACGCCGCCGCCAAGGAGCTGCGCGCCCCGTACGAGCTGGTCAAGGAGGTCGCCGAGCTCGGCAAGCTCCCCGTGGTGCTGTTCTCCGCCGGCGGTGTCGCCACCCCGGCCGACGCGGCTCTGATGCGTCAGCTCGGCGCCGAGGGCGTCTTCGTCGGCTCCGGCATCTTCAAGTCCGGCGACCCGGCCAAGCGCGCCGCCGCCATCGTGAAGGCGACCACCTTCTACGACGACCCCAAGATCATCGCGGACGCGTCCCGCAACCTCGGCGAGGCCATGGTCGGCATCAACTGCGACACCCTGCCCGAGACCGAGCGCTACGCCAACCGCGGCTGGTAAGGCACTGGATCACATGAACACCCCCGTCATAGGCGTCCTGGCCCTCCAGGGCGACGTACGGGAGCACCTCATCGCCCTGGCCGCGGCCGACGCCGTGGCCAGGCCGGTCAGGCGCCCCGAGGAACTCGCCGAGGTGGACGGCCTGGTCGTCCCCGGTGGCGAGTCCACCACCATCTCCAAGCTGGCCGTCCTCTTCGGCGTGATGGAGCCGCTCCGCGCGCGCGTGCGTGACGGTATGCCCGTCTACGGCACCTGCGCGGGCATGATCATGCTCGCCGACAAGATCCTCGACCCGCGCTCGGGCCAGGAGACCATCGGCGGCATCGACATGATCGTGCGCCGCAACGCCTTCGGACGGCAGAACGAGTCCTTCGAAGCGGCGGTCGACGTCCGGGGCGTCGAGGGCGATCCTGTAGAGGGCGTGTTCATCCGCGCCCCCTGGGTCGAGTCCGTCGGCGCCGAGACCGAGGTGCTCGCCGAGCACGACGGCCACATCGTCGCGGTCCGCCAGGGCAACGCGCTCGCCACGTCGTTCCATCCGGAACTGACCGGCGACCACCGTGTGCACTCCCTGTTCGTCGACATGGTGCGCGCGAACCGGACAGCCGAGTAACACCGGAGTCCTTGTAGGATCTCTGGCGTTCGTTCATAGATGGGTTACGCGAAGGAGACAGGCAGATGTCCGGCCACTCTAAATGGGCCACGACGAAGCACAAGAAGGCCGTGATCGACGCCAAGCGCGGCAAGCTCTTCGCGAAGCTGATCAAGAACATCGAGGTCGCGGCGCGCATGGGCGGCGTCGACCTCGACGGCAACCCGACGCTCTACGACGCCGTCCAGAAGGCCAAGAAGCAGTCGGTGCCGAACAAGAACATCGACTCCGCGATCAAGCGCGGCGGTGGTCTCGAGGCCGGCGGCGCCGACTACGAGACCATCATGTACGAGGGCTACGGCCCGAACGGCGTCGCGGTGCTCATCGAGTGCCTCACCGACAACCGCAACCGCGCCGCCTCCGACGTGCGCGTCGCCATGACCCGCAACGGCGGCAACATGGCCGACCCGGGCTCCGTGTCCTACATGTTCAGCCGCAAGGGCGTCGTCATCGTCCCCAAGGGGGAGCTGACCGAGGACGACGTCCTGGGTGCCGTCCTGGACGCGGGCGCCGAGGAGGTCAACGACCTCGGTGAGTCCTTCGAGGTCATCAGCGAGGCCACCGACCTGGTCGCGGTCCGCACCGCACTCCAGGACGCCGGGATCGACTACGACTCCGCCGAGTCCAGCTTCGTGCCGTCCGTCCAGGTCGAACTGGACGAGGAGGGCGCCAAGAAGATCTTCAAGCTGATCGACGCGCTCGAGGACAGCGACGACGTGCAGAACGTCTTCGCCAACTTCGACGTCAGCGACGAGGTCATGGAGAAGGTCGACGCGTAACGCTGCCGCGAACGAAGCGGTTTCGGCGGGCCGGTGGGACAACACGTCCCACCGGCCCGCCGCCGTTGTCGGTGGCAGCGGCTAGCCTGGCGTGAAGTCAAAGATCACTGAGGGGAGGGGCGCGTGCGGGTGTTGGGGGTGGACCCTGGGCTCACGCGATGCGGTGTCGGCGTGGTCGAGGGGGTCGCGGGCCGACCGCTCACCATGGTGGGCGTCGGTGTCGTACGGACGCCCGTGGACGCCGAGTTGGGGCAGCGCCTCGTCGCCGTCGAGCAGGGCATCGAGCAGTGGCTGGACGAGCACCGGCCCGAAGTCGTCGCCGTGGAGCGCGTGTTCAGCCAGCACAACGTACGGACCGTGATGGGCACCGCCCAGGCCAGCGCCGTCGCCATGCTGTGCGCCGCCCGCCGCGGCCTGCCCGTCGCCCTGCACACCCCGAGCGAGGTCAAGGCGGCCGTCACCGGCAGCGGCCGCGCGGACAAGGCCCAGGTCGGCGCCATGGTGACCCGTCTGCTCCGGCTCGACGCACCCCCGAAACCGGCCGACGCGGCCGACGCCCTCGCGCTCGCCATCTGCCACATCTGGCGCGCCCCCGCCCAGAACCGACTCCAGCAGGCGGTCGCCCTGCACGCAGCCAACGCAACGAAAGGCCGTACGGCATGATCGCCTTCGTGAGCGGCACGGTCGCCGCACTCGCCCCCGACGCCGCCGTGGTCGAGGTCGGCGGTGTCGGCATGGCCGTGCAGTGCACGCCGAACACCCTCTCCACGCTCCGTCTCGGCCAGCCGGCCAAGCTGGCCACCTCCCTCGTCGTACGGGAGGACTCGCTGACGCTCTACGGCTTCGTGGACGACGACGAGCGCCAGGTGTTCGAACTGCTGCAGACGGCGAGCGGGGTGGGCCCGCGGCTGGCGCAGGCGATGCTGGCCGTGCACACCCCGGACGCCCTGCGCCGGGCGGTGTCCACGAGCGACGAGAAGGCCCTCATCGCCGTCCCCGGCATCGGCAAGAAGGGCGCCCAGAAGCTGCTGCTTGAGCTCAAGGACCGGCTCGGCGAGCCGATCGGCGCCCCGGCCGTCGGTACGGCGGTCACCTCCGGCTGGCGCGACCAGCTGCACGCCGCGCTGATCGGCCTCGGGTACGCCACCCGCGAGGCCGACGAGGCCGTGTCCGCCGTGGCACCGCAGGCCGAGGCGGCCGGGGGCACGCCCCAGGTCGGTCAGCTGCTGAAGGCGGCCCTGCAGACCCTCAACCGTGCCCGCTGACCCACCTGCGCCACCCCAGTGAGGAGAGATCTCAGTGAACTGGGACGACCCGACCGACGCCCCCGGCCCCGAGCGGCTGGTGGGCTCCGTCGCCGACCGTGAGGACCAGGCCGTCGAGGCGGCCCTGCGCCCCAAGGACCTGGACGAGTTCATCGGCCAGGAGAAGGTCCGCGAGCAGCTCGACCTGGTGCTGCGCGCCGCACGCGCGCGTGGCGCCACCGCCGACCACGTGCTGCTCTCCGGCGCCCCGGGCCTCGGCAAGACCACCCTGTCGATGATCATCGCGGCCGAGATGGCCGCCCCGATCCGCATCACGTCCGGCCCCGCCATCCAGCACGCCGGCGATCTCGCCGCGATCCTCTCCTCCCTCCAGGAGGGCGAGGTCCTCTTCCTCGACGAGATCCACCGCATGTCCCGGCCCGCCGAGGAGATGCTGTACATGGCGATGGAGGACTTCCGCGTCGACGTCATCGTGGGCAAGGGCCCCGGCGCCACCGCCATCCCGCTCGAACTGCCCCCGTTCACCCTGGTCGGCGCCACCACGCGCGCGGGACTGCTGCCGCCCCCGCTGCGTGACCGCTTCGGCTTCACCGCACACATGGAGTTCTACGAGCCGGCCGAGCTGGAGCGCGTCATCCACCGCTCGGCCAACCTCCTCGACGTCGAGATCCAGGCCGACGGTGCCGCCGAGATCGCCGGCCGCTCCCGCGGCACGCCCCGTATCGCCAACCGACTGCTGCGCCGGGTGCGCGACTACGCCCAGGTCAAGGCCGACGGAATCATCACGCGGGACATCGCGGCGGCCGCCCTCGCCGTGTACGAGGTCGACGCCCGCGGCCTCGACCGGCTGGACCGCGGTGTGCTGGAGGCTTTGCTCAAGCTTTTCGCCGGCGGGCCCGTGGGCCTGTCCACCCTCGCCGTCGCGGTGGGGGAGGAGCGCGAGACAGTCGAGGAGGTCGCCGAGCCCTTCCTCGTACGGGAAGGACTGCTCGCGCGTACCCCGCGAGGCCGGGTCGCCACGCCTGCCGCTTGGGCGCATCTCGGTCTCACCCCGCCCCGCCCGGCCACTGCGGGAAACGGACAACAGGACCTGTTCGGGACGTGATGCCTTTGTGACGGCGCGGGCATTGGCCGGGCCAGGAACCCAGGTGCCATGCTGAGCGTTGTTCCATGCGCGCGGACTCGCTTAGACTCCGCCGATGCCGCCTTTGTCGGCGGTATACATACCCCCATCCATGAGGCCGCTCTCCATCGCGGTCGTGCGAAGGAAATTCCGTCCCGTGAATATCACCATGCTCCTCCCGTTCATCGTGCTCATCGGGGCCATGTTCCTCATGACCCGCTCGGCCAAGCGCAAGCAGCAGCAGGCCGCCCAGATGCGCAACGAGATGCAGCCCGGCAGCGGCGTCCGCACGATCGGGGGCATGTACGCGACGGTCAAGGAGGTCAACGAGGACACGGTCCTCCTCGACGCCGGCCCGGGCGTCGAGCTCCTCTTCGCGAAGAACGCCATCGGTTCCGTGCTCAGCGACGACGAGTACAACCGCATCGTGCACGGCATCGAGCACGACCTGAAGTCCGACTCCGACCTGGTCCCGGACGACGCCTCCTCCCTCACCGAGACCGACGACTCCGCCGACGAAGCTGCCGCCGCCTCCGACGACAAGTCCGTCGACCTCGACAAGAAGGACGCGCCCGAGGAGCCGGCCGACGACACCCCGGCCGCCGAGGCCAAGTCGGACGACGAGCCGAAGAAAACCGACGGCGACTCCGAGGCGAAGTAGTCACGTCCCGGCGCGCGCGGCCGACCTCGCGCGCCCCGGGACGTGCGTATCTCGCACACGGGGATCCCGACACCATGTCATGGCCGACACCGCGCTGACCCGGCGCGGATCGGCCCGAGAGGGAGTACGAGAAGGTGGCAGCACCTAAAAAGGGCCGGAGCGCGAGCGCCCAGAGCAAGCCGGGGCGCTCGCTGGCCCTCATCCTGATCGCCATCGTGGCGCTCACCGGAGGAATGTTCGCCTCCGGAAACACCACTCCGCGTCTCGGTATCGACCTGGCCGGTGGTACGAGCATCACCCTCCGGGCGGTCGCAGAGCCGGGCCAGGAGTCCGCGATCAACAAGACCAACATGGACACCGCGGTTGAGATCATGAACAACCGTGTCAATGGTCTTGGTGTCACGGAGGCCGAGGTTCAGACCCAGGGCGACAAGAACATCATCGTCAACATCCCCAAGGGCACGAACTCCAAGGAAGCGCGGCAGCAGGTCGGCACCACCGCCAAGCTGTACTTCCGCCCGGTGCTCGCCACCGAGGTCTCCGGCGGCCCCGCGACCAGCCCGTCGCCGAGCGTCTCCGGCAGCCCCTCCGGCAAGGCCACCGAGAAGGCCACGGGCAAGTCGACCCCGTCCTCCTCCGCGACGCCGTCGGCGACCGCCACCTCGCAGGGCCGCGCCGTCACCGGCGCCCTGAAGGCCGACGCGACGCCGAGCGCCACCGCCTCCTCGAGCGCGAAGACCTCCGCCTCCCCGTCCCCGAACGCCAGCTCCTCCGGCAGCGCGGCCGCCGGCAAGCTCGAGGCGCAGTACAGCGCACTCGACTGCACGGACAAGAAGCAGCGCGCCACCGCGGGCAGGGGCGCCAAGTCCAGCGACCCGACGGTCGCCTGCGGCCAGAACTCCGCGGGCCAGTGGCAGAAGTACATCCTCGGCCCCGCCGAGGTCGACGGCACCGACGTCAAGAACGCCCAGGCCCGCTTCAACACGCAGACGGCCGCCGGCTGGACCGTCACCATGGAGTTCACGGGCAAGGGCTCCAAGAAGTTCGGTGACATCACCGGCAAGCTGGCCAAGAACCAGTCCCCGCAGAACCAGTTCGCGATCGTCCTCGACGGCAATGTCGTCTCCGACCCGTCCGTCAACCAGGCGCTCACCGGCGGCAACGCGGAGATCACCGGCAGCTTCACCCAGCAGGAGGCGCAGAGCCTCGCCAACATGCTGTCGTACGGTGCGCTGCCGCTGACCTTCAAGGAGGACAGCGTCACCACGGTGACCGCCGCGCTCGGCGGCGAGCAGCTGCACGCCGGTCTGATCGCGGGCGCCATCGGCCTCGCGCTGGTCGTCGTCTACCTGCTGATCTTCTACCGGGGCCTGTCGGTCATCGCCATCCCCTCGCTGCTGGTCTCCGCGATCCTCACCTATGCGCTGATGTCGCTGCTCGGCGAGGCCATCGGCTTCGCGCTGAACCTGCCGGCGGTCTGCGGTGCGATCGTCGCGATCGGTATCACGGCGGACTCGTTCATCGTGTTCTTCGAACGCATCAGGGACGAGATCCGCGAGGGCCGATCGCTGCGCCCCGCCGTCGAGCGGGCCTGGCCGCGCGCCCGGCGCACCATCCTGGTCTCCGACTTCGTGTCGTTCCTCGCCGCCGCGGTGCTGTTCATCGTCACCGTCGGCAAGGTCCAGGGCTTCGCGTTCACGCTCGGTCTGACCACCGTGCTCGACGTGGTCGTCGTCTTCCTGTTCACCAAGCCACTGATGACGCTCCTCGCCCGCAAGAGGTTCTTCTACGGCGGCCACAAGTGGTCGGGCCTCGACCCGAAGGCACTGGGCGCCAAGCCCCCGCTGCGCCGCACTCGTCGTCCCTCCGCCCCCGTCGACCCGAAGGAGGCGTGAGATGTCGAAACTCGGCAGCCTCGGCGCCCGTCTGCACCGCGGTGAGGTCGGCTACGACTTCGTCGGCAACCGCAAGATCTGGTACGGCATCTCGATCCTGATCACCATCACGGCCGTCCTGGGCCTGGCGGTGCGCGGCCTGAACATGGGCATCGAGTTCCAGGGCGGTGCCGTCTTCACCACCCCGAAGCACATGACCGCCTCGGTCGCGAAGGCCGAGGGGTACGCCCAGGACGCGTCCGGGCACGACGCGGTCGTCCAGAAGCTCGGCGACGGCAGCCTGCGCATCCAGATCGCGGGTATCGACACCGACAAGTCCGACGCGATCAAGGACAAGCTCGCCAAGGACCTGAACGTCAACACCGAGAACATCAACGCCGACCTGGTCGGCCCCAGCTGGGGTGACCAGATCGCCAACAAGGCCTGGCAGGGCCTGGCGATCTTCATGATCCTCGTGGTGATCTACCTGGCGATCGCGTTCGAATGGCGGATGGCGGTCGCCGCGCTGGTCGCCCTGATCCACGACATCACCATCACGACCGGCATCTACGCCCTCGTCGGCTTCGAGGTCACGCCGGGCACGGTGATCGGTCTGCTCACGATCCTCGGTTACTCGCTCTATGACACGGTCGTCGTCTTCGACAGCCTCAAGGAGCAGACGAAGGACATCACCAAGCAGACCCGCTGGACGTTCAGCGACGTCGCCAACCGCTCGATCAACAGCACCCTGATGCGGTCCATCAACACCACGGTCGTGGCGCTGCTGCCGGTCGCGGGCCTGCTGTTCATCGGTGGCGGCTTCCTCGGCGCCGGCATGCTCAACGACATCTCGCTGTCGCTGTTCGTCGGCCTCGCGGCCGGTGCGTACTCCTCGATCTTCATCGCCACACCGCTCGTCGCCGACCTCAAGGAGCGCGAGCCGCAGATGAAGGCGCTCAAGAAGCGCGTCCTCGCCAAGCGCGCCCAGGCCGCGGCGGACGGCGGGCCGCTGGAGGCCGAGACCGCCGACGACCGCTACGACGACGAGCCGGAGGACGCCGCTCACGCGGTGGTCGGCCCGCGCCACCAGCCCGCGTCGCGCAACCGCGGCCGTGGCCGTCCCTCCGGGAAGCGCCGATGACGGACATCGAGGAGCTGCTGCTCAGCCGCATCCGTGACGTGGCCGACTACCCGGAGCCGGGCGTGATGTTCAAGGACATCACCCCGCTGCTCGCGGACCCGGCGGCCTTCACGGCGCTCACCGACGCGCTCGCCGAGATCGCCGCGAACACGGGTGCCACCAAGGTCGTCGGCCTGGAGGCCCGCGGGTTCATCCTCGGCGCCCCGGTCGCCGTCCGCGCCGGCCTCGGCTTCATCCCCGTACGCAAGGCGGGCAAGCTCCCCGGAGCGACCCTCGGCCAGTCGTACGACCTGGAGTACGGCTCGGCGGAGATCGAGGTGCACGCCGAGGACCTGCTCGCCGAGGACCGCATCCTGATCGTCGACGACGTCCTCGCCACGGGCGGCACCGCCGAGGCCTCCATCCAGCTGATCCGCCGCGCGGGAGCCGAGGTCGCCGGCCTCGCCGTCCTGATGGAACTCGGCTTCCTCGGCGGCCGCGCCCGCCTGGAGCCGAGCCTCACCGGAGCCCCGCTGGAGGCCCTGCTCACCGTGTGACCCCACGGCACACACCCACAGCCGAACGGCCGCCCCGGCCCCCGGGGCGGCCGTTCGCGCATCACCGACCTGCGATAACGCCTTCCCAGCGCCGCTCCGGCCCGAGTTCCGGCGCTGTCGTCCGCACTCCCACGCAGTCCGCCCGGCCTGCGTTTCCCGCGCCGGGCTGTGGTGCTCCGCAGGTATTCCGGGGGGCCCTTGTCGCGCCGCGTAGCTCCGCTTCGGCGCTGTCGTCCCGCGCTCCCGCGCAATCGCCCGGCCTGCTCTTCCCGCGCTGGGCTGTGGCGCTGCGCAGGTATTCCGTGGGCGGCCCTTGTCGCGCCGCGAAGCTCCGCTCCGGCGCAAGCGCCGGTCTGCTCCTCCCGCGCGACCCCCGCAAGCCTCCGCGATTCCACGCCGGTGGCAAGCCCCCGGCCACCCCCAGGACACCCCCGGATCCCCCCGAAGCCGCCTCCCGGAATCCCGCGGCAGCCCCTTGTGTTTCTCCCGTAGACGGCCCTCACATTGGCCTGAAGGCGATCCTGCGGCCCAGGATCGCTACCATGGGGTCTCCGGAGCCTGACCGGGGGACCCGGATCGCGCACGAGGAGTCCTCTTGCCAGACGAGGCCCAGCACCTGACCGCCGCCAAGCCCGAGTCCGCCTCGGCAGCCGCGGCCAAGCCCGCGCCGACCGCGCCGCACGCGAAGAACGACACCCGCGGGCCGGTCGAGCACGCCCAGTCCGCGCCCGTCGACAAGTCGGCCGAGCAGTCGCGCCCCAAGCCCGCGCCACCCGAGCGGCCCACACCCTCTCCCGCGGTGCGCCCGAACACCGGCCAGCCCGCCCGCTCAGGCTCCTCCAACCGCGTCCGCGCCCGCCTCGCCCGCCTGGGCGTCCAGCGCTCCAACCCGTACAACCCGGTCCTGGAGCCGCTGCTGCGGATAGTGCGCAGCAACGATCCGAAGATCGAGACGTCGATGCTGCGGCAGATAGAGAATGCCTACCAGGTCGCCGAGCGCTGGCACCGTGGCCAGAAGCGCAAGAGCGGCGACCCGTACATCACGCATCCGCTCGCCGTGACCACCATCCTGGCCGAGCTGGGGATGGATCCGGCCACGCTGATGGCCGGTCTGCTGCACGACACCGTCGAGGACACCGAGTACGGCCTCGACCAGCTCCGCCGCGACTTCGGCGACTCCGTCGCCCTGCTCGTCGACGGCGTCACCAAGCTGGACAAGGTGAAGTTCGGCGAGGCCGCGCAGGCCGAGACCGTCCGCAAGATGGTCGTCGCCATGGCCAAGGACCCGCGCGTCCTGGTCATCAAGCTGGCCGACCGCCTGCACAACATGCGCACCATGCGCTACCTCAAGCGCGAGAAGCAGGAGAAGAAGGCGCGCGAGACCCTTGAGATCTACGCGCCGCTCGCCCACCGCCTGGGCATGAACACCATCAAGTGGGAGCTGGAGGACCTCGCCTTCGCGATCCTCTACCCCAAGATGTACGACGAGATCGTGCGACTCGTCGCCGAGCGGGCGCCCAAGCGGGACGAGTACCTCGCCATAGTGACCGACGAGGTGCAGCAGGACCTGCGCGCGGCGCGCATCAAGGCGACCGTCACAGGCCGCCCGAAGCACTACTACAGCGTCTACCAGAAGATGATCGTCCGCGGCCGTGACTTCGCGGAGATCTACGACCTGGTGGGCATCCGCGTCCTCGTCGACACCGTCCGCGACTGCTACGCCGCCCTCGGCACCGTGCACGCGCGATGGAACCCGGTCCCCGGCCGGTTCAAGGACTACATCGCGATGCCCAAGTTCAACATGTACCAGTCGCTGCACACGACGGTCATCGGCCCCAACGGCAAGCCCGTCGAACTGCAGATCCGCACCTTCGACATGCACCGCCGCGCCGAGTACGGCATCGCCGCGCACTGGAAGTACAAGCAGGAGGCCGTCGCCGGCGCCTCCAAGGTGCGTTCGGACGCTCCCAGGAGCGGCGGCAAGGACGATCACCTCAACGACATGGCGTGGCTGCGCCAGCTCCTCGACTGGCAGAAGGAGACCGAGGACCCCGGCGAGTTCCTGGAGTCCCTGCGCTTCGACCTGTCGCGCAACGAGGTCTTCGTCTTCACCCCGAAGGGTGATGTCATAGCGCTCCCGGCCGGGGCCACCCCGGTGGACTTCGCGTACGCGGTGCACACCGAGGTCGGCCACCGGACCATAGGAGCACGGGTCAACGGCCGTCTCGTACCGCTGGAATCGACCCTCGACAACGGCGACCTGGTCGAGGTCTTCACCTCCAAGGCGGCAGGCGCGGGCCCCTCCCGCGACTGGCTCGGCTTCGTGAAGTCGCCGCGCGCCCGCAACAAGATCCGCGCGTGGTTCTCCAAGGAGCGCCGCGACGAGGCGATCGAGCAGGGCAAGGACGCCATCGTCCGCGCCATGCGCAAACAGAACCTGCCGATCCAGCGCATCCTCACCGGTGACTCGCTCGTCACGCTCGCGCACGAGATGCGCTACCCGGACATCTCCGCGCTCTACGCGGCGATCGGCGAGGGCCATGTCTCCGCGCAGAACGTCGTGCAGAAGCTGGTCTCCGCGCTCGGCGGCGAGGAGGCGGCCACCGAGGAGATCGACGAGACGGTCCCGCCGTCCCGCAGCCGCAGTCGCAAGCGGCGCTCCAGCGCCGACCCGGGCGTCATCGTCAAGGGCGTCGAGGACGTGTGGGTCAAGCTGGCCCGCTGTTGTACGCCCGTTCCCGGCGACCCCATCATCGGCTTCGTCACGCGCGGTAGCGGAGTATCGGTTCACCGCAGCGACTGCGTCAACGTGGAGTCACTGTCCCGCGAGCCCGAGCGCATCCTGGAGGTCGAGTGGGCGCCCACCCAGTCCTCGGTCTTCCTGGTCGCCATCCAGGTCGAGGCCCTGGACCGCTCCCGGCTCCTCTCGGACGTCACCCGTGTCCTGTCCGACCAGCACGTCAACATCCTCTCCGCGGCCGTCCAGACCTCCCGCGACCGGGTGGCCACCTCCCGCTTCACCTTTGAGATGGGCGACCCGAAGCATCTGGGCCACGTCCTGAAGGCGGTGCGTGGCGTGGAGGGCGTCTACGACGTGTACCGCGTGACCTCGGCGCGCAGCAGGTCGTAGAACCAGACGTACGACGAGAAGGGGCCCGTACCTTCCGGTACGGGCCCCTTCCTCGCGCCACTGGCGGGTCAGCCGCCGAACTCCTGGAGGCCCTTCAGCGCCTGGTCCAGGAGGGCCTGGCGGCCCTCCAGCTCGCGCTCCAGCTTGTCGGCCCTGGCGTTGTTGCCCTGGGCGCGGGCCTGCTCGATCTGGCCCTTCAGCTTGTCCACGGCGGCCTGGAGCTGACCGGTCAGACCCTCGGCACGCGCGCGTGCCTCCGGGTTCGTCCGGCGCCACTCGGTCTCCTCGGCCTCCTGGATGGCCCGCTCCACGGCGTGCATCCGGCCCTCGACCTTCGGGCGCGCGTCCCGCGGTACGTGGCCGATGGCCTCCCAGCGCTCGTTGACCGAGCGGAACGCGGCACGCGCCGCCTTGAGGTCCGTGACCGGGAGGATCTTCTCGGCCTCCTCGGCCAGCTCCTCCTTCAGCTTCAGGTTCTCCGACTGCTCGGCGTCCCGCTCGGCGAAGACCGAGCTGCGGGCGGCGAAGAACACGTCCTGGGCGCCGCGGAAGCGGTTCCACAGGTCGTCCTCGTGCTCGCGCTGGGCGCGGCCCGCGGCCTTCCACTCCGTCATCAGCTCGCGGTAGCGCGCGGCCGTGGGGCCCCAGTCCGTCGAGCCGGACAGCGCCTCGGCCTCGGCGACCAGCCGCTCCTTGGCCTTGCGGGCCTCCTCGCGCTGCGCGTCCAGCGAGGCGAAGTGCGCCTTGCGGCGCTTGGAGAACGCCGACCGGGCGTGCGAGAAACGGTGCCACAGCTCGTCGTCCGACTTGCGGTCGAGCCGCGGCAGCCCCTTCCAGGTGTCCACCAGAGAGCGCAGCCGCTCACCGGCCGCCCGCCACTGGTCGGACTGCGCCAGCTGTTCCGCCTCGGCGACCAGGGCCTCCTTGGCGCTGCGCGCCTCGTCGGACTGCTTCGCGCGCTGCTGCTTGCGCTCCTCGCGGCGTGCCTCGACCGTCGCCACGAGCTTGTCCAGCCGCTTCCGCAGCGCGTCCAGGTCGCCCACCGCGTGGTGCGCGTCGACCTGCTCGCGGATGTGGTCGATGGCGGTCTGCGCGTCCTTCGCGGACAGGTCGGTGGTCTTCACTCGCTTCTCGAGGAGGCCGATCTCGACAACCAGGCCCTCGTACTTGCGCTCAAAATAGGCCAGCGCCTCCTCGGGGGAGCCGGCCTGCCATGAACCGACGACCTGCTCGCCGTCGGCCGTACGCACGTACACGGTCCCCGTCTCGTCGACGCGGCCCCACGGGTCGCTGCTCACAGCGCCTCCTCCACATGATGCCTGCGAGGGGCCTCAGTGCCCCGGGCATCGTCCACAGTTTCGTCACGGCCAACATAGGCGACCGGCGGGTTGCCTGTCCGCATCCCGCGCGACCGAAATTTCGCACTTGACGGTCAGGATTTGGTGATCGTCGCCTTGTTGATCACCACGGTCGCATTGGGTGCCGTGTTGCCCGTCGTGGGGTCGGCGGCCTGGGCCCCCGCGGCGGCGATCTTCTTGAGAACCTTCATGCCCGCAGGGGAGATCGTGCCGAACGGGGTGTAGTCGGGCGGCAGCGGACTGTCCTGGTAGACCAGGAAGAACTGGCTGCCGCCGGTGTTGCGTCCCTGCTTCGTCTGGGCGTTGTACTGGTTGGCCATGGCGACGGTGCCGGCCGGGTACACCTGCCCCTTGAGGCTCTTGTCCTTGAGGTTCTCGTCCGGGATCGTGTAGCCGGGACCGCCCATTCCGGTTCCCTGCGGGTCGCCGCACTGCAGCACGTAGATGCCCTGATCGGTCAGCCGGTGGCACTTGGTGTGGTCCAAGTAGCCCTTGCCGACGAGGAAGTTGAACGAGTTGACGGTGTGCGGCGCCGCCGACGCCTTCAGCGCGATGCCTATGTCACCGCACGTGGTGGCGAGATCCATCGTGTACTTCGCCGACTTGTCGATGGTCATCGCCGGCTCCTTCTTCCAGCTCAGCTTCTTCACCGAGCCCTTGGCCGGCTTCGCGCACGGGTCGGGAGCCTTGCTGGTCGGGGCGGCGCTCGGGGACGTCTGCGAGCTCGCGTTGGCCTTGTCGTCGCTCTTGTCGCCCTTGAGGACCCCGGTCGTGTAGAGCGCCACACTGCCGATGACGACCACACCGAGCACCGACGCGATCACAGAGTTGCGCATCTTCGCCTTGCGCCGCGCGGCCGTACGCCGCTGCTGCTGGCGCAAGAACTTCTCCCGGGCGAGCTGACGCTTGCGCTGTTCCTGGGTGACCACCGGGTTCTCTCCTCATGCGTCTCGTACGTCGACCGCGGTACGCGTGCGTCTTGTGAGCCGACCGCCTGCGTGTGCCCCGTACCGTATATGGGTTCGCTGAGGAATCGGCAGCGCCGGTAGGCTCTGAGGTCAGCAGCAGCCGCCCGTATCGACACAACGAAGGACGATCGTGCTCATTGCCGGGTTCCCCGCCGGGGCCTGGGGGACGAACTGTTATCTCGTCGCCCCCGCCGCCGGTGAGGAGTGCGTGATCATCGACCCGGGCCATCAGGCCGCCCAAGGAGTCGAGGAAGCGCTGAAGAAGCATCGGCTCAAGCCCGTCGCGGTCGTCCTCACCCACGGTCACATCGACCATGTGGCCTCGGTCGTCCCGGTGTGCGGCGCGCACGACGTACCGGCCTGGATCCACCCCGAGGACCGCTACATGATGGCGGACCCGGAGAAGGCGCTCGGCCGCTCCATCGGCATGCAGCTGATGGGCGAGCTGACGGTGGGGGAGCCCGACGAGGTCAAGGAGCTGACCGACGGCGCGAAGCTGGCGCTCGCGGGTCTGGAGTTCTCCGTCGCGCACGCGCCCGGCCATACCAAGGGGTCGGTGACCTTCCAGATGCCGGAGACCACGGAGATCCCTTCCGTGTTCTTCTCCGGGGATCTGCTCTTCGCCGGCTCCATCGGACGCACCGACCTGCCCGGCGGTGACATGGCCGAGATGCTCGACTCGCTGGCCCGCGTGTGCCTGCCGCTCGAGGACTCGACCGTGGTGCTGTCCGGCCACGGCCCCCAGACGACCATCGGCCAGGAGCGCGCCACCAACCCGTATCTGCGGCAGGTGGCCGCCGGCCTCGGGAGCGTGGACGCTCCCCGACGAGGAATGTGACGAGACTTTCCGTGAGCACCTTCAAGGCCCCCAAGGGCACGTACGACCTGATCCCGCCGGACAGCGCCAAGTTCCTGGCGGTCCGCGAGGCGATCGCCGCGCCGCTGCGCAACTCCGGTTACGGCTACATCGAGACCCCCGGTTTCGAGAGCGTGGAGCTCTTCGCGCGCGGTGTCGGCGAGTCCACCGACATCGTGACCAAGGAGATGTACGCCTTCGAGACCAAGGGCGGGGACAGGCTCGCCCTGCGCCCCGAGGGCACGGCGTCCGTGCTGCGCGCGGCGCTGGAGGCCAACCTGCACAAGCTGGGCAACCTGCCCGTCAAGCTCTGGTACTCGGGCTCCTACTACCGCTACGAGCGCCCGCAGAAGGGCCGTTACAGGCACTTCTCGCAGGTAGGCGCCGAGGCGATCGGTGCGGAGGATCCCGCGCTCGACGCCGAGCTGATCATCCTGGCGGACCAGGCGTACCGGTCACTGGGGCTGAGCAACTTCCGGATCCTGCTCAACAGCCTGGGCGACAAGGAGTGCCGCCCCGTCTACCGGGCCGCGCTGCAGGACTTCCTGCGCGGTCTGGACCTCGACGAGGACACCCTGCGCCGCGCCGAGATCAACCCGCTGCGCGTCCTGGACGACAAGCGTGAGTCGGTCCAGAAGCAGCTGGGCGACGCCCCGCTGCTGCGCGACTACCTCTGCGACGCCTGCAAGGCGTACCACGAGGAGGTCCGTGAGCTGATCACGGCGGCGGGCGTCGCTTTCGAGGACGACCCGAAGCTGGTCCGCGGCCTGGACTACTACACCCGTACGACCTTCGAGTTCGTCCACGACGGTCTGGGCTCCCAGTCCGCGGTGGGCGGCGGCGGCCGCTACGACGGTCTGTCGGAGATGATCGGCGGTCCCGCCCTTCCGTCGGTCGGCTGGGCGTTGGGCGTCGACCGCACGGTTCTCGCCCTGGAGGCGGAGGGGGTCGAGCTCGAACTCCCCTCCACCACCAGCGTCTTCGCGGTGCCGCTGGGCGAGGAGGCGCGTCGTGTGCTGTTCGCCAAGGTCACCGAGTTGCGCAAGGTGGGCATCGCCGCGGACTTCTCGTACGGGGCCAAGGGGCTCAAGGGCGCGATGAAGAACGCCAACCGCAGTGGTGCGCGGTACACGATCGTCGCCGGGGAGCGGGATCTCGCCGAGGGTGTCGTCCAGCTCAAGGACATGGAGTCCGGTGAGCAGGCTGCGGTCGGTGTGAACGAGATCGTGGCGGAGCTGGAAGCCCGGCTGGGCTGAATTTTTTCAGCCCGTCCGGCGTTTGAGGACGAGGCCGTTCAGGCCGAAAGCGGGAGTCTGGGGGCGGCAGCCCCCAGGGGACAGTGGGGGTCCCCCCTCTGGGGGAGGGAAGGGGCGGCGGGGGCGAAAGAGTTCAGTCGAGCAGACCGAACCGCATCGCACTCGTCACCGCCGCCGTCCGGTCGTCCACCCCCAACTTCCCGAAGGCCCGCAGAAGATGGGTCTTCACCGTCGACTCGCCGATGAACAGCCGCCGCCCGATCTCCGCGTTCGTGCACCCCTCCGCCACCAGCCGCAGCACGGCGGTCTCCCGCTCCGACAGCCGCGGCCGCTCCGGCCTGGTGCGCAGCTGGTCGACCAGCCGGGCCGCCACCGAGGGCGCCAACACCGTCTCGCCGCGCGCCGCCGCCCGTACCGCTTCCGCCAGTTCCGCCCGCGGCATGTCCTTGAGCAGATAGCCCGCCGCGCCGGCCTCCACCGCCCGCAGGATGTCCCGGTCCGTCTCGTACGTCGTCAGGACGATCACCCGGCACGGCAGCCCCGCCTCGCCCATCCGCACGATCGAGTCCACGCCCCCGCCGCCCGGCATCCGCAGATCCATCAGCACGATGTCGGGCCGGAGTTCGGCCGCCAGCGTCTCCGCCTGCGGACCGCTCGCCGCGTCGGCCACGACCTCCAGGTCCGGCTCGGCGTTGAGCATCGCCCGTAGACCCTCCCGTACGACGGGGTGGTCGTCGGCCAGGACGATCCGGATCACGATGAGCTCCTCCCCGGTGAGACGGGCACTGATACGGGCAGCCTGACCGTCACCGTCGTGCCGTCGCCCGGCGCGCTGCGGATCTGAGCCGTTCCGCCGACCTCTCCGGCCCGGGCGCGCAGCCCCGCCAGACCATAGCCGTCGCAGGGGGCACCGGGGTCGAAGCCGCAGCCGTCGTCCCGTACGGACACGGTGAGCGCTTCGTCGGAGTACGCCAGCGCGATGCCCACCGCCGCCGAACTCCCCGCATGCTTACGGGCGTTGGCCAGGGCCTCCTGGCAGGAGCGCAGGGCCACCACCTCCGCGGCGGCGGGCAGCGGGTGCACGCGGCCCTCCACCTCCAGCGTCGCCTCGTGACGGGCGGCCAGGCGGCGCAGGGCGTCCGGCAGGGAGCTGCCGTCGAGGTCGGCGGGCGCGGCACCGGCGACCAGGGCGCGGGCCTCGGCGAGGTTCTGCCGGGCGGTCTCGTCCATCAGCGCCAGATGGCGGCGGGCCTGCGGCACGTCGTGGTCGAGTTCGGCCTCCACCGCCTGGATCAGCATCAGCAGGCTGGTGAAGCCCTGCGCGAGGGTGTCGTGGATCTCGCGGGCCATCCGCTCGCGCTCGGCTAGGGCGCCGTGCGCGGTGGAGAGACGGGAGATCTCGTGTCGGCTGGCGTCGAGTTCGGCGATCAGCTCGGCCCGCTCCATGCTCTGCTCGATGATGCGGATGGTCCAGCTGCCGATGACCACGGAGAAGACGAGGGTGACGACGGAGAAGAGGAAGTTGCCGAACAGGTCCTCCCCGTTGGGCCGCCACAGCAGTGCCCAGCCCGCGACCGGCACCAGGTTGATCACGGTGACGGCCACCAGGGACCACCGCGTGTGCAGCGTCATGAAGCACTGCGGGATCAGTGCGAACGCCATCAGCCGCGTCTCGCCCACCAGCACGGCCGACGGCAGGAACAGCGCCATCGCCCCGCCGAGATAGCGCAGTGCCCGGCCCTGCTCCGGTGGGTCCTCCTGGAGGAGCGGGCGCCCCACCGCCACGTACCAGGGCACGAGGGGGACCAGCAGGGCCGCGGCGGCCATCCGGACCGGCGAGTCCGGGTGGGCCGCGTTGAGCACGAAGGCGAGGGTGGCCGCCCAGGCGACCGCGAAGTAGCCGTCCCAGAGCCGGATCGTCCGGTCCCAGGCGTGCTCCTCGCGGGCCGCGCCCGGAGGGTTCATCCGTCGCGCCGGGTCTTCCAGCGGAAGGTCAGCAGACACAGCACCAATCCTCCGACGCACCAGGCGGCCAGCACCAGCGCGACCTTCCCGAACTCCCAGCTCCCGGCCTGCTCCAGGACCCGCGCGGAATCCGGCAGGAACACGCCCCGAAGACCCTGGCACAGCCACTTCAGCGGGAACAGGGCCCCGATGTTCAGCATCCAGTCCGGGATGGTGTCGATGGAGATGTACACCCCGGAGATGAACTGCAGCACCAGGAAGGGGAGTACGACCACCGAGCTCGCGCTCTTCGCCGACTTGGGCACCGAGCTGATCGCGATGCCGAGCAGCGCGCACCCCGTCAGCCCCAGCACGAAGATCCAGGCGAAGTCGAACCACCGGGACGCGTCCGACGGCAGGTCGACGCCGTACAGGGTGGTGCCGACGAGGAGGAGGATCGCGGTCTCGACGACACCGGTGAACAGAACCAGCCAGATCTTGCCCAGGAAGTACGCCGACGGAGGCATCGGTGTGCCGCGCAGCCGGCGCAGCACCTTCTCGTCCCGTTCGACCGCGATCGAGATGCCCAGCGACTGGAAGCTGGTCGACATGATGCCGGAGGCCATCATCGCGGGAACGTACAGCTGGGAGGCGGTGACGCCGGAGCCGTGGACGTCGTCGTGGAAGATCGACGCGAACAGGAACAGGAACACGACCGGGAACGCGAACGTGAACACCACCTGGTCGCGCTGCCGGAAGAACTGCTTGATCTCCAGCGCGCCCCGGCGCAGGCCCAGCCCCCAGGCTCCCGGCAGCCGCTGGGCGGGCGCCTCGGCCCTGGTCCTTACGGGGGTCGTGGTCATCGCGCGTCTTCCTGCCCGGTCAGCCGGAGGTAGACGTCCTCCAGGGTGGGACGGGCCACCCTGAGGCCCGGGATCTCGCCGTCGAAGCGGCGCATGAGCTCGGCGACCGTCCTGGTGGGGGTGTCGGTGCGTTCGCTGCGGGTGACGCCGTCCGGCCCGGTCCACTCGACGGTGGCCTCCGTGCCGTACCGCTCCCGCAGGGCGGCGGGCTCCCCCTCGGCGACGACCTGCCCCTTGGCGACGACGGCGAGCCGGTCGGCGAGCGCCTCCGCCTCCTCCAGGTAGTGCGTGGTCAGCAGGATCGTCGTGCCCTCCTCGGACAGCAGCCGGATCAGGTCCCAGAACTGCCGACGGGCCGCCGGGTCGAAACCGGTCGTCGGCTCGTCCAGGAGCAGCAGCTCGGGGTCGCCGATCACCCCCAGGGCGACATCGAGACGGCGGCGCTGGCCTCCGGAGAGCGCCTTGATCCGGCTGCCCGCCTTCGCCTCGAGCCCCACCAGGCCGATGACCTCCTCCGGGTCGCGCGGTCTCGGGTAGTAGCGGGCGAAGTGCCGTACGGTCTCGCGGACCGTCAACTCGGCGGGCGCCGATTCGTCCTGCCAGACGATCCCGACACGTGACCGCCACGCGCGCGTGCCGGTCGCCGGGTCCGAGCCGAGTACCGAGACCTCGCCCGCGTCCCGGCTGCGGTTGCCCTGGAGGATCTCCACCGTGGTGCTCTTGCCCGCGCCGTTGGGTCCCAGCAGGCCGAACACCTCGCCACGCCGAATGCCCAGATCGATGCCGTTCACGGCGGTCACGTCCCCGTACTGCTTGCGCAGCCCCCGTACGTCCACCGCGAGTTCGTCTGCGTGTGCTGTCATGCGGTTCAGCCTCGGCCGGAACCGAACGCTCCGGGACGACCGTGCGTACTTCCTTATGTCCACCGAACGGTGGACAGTGGCCTTAGTGCGGCACAATGGCCCCTGCCCGAAGAAGGTCCAACTCTCAAGCAGACGGAATCGGCGTGATGAGCAAGACCACACTCAAAGACGTCTCCACCGAGCCCGAACCCGCCGGGGACCGGGGCCCCGAGGGATCACGCTCAGTGGGCGGCAGCCGGGCCTTCGCCCTGCTGTTGATCATCACGGGCGCGGCCGGTCTGCTCGCCGCGTGGGTCATCACGATCGACAAGTTCAAGCTGCTCGAGGCCAAGGTCGAGGGGAAGACGTTCACCCCGGGCTGCAGCCTCAACCCGGTCGTCTCCTGCGGCAGCGTGATGGAGTCCAAGCAGGCCGCCGCCTTCGGCTTCCCCAACCCGATGCTGGGCCTGGTCTGCTACGGCATCGTCATCTGCGTCGGCATGAGCCTGCTGGCCCGCGCCCGCTTCCCGCGCTGGTACTGGCTCACCTTCAACTTCGGCACGCTCTTCGGCGTCGGCTTCTGCACCTGGCTGCAGTTCCAGTCGCTGTACCGCATCAACGCGCTGTGCCTGTGGTGCTCCCTGGCCTGGGTCGCGACGATCACCATGTTCTGGTACGTGACCTCGTTCAACATCCGCCACAGCTTCCTGCCCGCCCCGCGCTGGCTGAAGAGCTTCTTCGGCGAGTTCACCTGGGTGCTGCCCGTGCTGCACGTCGGCATCATCGGCATGCTGGTGCTGACCCGCTGGTGGGACTTCTGGACCAGCTGAGCCCCGGCTTCGAGGCTCCGGGCTTCCCGGGCCCGAGGGGATTGTCAGTCCGGTGATTTAGGGTTTTGGACGTGGAGCCCGACCTGTTCACCGCAGCCGCAGAAGAACGCCAGGAGAAGGACCCGACCGGCAGTCCCCTGGCGGTGCGGATGCGCCCGCGCACCCTCGACGAGGTGGTGGGCCAGCAGCACCTGCTGAAGCCCGGTTCGCCCCTGCGCCGCCTGGTCGGCGAGGGCGCGGGCGGGCCCGCGGGACCGTCCTCGGTGATCCTCTGGGGCCCGCCCGGCACCGGAAAGACGACCCTGGCGTACGTCGTCTCCAAGGCCACCAACAAGCGCTTCGTCGAGCTCTCGGCGATCACCGCGGGCGTCAAGGAGGTCCGCGCGGTCATCGACGGCGCCCGCCGGGCCACGGGCGGCTTCGGCAAGGAGACCGTCCTCTTCCTCGACGAGATCCACCGCTTCAGCAAGGCCCAGCAGGACTCCCTCCTCCCGGCGGTCGAGAACCGCTGGGTGACGCTGATCGCGGCGACCACGGAGAACCCGTACTTCTCGGTGATCTCCCCGCTCCTGTCCCGCTCCCTCCTCCTCACCCTCGAACCCCTCACCGACGACGACGTCCGGGGGCTGCTCAAGCGCGCGCTGAGCGACGAGCGCGGCCTGAAGGACGCCGTCACCCTCCCCGAGGACACCGAGGACCACCTTCTGCGCATCGCCGGCGGTGACGCCCGCCGCGCCCTGACCGCACTGGAGGCGGCCGCAGGAGCCGCCCTCGACAAGGGCGAGACGGAGATCTCCCTCACGACCCTGGAGGAGACGGTCGACCGGGCGGCGGTGAAGTACGACCGTGACGGCGACCAGCACTACGACGTCGCCAGCGCCCTCATCAAGTCCATCCGCGGCTCCGACGTGGACGCCGCGCTGCACTACCTGGCCCGCATGATCGAGGCCGGTGAGGACCCCCGGTTCATCGCCCGCCGCCTGATGATCTCCGCCAGCGAGGACATCGGCCTCGCCGACCCGAACGCCCTGCCGATCGCCGTCGCGGCCGCCCAGGCCGTCGCCATGATCGGCTTCCCCGAGGCCGCCCTCACCCTCAGCCACGCCACCATCGCCCTCGCCCTGGCCCCGAAGTCGAACGCCGCTACGACGGCGATCGGCGCCGCCATGGAAGACGTACGCAAGGGTCTTGCGGGTCCGGTGCCCCCGCATCTGCGCGACGGGCACTACAAGGGCGCCGCCAAGCTGGGGCACGCGCAGGGGTACGTGTACCCGCACGACCTGGCGGAGGGCATCGCCGAGCAGCAGTACGCCCCGGATGCCCTCAAGGACCGCGAGTACTACACCCCCACCAGACACGGGGCCGAGGCCCGGTACGCGGACGCGGTCGAATGGACCCGACAGCACCTCGGTCGCAAGCGGTCCTGAGCGCCCTGTAGACTCCCTTGGAGTGCTGTGTCCCGTGCAGTCAGAACGGGACGGTCAGCCGGAGCCCGGTCCCCGGACCGGATTCCAGGAGCGTCGCGCACCGTTCGAATGGTGTCGCGGGCAGCCCACCACCACTCGTCGCACGGCGGGACCGGTCGGTGGGCCACTCGCGTGCTGCACATATGTGCCCAGACCAGGGGAGCGGCTGCCCACCAGGCCCGGCAACGGACCCGGCGGGTTTCCCCGGCTGCGGATGCGACCTCCCTCAACTCTGACAAGCCGAACACTGAGAAATGAGAGATTGTGGCGAACCAGTCCCGCCCCAAGGTCAAGAAGTCGCGTGCCCTCGGCATCGCGCTGACCCCGAAGGCCGTCAAGTACTTCGAGGCCCGCCCCTACCCGCCGGGTGAGCACGGCCGCGGCCGCAAGCAGAACTCGGACTACAAGGTCCGTCTGCTCGAGAAGCAGCGTCTGCGCGCGCAGTACGACGTGTCCGAGCGCCAGCTCGTCCGCGCCTACGAGCGTGCCTCCAAGGTCCAGGGCAAGACCGGTGAGGCCCTGATCATCGAGCTCGAGCGCCGTCTCGACGCCCTGGTCCTGCGTTCGGGCATCGCCCGCACCATCTACCAGGCCCGTCAGATGGTCGTGCACGGCCACATCGAGGTCAACGGCCAGAAGGTCGACAAGCCCTCCTTCCGCGTCCGTCCCGACGACGTCGTGATGGTCCGCGAGCGCAGCCGCGAGAAGACCCTCTTCTCCATCGCCCGTGAGGGCGGCTTCGCCCCCGAGGGCGAGACCCCGCGCTACCTCCAGGTGAACCTCAAGGCCCTGGCGTTCCGCCTGGACCGTGAGCCGAACCGCAAGGAGATCCCGGTGATCTGCGACGAGCAGCTCGTCGTCGAGTACTACGCCCGCTGATCACCAGCAGGCGGTAGCACCACCTCAGCCCGCCGTCTCCCCGCCCTTGTGGGCGCGGGAGGCGGCGGGTTCGTGCATGTGCGGCCGCGACCACGGCAACCGCTCCTCGGGCGTGCACAGTTCATGGCTCCAGCCGATGGCCGGCCACAGGGTCCGGTGGCGGGCGCCAGCGCAAACTCGCCCACCAGACCGGCACACGCCTCCACCAGATGCTCGAAACGTCCAGTACGACCGGGGGGTTGACGCTCGGCGGTGGAGCGCGAGCAGCGTCTCGCGCGGCGCGCACCGCACGGCCGCCCGCGCCGAGCGCCCCCTCCAGCCCGGCGAGTTCGGCCGAGCGTCCCATGAACGCATGGAGCCCCAGGGGGAGATTGCCGTGCACGGAGCCGCCGCCGCACTGATCCCGCACGAAATACGGAGCGTACTGACCCGTATTCAGTCCGTACAATCGCTTCGCGCAACTCGGCAGCGCGCTGACGGTAATCCGGTGCGGAGCCCCGTCCCCGGCGCGATAGGCTCGGCCTACGACTTTTCGATGTTCAGGCATGTTCCAGGGAGCGGGTGCGCGTGGTGTCCGGTGGAGAGGTGGCCGGGATCCTGGTGGCCGTCTTCTGGGCGATCCTGGTCTCCTTCCTCGCCGTCGCGCTGGCGAGGGTGGCCCAGACGCTCAAGGCGACCACCAAGCTGGTGGCGGACGTGACCGACCAGGCCGTCCCGCTGCTGGCCGACGCCTCCGCGGCGGTGCGCTCCGCGCAGACCCAGATCGACCGGGTCGACGCGATCGCCACGGACGTCCAGGAGGTGACGTCGAACGCGTCGGCGCTGTCGACCACCGTCGCCTCCACCTTCGGCGGTCCCCTGGTCAAGGTCGCGGCGTTCGGCTACGGCGTCCGCCGGGCCCTGGGCGCCCGCCGGGACGACGTGCCCGCCAAGGAGTCCAGGCGTACCGTGATCGTGGGCCGGACCGTCCCGGCCGCGCGGCGGGGCAAGCGAAACCTCCGTGGGAAGAGGGACTGAGACCAGCGATGTTCCGTCGTACGTTCTGGTTCACCACGGGCGTCGCCGCCGGTGTGTGGGCCACCACCAAGGTCAATCGCAAGCTCAAGCAGCTGACCCCCGAGAACCTTGCGGCCTCCGCGGCCAACAAGGCGCTCGAGGCCGGTCACCGGCTCAAGGACCGCGCGGTCGGCTTCGCGCTGGACGTCCGGGACAACATGGCCCTGCGCGAGGAGGAGCTGGGGGAGGCCCTCGGTATCAACGCAGCCCCCGAACTCCCCGCGCCCCGGCGGTACCCCGCCATCGAGAACCGCAACAGCCCGAAGTACGTCGAGGGCTCGACGTACCAGACGTACTCGAACAACTCGTACAACCGGAATGAGGACCACTGATGGAGTCGGCCGAGATTCGCCGCCGCTGGCTGAGCTTCTTCGAGGAGCGCGGTCACACCGTCGTCCCTTCGGCGTCGCTCATCGCGGACGACCCGACTCTGCTCCTGGTCCCCGCCGGCATGGTGCCCTTCAAGCCCTACTTCCTGGGTGAGGTCAAGCCGCCCTTCCCGCGCGCCACCAGCGTGCAGAAGTGCGTGCGCACGCCGGACATCGAAGAGGTCGGCAAGACCACCCGGCACGGCACCTTCTTCCAGATGTGCGGCAACTTCTCCTTCGGCGACTACTTCAAGGAAGGCGCCATCAAGTACGCCTGGGAGCTGCTCACCACGCCCCAGGACAAGGGCGGTTACGGCCTGGAGGCCGACCGTCTGTGGATCACCGTCTACAAGGACGACGACGAGGCCGAGCGCATCTGGCACGAGGTCGTCGGCGTGCCCAAGGAGCGCATCCAGCGCCTCGGCATGAAGGACAACTACTGGTCCATGGGCGTCCCCGGACCCTGTGGCCCCTGTTCCGAGATCAACTACGACCGCGGCCCCGAGTTCGGCGTCGAGGGCGGCCCCGCCGTCAACGACGAGCGGTACGTGGAGATCTGGAACCTCGTGTTCATGCAGTACGAGCGCGGCGAGGGCATCGGCAAGGACAACTTCGAGATCCTCGGCGAGCTCCCCAGCAAGAACATCGACACGGGCCTCGGCCTCGAGCGGCTCGCGATGATTCTGCAGGGCGTGCAGAACATGTACGAGATCGACACCTCCATGGCCGTCATCAAGAAGGCCACCGAGCTGACCGGTGTCGAATACGGCGACGCGCACGACTCGGACGTCTCCCTGCGCGTGGTCACCGACCACATGCGTACGTCCGTGATGCTCATCGGCGACGGCGTGACCCCGGGCAACGAGGGCCGTGGCTACGTCCTGCGCCGCATCATGCGCCGCGCCATCCGCAACATGCGCCTGCTCGGCGCCACCGGCCCGGTCGTCCTGGACCTCATCGACACCGTGATCGGCATGATGGGCCAGCAGTACCCCGAGCTGGTCACCGACCGCGAGCGCATCGAGAAGGTCGCCCTCGCCGAGGAGAACGCGTTCCTCAAGACGCTGAAGGCCGGCACCAACATCCTCGACACCGCCGTCACCGAGACCAAGGCCTCCGGTGGCACGGTCCTCGCCGGCGACAAGGCGTTCCTGCTCCACGACACCTGGGGCTTCCCCATCGACCTCACCCTGGAGATGGCCGCCGAGCAGGGCCTGTCCGTGGACGAGGAGGGCTTCCGCCGCCTGATGAAGGAGCAGCGGGAGCGCGCCAAGGCGGACGCCCAGGCCAAGAAGACCGGCCACGCCGGTGCCGGTGCCTATCGTGAGATCGCAGACAAGACCGGCGAGACCGAGTTCATCGGCTACAGCGACACCGAGGGCGAGTCGACCATCGTCGGCATCCTCGTCGACGGTGCCTCCTCGCCGGCCGCCACCGAGGGCGACGAGGTCGAGATCGTCCTCGACCGCACCCCGTTCTACGCCGAGGGCGGCGGCCAGATCGGCGACACCGGCAAGATCAAGGTCGACTCCGGTGCCGTCATCGAGATCCGCGACTGCCAGAAGCCGGTCCCGGGCGTCTACGTCCACAAGGGCACCGTCCAGGTCGGCGAGGTCACCGTCGGCGCCAAGGCCGTCGCCTCCATCGACGCCCGCCGCCGCAAGGCCATCGCCCGCGCCCACTCCGCCACCCACCTCACCCACCAGGCGCTGCGTGACGCGCTCGGCCCGACGGCCGCCCAGGCCGGTTCCGAGAACCAGCCCGGCCGCTTCCGCTTCGACTTCGGTTCGCCGTCCGCCGTGCCCACGGCTGTGATGACCGACGTCGAGCAGAAGATCAACGAGGTGCTCGCCCGCGACCTCGACGTCCGCGCGGACGTCATGGGCATCGACGAGGCCAAGAAGCAGGGCGCCATCGCCGAGTTCGGTGAGAAGTACGGCGAGCGGGTCCGCGTGGTGACCATCGGCGACTTCTCCAAGGAGCTGTGCGGCGGCACGCACGTGCACAACACCGCCCAGCTCGGCCTGGTCAAGCTGCTCGGCGAGTCGTCGATCGGTTCGGGTGTCCGCCGTATCGAGGCCCTGGTCGGTGTCGACGCCTACAGCTTCCTTGCCCGTGAGCACACGGTCGTCAACCAGCTGACCGAGCTGCTCAAGGGCCGTCCCGAGGAACTGCCCGAGAAGGTCTCCGCCATGCTCGGCAAGCTGAAGGACGCCGAGAAGGAGATCGAGAAGTTCCGCGCCGAGAAGGTGCTGCAGGCCGCCGCCGGTCTCGTCGAGTCCGCCAAGGACATCCGCGGCGTCGCTGTCGTGACCGGCCAGGTCCCGGACGGCACGACCCCCGACGACCTGCGCAAGCTGGTCCTCGACGTGCGCGGCCGCATCCAGGGCGGACGCGCCGCGGTCGTGGCCCTGTTCACGGTCAACAACGGCAAGCCGCTCACGGTCATCGCCACCAACGAGGCCGCCCGCGAGCGCGGTCTCAAGGCCGGCGACCTGGTCCGCACGGCCGCCAAGACCCTCGGCGGCGGCGGTGGCGGCAAGCCGGACGTCGCCCAGGGCGGCGGCCAGAACCCGGCCGCGATCGGCGAGGCCGTGGACGCCGTCGAGCGGCTGGTCACGGACACCGCGAAGTGACGATGCGCAGAGGCCGCAGGCTCGCGATCGACGTCGGGGACGCCCGTATCGGGGTCGCCTCGTGCGACCCCGACGGGATCCTCGCCACCCCGGTGGAGACGGTCCCCGGCCGGGACCTCCCTGCAGCTCACCGACGGCTCAAGCAACTCGTCGAGGAGTACGAGCCGATCGAGGTCGTCGTCGGCCTCCCTCGCTCCCTCAAGGGGGGCGAGGGCCCCGCGGCGGCAAAGGTTCGCGGCTTCGCACAGGAGCTCGCGAAGGGCATCGCCCCCGTCCCGGTCCGGCTCGTGGACGAGCGGATGACCACGGTGACGGCCAGTCAGGGACTGCGCGCCTCGGGCGTGAAGTCGAAGAAGGGCCGCTCGGTCATCGACCAGGCAGCCGCTGTGATCATCCTCCAGCAGGCCCTCGAATCCGAACGGGTGTCAGGTAAAGCACCCGGCGAGGGCGTCGAAGTGGTCATCTGATCGCGATACGGTAACGTTCCGCGCGTCTGCGCCGCTGTTCGAACAGCGGCTGCACAGCAAGAGGCGGGACGGAACCCGGCCGAAAGCCGCGTGACCGCCGCCTCGCGGCTCTAGGGGATCGATGACTGAGTATGGCCGGGGCCCAGGCTCCGAACCGTGGCATCCGGAGGACCCGTCGTCGTACGGGAACGACGGATGGGGCGGACAGCAGGCCCAGGCGGGCCCGCAGTCCCCCTACGGCGGCCAGCCACAGCACTATCCGGAGCAGCCGCAGCAGCAGCACTACGGTGACTGGGGCAACGGCGAACAGTCCGCATACGGTCAGGCGCAGCACTACCCGCAGCAGCAGTACCAGGGCTACGACCAGCAGTACTACGCAGGTCAGGGCCAGCAGCAGTCGTACGACCAGGGCAGCTGGGGCACCGGCACGCACACGCATGTCCAGTACACGGATCCCTCGGACCCGTATGCCCAGCAGGCCGCCGCGTACGGCGGCGAGCAGCACGACTACTACGGCACGCCCGACGCGTACCCACCGCCCGAGCCGCCCGGCCGCAGGCAGACCGAGCCCGAGCCGCCGCAGACCGACTGGGACCCGGGCCCCGACCAGGGCGAACACGCCTTCTTCGCCGGTGGCGAGGACGACGAGGACGAGGACGACGACCCGCGCGCCGGCCGCAAGGCCCGCGGCGGCAAGAAGCCCAAGAAGCGCCGCAGCGGCTGCGCCTGCCTCGTGCTGGTCGTGATCTTCGCCGGAGGCACCGCCGGGGTCGGCTACTTCGGCTACCACTTCTACAAGGATCGTTTCGGCCCGTCTCCCGACTACGCGGGAGACGGGAACGGCAAGCTGGTCACCGTCGTCATCCCCAAGGGCGCCGGCGGTTATGTTATCGGCCAGAAGCTCAAGGAGATGGGCGTCGTCGAGAGCGTCGACGCGTTCGTCCACGCGCAGCAGGCGAACCCTGACGGCAAGAAGATCCAGGACGGCGTCTACACGCTGCAGAAGCAGATGTCGGCCGCCAGCGCGGTCGAACTGATGCTCAGCCCGAAGAGCCGCAGCAACCTGGTCCTCGCCGAGGGCTTGCGCAACGCGTCGATCTACAAGCTGATCGACGCGCGTCTGGGCGTGGCGGCGGGCACCACGGCCAAGGTCGCGAAGCAGGACTACAAGAACCTCGGCCTGCCCTCCTGGGCGCTGAACCACCCGAACGTGAAGGATCCGCTGGAAGGATTCCTCTACCCCTCCAGCTACGCGGTCAGCAAGGGTCAGAAGCCCGAGGACGTCCTGAAGGACATGGTCACGCGGGCCAACGACAAGTACGAGGAACTCGGCCTCACGAAGAAGGCGAAGAGCCTGGGCCTCGGCAGCCCCTGGCAGCTGCTCACCGTGGCGAGCCTGGCGCAGGCCGAGGGCACCAGCCACGACGACTTCCGCAAGATGGCCGAGGTCGTCTACAACCGCCTCAAGCCGGGCAACCCCGAGACCTACGGTTCGCTGGAGTTCGACTCCACGTACAACTACATCAAGAACCAGACGAAGATCGACCTGAGCATCGCCGAGCTGCGGAAGTACAACAACCCGTACAACACGTACTACGTCAAGGGGCTGCCGCCCGGCCCGATCGACAACCCCGGCGAGCTGGCCCTCAAGGGTGCGCTCGACCCGACGCACGACGGCTGGTACTACTTCATCTCGTTGGACGGCAAGACCAGCAAGTTCACCAAGACGCTCGCCGAGCACAACAAGCTGGTCGACGAATTCAATGCGTCGAGGAATAAGAACTGATGACTGCGACCCGAAGGGCTGCCGTGCTCGGCTCGCCCATCGCCCACTCCCTGTCCCCGCAGCTGCACAACGCGGGATACCGGGCGCTCGGCCTGGACGGCTGGTCGTACGACAGGTTCGAGATCGACGAGGCGGCGCTGCCCGGGTTCTTCGCGCGGCTCGGCCCCGAGTGGGCCGGGCTGTCGCTGACCATGCCGCTGAAGCGGGCGGTGATCCCGCTGCTCGACGAGATCACCGACACGGCGGCCTCGGTGGAGGCGGTCAACACCGTGGTGTTCCGTCCCGACGGGCGGAAGGTCGGCGACAACACCGACATCCCCGGCCTGGTGGCGGCGCTGCACGAGCGGGGCGTGGAGAAGGCCGAGTCGGCGGCGATCCTGGGCGCCGGTGCCACCGCCTCCTCGGCCCTGGCCGCGCTCGCCCGGATCTGCTCCGGCGAGGTCACGGTGTACGTGCGCAGCGAGCGGCGCGCGGACGAGATGCGGCAGTGGGGCGAGCGGCTCGGCGTGCAGGTGCGCCCGGCCGACTGGACGGAAGCGGTACGGGCCTTCGAGGCGCCCGTGGTCATCTCGACCACGCCCGCCGGGGGCACCGACGCATTGGCCGCGCAGGTCCCCGCACAGGTCGGCACCCTCTTCGACGTGCTCTACGAACCCTGGCCCACCCCGCTCGCCGCCGCCTGGCAGCAGCGAGGCGGGCAGGTGCTCAGCGGCCTCGACCTGCTGGTGCACCAGGCGGCCTTCCAGTTCCGCCAGTTCACCGGCGACCCGCGCTCTCCGCTCGCCGCCATGCGCGAGGCCGCCCAGCTGGGCTGATCTGTCCGTTTGTCGGACTCGGATCGGACCCGTCGCCCGGACGTGGGAGGATCGGGGGTGGCGGGCCAGGGCCGCGCACCTGGTCGCGCCGTCGCCGTACGCGAGGACGCGCGTACGCAGGGCAGTACCAGGGCGCGAGCGACTGAGGAGCACCGTTGAGCAGGTTGCGCTGGCTGACCGCGGGGGAGTCCCACGGTCCCGCACTCGTGGCGACGCTGGAGGGTCTTCCCGCCGGTGTGCCGATCACCACGGAGATGGTGGCGGACCACCTGGCCCGGCGCCGGCTCGGTTATGGACGCGGTGCGCGCATGAAGTTCGAGCGCGACGAGGTCACCTTCCTCGGCGGTGTGCGGCACGGCCTCACTCTCGGTTCCCCGGTCGCGATCATGGTGGGCAACACCGAGTGGCCCAAGTGGGAGCAGGTCATGGCGGCCGATCCCGTCGACCCGGAGATTCTGGCGGGCCTGGCCCGCAATGCCCCGCTGACCCGTCCGCGTCCCGGCCACGCGGATCTCGCGGGCATGCAGAAGTACGGCTTCGACGAGGCCCGGCCGATCCTGGAGCGCGCCTCGGCGCGGGAGACGGCGGCCCGGGTGGCGCTGGGCGCGGTGGCCCGGTCGTACCTGAAGGAGACGGCCGGCATCGAGATCGTCAGCCACGTCGTCGAGCTGTGCTCCGTGAAGGCCCCGCAGGGTGTGTACCCGACGCCGGCCGACGTCGAGAAGCTGGACGCCGATCCGCTGCGCTGCCTCGACGCGGACGCGTCGAAGGCGATGGTGGCCGAGGTGGACCAGGCCCACAAGGACGGCGACACCCTCGGTGGCGTCGTCGAGATCCTCGCTTACGGCGTCCCCGTCGGCCTGGGCTCGCATGTGCACTGGGACCGCAAGCTGGACGCCCGTCTCGCCGGCGCGCTCATGGGCATCCAGGCGATCAAGGGTGTCGAGATCGGCGACGGGTTCGAGCTGGCACGGGTGCCCGGCTCCAAGGCGCACGACGAGATCGTGGGCACGCCCGAGGGCATCAAGCGCACCTCCGGCCGCTCGGGTGGCACCGAGGGCGGTCTGACCACCGGTGAACTGCTGCGGGTGCGCGCTGCCATGAAGCCGATCGCGACCGTGCCGCGCGCCCTGCAGACCGTCGACGTGACCACCGGTGAGGCGACGCAGGCGCACCACCAGCGCTCCGACGTGTCCGCGGTGCCGGCCGCCGGCATCGTCGCGGAGGCCATGGTGGCGCTGGTGCTGGCGGACGCGGTGGCGGAGAAGTTCGGCGGCGACTCGGTCACCGAGACCCGCCGCAACGTGCAGTCCTACCTCGACAATCTGGCCATCCGGTGAGTGCTGTGCAGGTGGTGCTGGTCGGTCCGATGGGTGTGGGCAAGTCCACCGTCGGGCGGTTGCTGGCCGAGCGGCTCGGCGTGGCCTACCGGGACACCGACGACGACATCGTGGCCGAGCAGGGCCGCTCGATCGCGGAGATCTTCGTCGACGAGGGCGAACCGGCCTTCCGGGCGATCGAGAAGGCCGCCGTGCACAAGGCGCTGGCCGAGCACGACGGCGTCCTCGCCCTGGGCGGCGGCTCCATCCTTGACGCCGACACCCGCGCCTTGCTGGCCGGACAGCGGGTCGTCTACCTCTCGATGGACGTCGAGGAGGCCGTCAAGCGCACCGGGCTGAACGCGGCCCGTCCGCTGCTCGCGGTCAACCCGCGCAAGCAGTGGCGCGAGCTGATGGAGGCACGGCGGTCGCTGTACGAGGAGGTGGCCACGGCAGTCGTGGCCACCGACGGCCGTACGCCCGAAGAGGTCACCCAAGTAGCCCTGGACGCACTGGAGTTGAAGGAAGCATGAGCGAGGCAGTCACCCGGATCCAGGTCGGCGGGAGCGCGGGCAGCGACCCCTACGAGGTTCTGGTGGGCCGTCAACTCCTGGGCGAGCTCGGCGGGTTGATCGGCGACAAGGCCAAGCGGGTCGCCGTCGTCCACCCCGAGGCGCTCGCCGAGACCGGTGACGCGCTCCGCGCCGACCTGGCCGGGCAGGGCTTCGAGGCCGTCGCCATCCAGGTGCCGAACGCGGAGGAGGCCAAGACCGCCGAGGTCGCCGCCTACTGCTGGAAGGCGCTCGGCCAGTCCGGGTTCACCCGCACCGACGTCATCGTCGGCGTCGGCGGCGGTGCCACCACCGACCTGGCCGGGTTCGTGGCCGCCACCTGGCTGCGCGGGGTGCGCTGGATCGCGATCCCGACCACCGTGCTGGCCATGGTGGACGCCGCGGTCGGCGGCAAGACCGGCATCAACACCGCCGAGGGCAAGAACCTCGTCGGTGCCTTCCACCCGCCCGCCGGTGTGCTGTGCGACCTGGCGGCCCTGGACTCCCTGCCGGTCAACGACTACGTCTCCGGGCTCGCCGAGATCATCAAGGCCGGCTTCATCGCTGATCCCGCCATCCTGGAGCTGATCGAGGCCGACCCGCAGGCCGCTCGCACCCCGGCAGGGCCGCACACCGCCGAGCTCATCGAGCGCTCCATCAGGGTCAAGGCCGAGGTCGTCTCGTCCGACCTGAAGGAGGCGGGCCTCAGGGAGATCCTCAACTACGGGCACACCCTGGGCCACGCCATCGAGAAGAACGAACGCTACAAGTGGCGGCACGGCGCCGCCGTCTCGGTCGGCATGCACTTCGCCGCCGAACTCGGCCGCCTGGCAGGGAGGTTGGACGACGCCACGGCCGACCGCCACCGCACGATCCTCGAATCCGTCGGCCTTCCCCTGCACTACCGCTACGACCAGTGGCCCAAGCTGCTGGAGACGATGAAGGTCGACAAGAAGTCCCGCGGCGACCTGCTGCGTTTCATCGTCCTGGACGGCCTGGCCAAGCCGACCGTCCTGGAGAGCCCCGACCCGGCCGTCCTGCTGGCCGCGTACGGCGAAGTGGGCGAGTAGGTCCGCCGGAGTGTCATCCGCCCGATTTGCCTTACGGACATGGGCACTTCGGGCCGCCCCCGGCCGTTCACCAAACGGCGGCCGGGGCAGGTACCGTTCGGTAGGGAGCGGGCCTCGGGCCCCGCTGCCAGCGCCAATTGCCTGAGGCGAGCGAGCCGAAGGGACGCGCCGGTGTCGAGAGGTCGAGCGCGCGGAGGCCCGAAGGGCTGAGCACGGTCGGGCTACCGGGACCGGCTGCAGCGTCCCGGAGGTGAACCGAGCCCAAAAGAACGAGACGGAGTGGCACCGGATGCAGCACGCAGTGGGTTCTCCGCTGCCGCCGCCCCATCAGCCGGGGCACGGACCGGCCGGAGGCTGGTCGCCGGCCGCACACCAGCCGGGTCCGCACCAGCCGGGTCCGCACCAGGCGGGCCCGCACCAGGGCTCCGCCCCCGTGCCCCCGCCGCCCCCGGCACCGGGCTACCCGCAGGCACCCTCGCCCCCGCCGCAGCATGCCCCGGGGCCTCCGCCGCCGGACACCACCGGCCATGTCCCGCTGCCACCGGGCGGCCCCGTCGCGATGCCCAGCGCGCCGCCCGCCACCAGCGCGCCCGACCCCGCCGCCACGACCCTCGCCGTGCTGCTCATCGGCCCCGCGGGCGCCGGCAAGACGAGCGTCGCCAAGTACTGGGCTGACCACCGCCGGGTCCCCACCGCCCACATCAGCCTCGACGACGTACGAGAGTGGGTCCGCTCCGGCTTCGCAGACCCCCAGTCGGGGTGGAACGACCACTCGGAGGCGCAGTACCGCCTGGCCCGCCGCACCTGCGGCTTCGCCGCCCGGAACTTCCTGGCCAACGGCATCTCCTGCATCCTCGACGACGCCGTCTTCCCCGACCGTCCGGTCGTCGGCCTCGGCGGCTGGAAGCGCCATGTGGGCCCCGGTCTCCTCCCGGTCGTCCTCCTCCCCGGCCTGGAGATCGTCCTGGAGCGCAACGCGGAACGCTCCGGCAACCGCCGCCTCACCGACGAGGAGGTCGCCCGCATCCACGGCCGGATGGCGGGCTGGTACGGCTCGGGCCTCCCGATCATCGACAACAGCCAACTGGACGTACCGCAGACGGCACGGGTCCTGGACGACGTCCTGGCACGATCAATTGCAAGCCCCCCGAACTGGTAGCCGCCGGGGACCGGAGGGCCTTGAGGGGCGCGGGGCTGTTTCGACATGCGGCTCCGCCGCGTGGGCGCGAGAAACCCCCACCGGCCCGCACCCGGCAAACAACACCCAGTCGCACCCCCCGTCCCCCAATCGGCACCCCAACCGGCACAAATCCCCCACCGCTCCTACGCTCATCTCATGTCAGAGGTGTACGCACTCCGCCGAGCAAGGCTGCGAGACCGCTGCAAGGCCGGCGGCAGCCAGGCCGCGCTGATCTCGCGGCCCGCCAATGTCCGCTACCTCGCGGGCACCGCCCCGCGGGGCGCCGTCCTGCTCCTGGGCAAGACCGACGATCTGCTGCTGTGCGCCGGCCCGCCGGACGACCGCCCCGCCGAGGGCCGGCCGGACGAGGCGCTGCGCGTGCAGACCCTGCCCGGCAGCGCGGGTGATCCGGCGGTCGCCGCCGCCGACCTCGCCGAGGCCCAGCGCGCCGACACCCTCGCCGTGGAGGAACACCACCTCACGGTGGCCCGGCACCGGGAGATCCGCTCGGTCGTCCCGCGGCTGCGGCTCACCGACCTCGGTGGAGCCGTGGAGCAGCTCAGGGTCGTCAAGGACGAGGAGGAGATCTCCTGCCTGCGCATCGGCGCCGAAATCGCCGATCAGGCCCTCGGTGAGCTCCTGGAGTCCATCCTCGTCGGCCGCACGGAACGGCATCTCGCGCTCGAGCTGGAGCGCCGACTCGTCGACCACGGCGCCGACGGCCCCGCCTTCCCGACCTCCGTCGCCACCGGCCCCAACGCCGGCAGACGCGCCCACCGGCCCACCGACCGCCGGGTCGAGGAGGGCGACTTCCTCTCCGTCTGTCTGGGCGCCGCCTACCGCGGCTACCGCTGCGAGATCGGCCGCACCTTCGTCATCGGCACGTCTCCGGCGGACTGGCAGATCGACCTCTACGACCTCGTCTTCGCCGCCCAGCGCGCCGGACGGGAGTCGCTGGTGCCCGGCGCGGCCTGCCGCGATGTGGACCGCGCCGCACGTCAGGTGCTGGATTCCGCGGGGTACGCGGAGGGGCTCCCGGCCCTGACGGGGCACGGGGTGGGGCTCGAAATCGACGAGGACCCGCAGCTGGCCCCCGCGGCCATGGGTAAACTGGACGCTTGCGTGCCGGTCACCGTCGAACCGGGGGTCCACCTCCCGGGCCGGGGCGGCGTCCGGATCGATGACACGCTCGTCGTCCGCCCCGAGGCGGACGGCGGACCCGAGCTACTCACCATCACGACCAAGGAGCTGCTCGCACTCTAGGCAGGTGCGTGCGCCGGGGTCGTCCACGTCAGTCCAGGAGATTCCGCAACCGTGGCTTCCACGAACGACCTCAAGAACGGCCTGGTGCTCAAGCTCGAAGGCGGCCAGCTGTGGTCCGTCGTCGAGTTCCAGCACGTCAAGCCCGGCAAGGGCCCGGCCTTCGTGCGCACCAAGCTGAAGAACGTGCTCTCCGGCAAGGTCGTCGACAAGACGTTCAACGCCGGCGTCAAGGTCGAGACGGCCACTGTCGACAAGCGCGACATGCAGTTCTCGTACATGGACGGCGAGTACTTCGTCTTCATGGACATGGAGACCTACGACCAGCTCATGGTCGACCGCAAGGCTGTCGGCGACGCCGCCAACTTCCTCGTCGAGGGCTTCACCGCCACCGTCGCGCAGCACGAGGGCGAGGTGCTCTTCGTGGAGCTCCCGGCCGCCGTCGAGCTCGTCGTCCAGGAGACCGAGCCGGGCCTGCAGGGCGACCGCTCCACCGGAGGCACGAAGCCCGCCACGCTGGAGACCGGCCACCAGATCCAGGTCCCGCTCTTCATCACCACCGGTGAGAAGATCAAGGTCGACACCCGTACGAGCGACTACCTCGGCCGGGTGAACAGCTAACCGTGGCTGCCCGCAACACGGCCCGCAAGCGCGCCTTCCAGATCCTCTTCGAGGGCGACCAGCGCGGCGCCGATGTCCTGACGGTCCTCGCGGACTGGATCCGGCTGTCCCGGGACGACACCCGCCAGCCGCCGGTGAGCGAGTACACGATGCAGCTGGTCGAGGGCTACGCGAAGCACGCGAAGCGCATCGACGAGCTGATCGCGCAGTACTCGGTCGGCTGGACGCTCGACCGGATGCCGGTCGTGGACCGCAACGTCCTGCGGCTCGGCGCCTACGAGCTGATCTGGGCCGACGAGATCCCGGACGCCGTCGTGCTGGACGAGATGGTGCAGCTGGCGAAGGAGTTCTCCACGGACGAGTCGCCCGCGTTCGTCAACGGCCTGCTCGGCCGTCTCAAGGAGCTGAAGCCCTCACTGCGCCGGGACGAGGCGTAACGACCTTTTGCACTCCAGGTCATAAGAGGCAGGCATTGCCAGGGGGCCCGCAGCGTGACTGCTGCGGGCCCCCTGGCGTTCCCGTACCCGCGTGGCCCCCGAGGGCCGCAGAAAGCCGCCGGGGCGGCTGGAACCGTGAAGTTCCAGCCACCCCGGCGGCACGTTTCTGCTGAGAGCCCCCAAGGGGTCTCGGACGATGTCAGACCTCTTCGTGGGCGACGGCGCGGCGCGCGTCCGCGTCCAGCACGCCCCAGCTGATCAGCTGCTCGGTGAGGACCGAGGGGGACTGGTCGTAGATGACGGCGAGTGTGCGCAGGTCGTCCTGGCGGATCGACAGCACCTTGCCGTTGTAGTCACCGCGCTGCGACTGGATCGTCGCCGCATAGCGCTGCAGCGGGCCCGCCTTCTCGGCCGGCACGGTCGCCAGCCGCTCCAGGTCCAGGACCAGCTTCGGCGGCGGCTCGGCGGCGCCGCCCGGGGTGGTGCCCGGCAGGAGCTCCTGCACCGGGACCCCATAGAAATCCGCCAGTTCGGCGAGGCGCTGTACGGTCACGGCACGGTCGCCGCGCTCGTACGAACCGACCACGACCGCCTTCCAGCGTCCCTGACTCTTCTCCTCGACACCGTGGAGGGAAAGGCCCTGCTGGGTGCGGATGGCCCGGAGCTTGGCCCCGAGCTGTTTGGCGTATTCGCTGGACATATAGCTCCCCGGACACTGTGTCGACGCGGCCGAAGAGGTTCCGAACCGCGCGTCTGGTAACTCACTGTGAGGTTACGCAGCGTGACTCTTCTGCGTCAAGCCGAATGGTCCACACCGACTCTTCCGTGATCGCAGTGGCCGATTACGCCAGGGGGGTGATCAGGGGCGTCGTCGTGGCCTGCTACCGTGGATGGCGCAAATCCGACGTCCTTTAAGGTCCGTCCCGTGAGGCGGAGAAGGAGGTCCGTTTCGTATGGACAAGCAGGACACGGCCGGAATTCCGGCGTCCGATGCGCGGCCGGTTCTCGAAGGCCCCGACATCGCGCGGGTGTTGACCCGCATCGCCCACGAGATCGTCGAGCGCGCCAAGGGCGCCGACGACGTGGTGCTCCTCGGCATTCCGACCCGAGGGGTCTTCCTCGCCCAGCGGCTCGCCGCCAAGCTGGAGGAGATCACCGACCGCAAGATCCCGGTGGGTTCTCTCGACATCACCATGTACCGCGACGACCTGCGCATGCATCCGCCGCGTGCGCTGGCCCGGACCGACATCCCAGGTGACGGCATCGACGGCCGCCTGGTCGTCCTCGTCGACGACGTGCTCTTCTCCGGCCGCACCATCCGCGCGGCCCTCGACGCCCTGAACGACATCGGGCGTCCGCGCGCGGTGCAGCTCGCGGTCCTCGTCGACCGCGGTCACCGCGAACTGCCCATCCGCGCCGACTACGTCGGCAAGAACCTCCCCACGTCGCTGCGGGAGACGGTCAAGGTCCAGCTCGCCGAGGAGGACGGTCGGGACACCGTGCTGCTCGGTGCGAAGCCGGCCGCCCCGGGCGAGCAGCAGTAGCACGCGCGCGTACGTCACCGCCGTACGTCTGTTCCGTGCGCTCTGCGCGAGCCCGTCTGCCCGGCTGTGCTTTCTGGGGGACACCCCCAGACCCCCGGCCTCCCGAAAACCTGAACTGCCTTACGGAGCCTGAAAGATGCAGCGTCATCTCATCTCGGCCGCCGACCTCACCCGCGACGACGCCGTCCTGATCCTCGACACCGCCGAGGAGATGGCCCGGGTCGCCGACCGGCCGATCAAGAAACTGCCGACCCTGCGCGGCCGCACGATCGTCAACCTCTTCTTCGAGGACTCCACGCGCACGCGCATCTCCTTCGAAGCCGCCGAGAAGCGCCTGTCCGCGGACGTCATCAACTTCACCGCCAAGGGGTCGAGCGTCTCCAAGGGAGAGTCCCTGAAGGACACCGCGCAGACCCTGGAGGCCATGGGCGTCGACGCCGTGGTCATCCGGCACGGCGCCTCCGGCGCTCCCTACCGCCTCGCCAACTCCGGCTGGATCGACGCGGCCGTCATCAACGCCGGCGACGGCACCCACCAGCACCCCACCCAGGCCCTGCTCGACGCGTTCACCATGCGCCGCCGCCTGGTCGGCCGGGACGCCGGGATAGGGCAGGACCTGTCCGGCAAGCGGATCACGATCGTCGGCGACGTGCTGCACAGCCGGGTCGCCCGCTCCAACGTCGACCTGCTGCACACGCTGGGCGCCGAGGTCACCCTCGTCGCGCCGCCCACGCTGGTGCCGGTCGGGGTCGAGACCTGGCCCTGCGAGGTGTCGTACGACCTCGACTCCACTCTCACCAAGTCCGACGCGGTGATGATGCTGCGTGTGCAGCGCGAGCGCATGAACGCCGCGTTCTTCCCGACCGAGCGCGAGTACTCGCGGCGCTACGGCCTCGACGGCGACCGCATGGCGAGGATGCCGGAGCACGCCATCGTGATGCACCCCGGCCCGATGGTCCGCGGCATGGAGATCACCGCCGAGGTCGCCGACTCCGAGCGCTGCACCGTCGTCGAGCAGGTCGCAAACGGAGTCTCCATCCGGATGGCCGTTCTGTATCTGCTGCTCGGTGGGAACGAACCCGCCGTCACCCACACCCGCCCCGCCGGTTCCGAGGAGAAGTAGGACCCATGAGCAAGATCCTGATCCGTGGTGCGAAGGTGCTCGGCGGCGAGCCGCAGGACGTCCTGATCGACGGCCCGACCATCGCAGAGGTGGGCGTCGGTCTGAGTGACGAGGGTGCCGAGGTCGTCGAGGCGGCCGGCAAGGTCCTCCTGCCGGGCCTCGTCGACCTGCACACCCATCTGCGCGAGCCCGGCCGCGAGGACTCCGAGACCGTGCTGACCGGCACGCGCGCGGCGGCGAGCGGCGGCTACACGGCCGTGTTCGCCATGGCCAACACCTTCCCCGTCGCCGACACCGCCGGCGTCGTCGAGCAGGTCTACCGGCTCGGCCAGGAGCACGGCTACTGCGATGTGCAGCCCATCGGCGCCGTCACCGTCGGCCTGGAGGGCAAGAAGCTGGCCGAGCTGGGCGCCATGCACGAGTCGGCCGCCGGTGTCACCGTCTTCTCCGACGACGGCAAGTGCGTCGACGACGCCGTGATCATGCGCCGGGCGCTGGAGTACGTGAAGGCCTTCGGCGGGGTCGTCGCCCAGCACGCGCAGGAGCCCCGGCTGACCGAGGGCGCCCAGATGAACGAGGGCATCGTCTCCGCCGAGCTGGGGCTCGGGGGCTGGCCCGCGGTGGCCGAAGAATCGATCATCGCCCGGGATGTGCTGCTCGCCGAGCACGTGGGGTCCCGCGTCCACATCTGCCACCTCTCGACCGCCGGCTCGGTCGAGATCGTCCGCTGGGCCAAGTCCCGCGGCATCGACGTCACCGCCGAGGTCACCCCGCACCACCTGCTCCTCACCGATGAGCTGGTGCGGACGTACAACCCGGTCTACAAGGTCAACCCGCCGCTGCGCACCGAGCGCGACGTGATGGCCCTGCGTGAGGCGCTCGCCGACGGCACGATCGACATCGTCGCCACCGACCACGCCCCGCACCCGCACGAGGACAAGGACTGCGAGTGGGCCGCCGCCGCCATGGGGATGGTCGGGCTGGAGACCGCGTTGTCAGTGGTGCAGGAGACGATGGTGGACACCGGGCTGATCAACTGGGCCGGGGTCGCCGACCGCATGTCCTTCAAGCCCGCCCGGATCGGGCAGGCCAAGGGACACGGGCGTCCCGTCTCGGCTGGTGAGCCCGCCAACCTCACGCTCGTCGACACGGAATACCGTGGGTCCGTGGACCCCGCGGGCTTCGCCTCGCGCAGCCGCAACACTCCGTACGAGGGGCGTGAGCTGCCGGGCCGTGTCACGCACACGTGGCTCCGGGGCAAGGCCACGCTCGTCGACGGGAAGCTCACGTGACACCTGTAATCCTGCTCGCAGCCGAGAAGAAGTCGGCCGAGGTCACCGACTGGGCCGCCCGTGTCGGCTGGCTCGTGGGACTCGCCCTGTTCATCGCGCTCGTCTACTGGCTGATGCGCGAGGGCTGGAAGTGGCGCGGCACGCTCCAGGGCGACCTGCCGGAGCTGCCCAGCGCGCCGGACGAGCCCGGCGAGGCGAGACTGACGATGAGCGGCCGCTATCACGGCTCCACCACCGCCGGGCAGTGGCTCGACCGCATCGTGGCGCACGGCCTGGGCACCCGCAGCCGGGTCGAGCTCACCCTGACGGACGCGGGACTGGATGTCGTACGCCCCGGTGCGAGCGATTTCTTCGTCCCGGCCGCGCAACTGCGCGAGGCCCGGCTCGACAAGGGCATCGCCGGCAAGGTGCTGACCGAGGGCGGCCTGCTCGTGGTGACCTGGGCGCACGGCGAGCGGCTGATCGACTCCGGGTTCCGCTCCGACCGTGCGGCCGAGCACACCGAGTGGGTCGAGACCCTGAACCACATGATCAACAAGACGGAAGGCGCACGATGACAACCTCCACCAGGGGAGCCGCCAAGGTTCCCGCCGTACTCGTCCTGGAGGACGGCCGGATCTTCCGCGGTCGCGCCTACGGGGCCGTGGGGGTGACCTTCGGCGAGGCGGTCTTCTCGACCGGTATGACCGGCTACCAGGAGACCCTGACCGACCCCTCGTACCACCGCCAGGTCGTCGTGATGACCGCCCCGCACGTCGGCAACACCGGCGTCAACGACGAGGACCCGGAGAGCAAGCAGATCTGGGTCGCCGGATACGTCGTGCGCGACCCCGCGCGCGTGCCGTCCAACTGGCGCTCCCGCCGCTCCCTGGACGAGGAGCTGCGCCACCAGGGCGTCGTCGGGATCTCCGGCATCGACACGCGCGCGCTCACGCGTCATCTGCGCGAGCGCGGCGCCATGCGCGTCGGCATCTTCTCCGGCAACGCGCTGCCCGACGAGGGCACCATGCTCGCCGAGGTCCGCCAGGCCCCCGAGATGAAGGGCGCCGACCTGTCCGCCGAGGTCGCCACCAAGGAGGCGTACGTCGTCCCGGCGATCGGTGAGAAGAAGTTCACCGTCGCCGCCATCGACCTCGGTATCAAGGGCATGACCCCGCACCGCATGGCCGAGCGCGGCATCGAGGTGCACGTGCTGCCCGCCACGGCGACCGTCGAGGATGTGTACGCGGTCAACCCCGACGGCGTCTTCTTCTCCAACGGTCCCGGTGACCCGGCCACCGCCGACCACGCCGTCTCCGTCATGCAGGGCGTACTGGAGCGCAAGACCCCGCTCTTCGGCATCTGCTTCGGCAACCAGATCCTGGGCCGCGCCCTCGGGTTCGGCACCTACAAGCTGAAGTACGGCCACCGCGGCATCAACCAGCCGGTGCAGGACCGCACGACCGGCAAGGTCGAGGTCACCGCGCACAACCACGGCTTCGCCGTCGACGCCCCGCTCGACAAGGTCTCCGACACCCCCTACGGCCGCGCCGAGGTCTCCCACGTCTGCCTCAACGACAACGTGGTGGAGGGTCTGCAGCTCCTCGACCAGCCGGCCTTCAGCGTCCAGTACCACCCCGAAGCGGCAGCGGGCCCGCACGACGCCGCCTACCTGTTCGACCGCTTCACGTCTTTGATGAGCACAGTCTCGATGGAGGGCCAGCGTGCCTAAGCGCACCGATATCCAGTCCGTCCTGGTCATCGGCTCCGGCCCGATCGTCATCGGCCAGGCCGCCGAGTTCGACTACTCCGGCACCCAGGCGTGCCGCATCCTGCGCGCCGAAGGCCTGCGGGTCATCCTCGTCAACTCCAACCCGGCGACGATCATGACCGACCCGGAGATCGCCGACGCCACGTACGTCGAGCCGATCACCCCGGAGTTCGTCGAGAAGATCATCGCCAAGGAGCGCCCCGACGCGCTCCTGCCCACCCTGGGCGGTCAGACGGCCCTCAACACGGCCATCTCGCTGCACGAGGCGGGCACCCTCGACAAGTACGGCGTCGAGCTGATCGGCGCCAATGTCGAGGCCATCAACAAGGGCGAGGACCGCGACCTCTTCAAGGAGGTCGTCGAGGCCGTCCGCCAGAAGATCGGCCACGGCGAGTCCGCCCGCTCGGTCATCTGCCACTCCATGGACGACGTTCTCAAGGGCGTCGAGACGCTCGGCGGCTACCCGGTCGTCGTCCGCCCCTCCTTCACCATGGGCGGGGCCGGCTCCGGCTTCGCGCACGACGAGGAGGAGCTGCGCCGCATCGCCGGCCAGGGCCTGACCCTCTCGCCCACCACCGAGGTGCTCCTGGAGGAGTCCATCCTCGGCTGGAAGGAGTACGAGCTGGAGCTGATGCGCGACAAGCACGACAACGTCGTGGTCGTCTGCTCCATCGAGAACTTCGACCCCATGGGCGTGCACACCGGCGACTCCATCACCGTCGCGCCCGCGATGACGCTGACCGACCGCGAGTACCAGATCCTGCGCGACATCGGCATCGCCGTCATCCGCGAGGTCGGCGTCGACACCGGCGGCTGCAACATCCAGTTCGCCGTGAACCCCGAGGACGGTCGCGTGATCGTCATCGAGATGAACCCTCGCGTGTCGCGGTCCTCGGCCCTGGCCTCCAAGGCGACCGGCTTCCCGATCGCCAAGATCGCCGCCAAGCTGGCCGTCGGCTACACGCTCGACGAGATCCCGAACGACATCACGCAGGAGACTCCGGCCTCCTTCGAGCCGACGCTCGACTACGTGGTCGTGAAGGCCCCGCGCTTCGCCTTCGAGAAGTTCCCCCAGGCCGACTCCACGCTCACCACCACCATGAAGTCGGTCGGCGAGGCCATGGCCATCGGACGCAACTTCACCGAGGCCTTCCAGAAGGCGCTGCGCTCGCTGGAGAAGAAGAACAGCCAGTTCACCTTCGTCGGCGAGCCCGGCGACAAGACGCAGCTGCTCGAAGAGGCCGTCCGCCCGACCGACGGCCGTATCAACACCGTCATGCAGGCCATCCGCGCCGGCGCCACCCAGGAGGAGGTCTTCGAGTACACGAAGATCGACCCCTGGTTCGTCGACCAGCTCTTCCTCATCAAGGAGATCGCGGACGAGCTCGCCGAGGCTCCCGAGCTGACCCGCGAGCTGCTGGCCGAGGCCAAGCGGCACGGCTTCTCCGACCAGCAGGTCGCAGAGATCCGCGGCCTGCGCGAGGACGTCGTCCGCGAGGTCCGGCACGCGCTGGGCATCCGCCCGGTCTACAAGACGGTCGACACCTGCGCCGCCGAGTTCGCCGCGAAGACGCCGTACTTCTACTCCTCCTACGACGAGGAGACCGAGGTCGCGCCCCGCGAGAAGCCCGCGGTCATCATCCTGGGCTCCGGCCCCAACCGCATCGGTCAGGGCATCGAGTTCGACTACTCCTGCGTCCACGCCTCCTTCGCGCTGAGCGACGCGGGCTACGAGACGGTGATGGTCAACTGCAACCCGGAGACCGTCTCCACGGACTACGACACCTCCGACCGCCTGTACTTCGAGCCGCTGACGCTGGAAGACGTGCTGGAGATCGTCCACGCCGAGCAGCAGGCCGGCCCGGTGGCGGGCGTGGTCGTCCAGCTCGGGGGCCAGACCCCGCTGGGCCTCTCGCAGGCGCTGAAGGACAACGGCGTGCCGATCGTGGGCACCTCGCCGGAGGCGATCCACGCCGCCGAGGACCGCGGTGCCTTCGGCCGGGTGCTCGCCGAGGCGGGCCTGCCGGCCCCCAAGCACGGCACCGCCACCACCTTCGCCGAGGCCAAGGCCATCGCCGACGAGATCGGCTACCCGGTCCTGGTGCGGCCGTCGTACGTCCTCGGCGGACGCGGCATGGAGATCGTCTACGACGAGACCCGCCTCGCGTCCTACATCGCCGAGTCGACCGAGATCAGCCCCTCCCGGCCGGTCCTCGTCGACCGCTTCCTCGACGACGCCATCGAAATCGACGTCGACGCGCTCTACGACGGCCAGGAGCTCTACCTCGGCGGCGTCATGGAGCACATCGAGGAGGCCGGCATCCACTCCGGCGACTCGGCGTGCGCCCTGCCGCCGATCACGCTCGGCGGCTTCGACATCAAGCGGCTGCGCGCCTCCACGGAGGCCATCGCCAAGGGCGTCGGCGTCCGCGGACTGATCAACATCCAGTTCGCGATGGCGGGCGACATCCTCTACGTGCTCGAAGCCAACCCGCGCGCGTCCCGCACCGTCCCCTTCACCTCGAAGGCGACCGCTGTGCCGCTGGCGAAGGCCGCCGCCCGGATCTCCCTGGGCGCCACCATCGCCGAGCTGCGCGCCGAGGGCCTGCTCCCGGCGAACGGCGACGGCGGCGAGCTCCCGCTCGACGCGCCGATCTCCGTCAAGGAGGCCGTCATGCCGTGGTCCCGCTTCCGGGACATCCACGGCCGCGGTGTCGACACCGTCCTCGGCCCGGAGATGCGCTCCACCGGCGAGGTCATGGGCATCGACTCCGTCTTCGGCACGGCGTACGCCAAGTCGCAGGCGGGAGCCTACGGCCCGCTGCCCACCAAGGGCCGCGCGTTCATCTCGGTCGCCAACCGCGACAAGCGCTCGATGATCTTCCCGGCCCGCGAACTCGTCGCCCACGGCTTCGAGCTGCTCGCCACCTCGGGCACCGCGGAGGTCCTCAAGCGCAACGGCATCAACGCCACCGTCGTGCGCAAGCAGTCCGAGGGCACCGGCCCGAACGGCGAGAAGACCATCGTCCAGCACATCCACGACGGCGAGGTCGACCTCATCGTCAACACTCCGTACGGCACCGGCGGCCGCCTCGACGGCTACGAGATCCGTACGGCGGCCGTGGCGCGGTCGGTCCCGTGCCTGACGACGGTCCAGGCGCTCGCGGCGGCCGTCCAGGGCATCGACGCCCTCAACCACGGTGACGTGGGCGTCCGTTCGCTCCAGGAACACGCGGAACACCTGACCGCGGCCCGCGACTAGCAGCCCCGAGGGGGACACCGGAAACGGTGTCCCCCTCTTCATGAGGTCGCCTGAGACTTCAAGAGGACACCGACATGTACAAGCTTTTCTTCCGTCTGGTTTTCAAACGGATGGACCCGGAGCAGGCCCACCACCTCGCCTTCCGCTGGATCCGCCTCGCCGCCCGCATCCCCGTCCTGCGCACCTTCGTCGCCGCCGCCCTCGCGCCCCGCTACGAGGAGCTGCGCACGGAGGCCTTCGGGCTGCGCATGCACGGGCCCTTCGGGCTCGCCGCCGGCTTCGACAAGAACGCGGTCGCGATCGACGGCATGTCGATGCTCGGCTTCGACCACGTCGAGATCGGCACGGTCACCGGGGAGGCCCAGCCGGGCAACCCCAAGAAGCGGCTGTTCCGGCTCGTGAAGGACCGCGCGCTGATCAACCGCATGGGCTTCAACAACGAGGGCTCCCTGGCCGTCGCGGCCCGTCTGGCGTCCCGTGAGCCGGTCTTCAGGACCGTCGTGGGCGTCAACATCGGCAAGACGAAGGTCGTCCCGGAGGCGGAGGCCGTCGGCGACTACGTGAAGTCGACCGAGCGGCTCGCACCGTACGCCGACTACCTGGTCGTGAACGTCTCCTCGCCGAACACGCCCGGTCTGCGCAACCTGCAGGCCACGGAGGCGCTGCGACCGCTCCTGAGCGCCGTCCGCGAGGCCGCCGACCGTACGGTGACCTCCCGCCGTGTCCCGCTGCTGGTGAAGATCGCGCCGGACCTCGCCGACGAGGACGTCGACGCCGTGGCCGACCTGGCCGTCGAGCTCGGCCTGGACGGGATCATCGCCACGAACACCACCATCGCGCGCGAGGGTCTCGGTTTGAAATCCGAACCCTCCCTGGTGAAGGAGACCGGCGGACTGTCGGGCGCGCCCCTGAAGTCGCGCTCCCTGGAGGTGCTGCGCCGCCTCTACGCGCGCGTGGGCGACCGCATCACCCTCGTGGGTGTCGGCGGCATCGAGAACGCCGAGGACGCCTGGCAGCGCATCCTGGCCGGTGCCACGCTGGTCCAGGGCTACAGCGCCTTCGTCTACGAGGGCCCCTTCTGGGGCCGCGCCATCCACAAGGGCCTCGCCGCCCGTCTGGGCACCAGCCCGTACGCCACCCTCGCCGACGCGGTCGGCGCCGACGTGAGGAAGACCGCATGAGTGGCCTCGAACCCTTCGGTGCACGGCTTCGCCGCGCCATGGACGAGCGCGGGGCGCTCTGCGTCGGCATCGACCCGCACGCGTCCCTGCTGGCCGAGTGGGGCCTGAACGACGACATCGCAGGTCTGGAGCGGTTCAGCCGCACGGTCGTCGAGGCGATGGCCGACCGGGTCGCGGTCCTGAAGCCGCAGAGCGCGTTCTTCGAGCGCTTCGGCTCGCGCGGCATCGCGGTCCTGGAGAAGTCGGTGGCGGAGGCCCGCGCGGCCGGTGCGCTGGTCGTGATGGACGCCAAGCGCGGCGACATCGGCTCGACCATGGCCGCGTACGCCGAGACCTTCCTGCACAAGGACTCCCCGCTCTTCTCGGACGCGCTCACCGTCTCGCCCTATCTCGGCTACGGCTCGCTCTCCCCGGCCGTCGCGCTCGCCCGCGAGAGCGGCACCGGCCTGTTCGTACTCGCGCTGACCTCCAACCCGGAGGGCGGCGAGGTGCAGCACGCGGTGCGCACGGACGGGCGGACCATCGGGGCGACGATGCTGGCGCATCTCGCCGCCGAGAACACGGGGGAGGAGCCCCTGGGGTCCTTCGGGGCCGTCGTCGGCGCCACGCTGGGTGACCTGTCGTCGTACGACCTGGACATCAACGGGCCGCTCCTGGCGCCTGGCATCGGCGCCCAGGGCGCCACCGCGGCCGACCTTCCCGCCGTCTTCGGCACCGCGGTCGGCAACGTCGTGCCGAACGTCAGCCGGGGGGTGCTGCGGCACGGTCCCGACGCCGGGGCGCTGCGCGCGGCCGCGGAGCGCTTCGCGGAGGAGATCAGGGCCGCCGTCGGAGCCCTGTGAGGCTTTCGCGACGGTCGTCGCGGGTGTTCGAGGCGCTCGCTCGAGTCCTCCGATGAGTGGTCGCCGGGCGCTTCCAGGCCTGCTTGAGTCTGGATACATCCTCAAATCCGGGGCATTATGTCCTAAATGTCCGGCCTGACAGAGGCTGACCAGGACTTTTCCGCTGTTCTCGCTGACTCTGGCGCGCTCGCCCGCTAGTCTCCGACGAGTGGGGACACCCCCACACCCTTAGGTAGTGGGGGACAACGGGCAAGCGTGTTGCTCGTGGCTCCCCAGGTGTGGGGCGACTAGGTTCCTCACCGGTCCGTATCCGACAGTTCGACATCCGAGGTGACGTAGGCGTGGCTCTTCCGCCCCTTACCCCTGAACAGCGCGCAGCCGCGCTCGAAAAGGCCGCCGCGGCTCGCCGGGAGCGGGCCGAGGTCAAGAATCGACTCAAGCACTCCGGCGCCTCCCTGCACGAGGTCATCAAGCAGGGCCAGGAGAACGACGTCATCGGCAAGATGAAGGTCTCCGCCCTGCTCGAGTCCCTGCCGGGCGTGGGCAAGGTCCGCGCCAAGCAGATCATGGAGCGTCTGGGCATCTCCGAGAGCCGCCGTGTACGCGGCCTCGGTTCCAACCAGATCGCTTCCCTGGAGCGTGAGTTCGGCAGCACCGGCTCCTGAGTCCGGCTCCCGAGGACCGGGAGTCCCGGGCACTCCGGGATTGCTGGAATAATCGCTGCATGGCTGCAACATTCCGGGGGACGACCCCCGAGCCCCCGGACGTACGTCCGCGGCTGACCGTGCTCTCCGGCCCCTCCGGGGTCGGCAAGAGCACGGTCGTCGCCCATATGCGCAAGGAGCACCCCGAGGTCTGGCTCTCGGTGTCGGCGACGACCCGCAAGCCCCGCCCCGGCGAGAAGCACGGAGTCCACTACTTCTTCGTCACCGACGAGGAGATGGACAAGCTGATCGCCAACGGCGAGCTGCTGGAGTGGGCCGAGTTCGCCGGCAACCGCTACGGCACGCCGCGTGCGGCCGTGCTGGAGCACCTGGAGGACGGCGTGCCCGTCCTCCTGGAGATCGACCTCCAGGGCGCCCGGCAGGTCCGCGAGACCATGCCGGACGGCCGGCTGGTGTTCCTGGCTCCGCCCTCCTGGGAGGAGCTCGTGCGCAGACTCACCGGCCGGGGGACCGAGCCGCCCGAGGTTATCGAGCGCCGTCTCGACGCGGCCAGGATCGAGCTGGCGGCCGAGCCGGAGTTCGACATGACCTTGGTCAACACCTCCGTCGAGGACGTGGCTCGCGAGCTGCTAGCCTTGATGGATGTCCTGTGATCACGAGTGATGTGATCACGACCGATCTTTTCCCATCCATCGGAAGGTAGAGCGTGTCCTCTTCCATCTCCGCGCCCGAGGGCATCATCAACCCGCCGATCGACGAGCTCCTCGAGGCCACCGACTCGAAGTACAGCCTCGTGATCTACGCGGCCAAGCGTGCCCGCCAGATCAACGCGTACTACTCGCAGCTCGGCGAGGGCCTCCTCGAGTACGTCGGTCCGCTCGTCGACACCCACGTCCACGAGAAGCCGCTCTCGATCGCCCTGCGCGAGATCAACGCGGGTCTGCTGACGTCCGAGGCCATCGAGGGTCCGGCGCAGTAGTACTTTCGTATTGCAGTTGGCTTTTCCACAGGCCCGACAGCGCGACTGTCGGGCCTGTGGTGTGTGATGGAGTCGTTGATGGACTCGTACGTTGCCGAGCCGGGGAGAGACGGTGGACAAGCCCAAGGTCGTGCTGGGGGTCAGCGGTGGCATCGCCGCCTACAAGGCCTGTGAGCTGCTGCGCAGGCTGAGCGAGTCCGGCCATGACGTACGCGTGGTGCCCACCGCCTCCGCGCTGCACTTCGTCGGCGCCGCCACCTGGTCCGCCCTCTCCGGCAACCCCGTCTCCACCGAGGTCTGGGACGACGTCCACGAGGTCCCGCACGTCCGCATCGGGCAGCACGCCGACCTGGTCGTCGTCGCCCCGGCAACCGCGGACATCCTCGCGAAGGCCGCCCACGGCCTGGCCGACGACCTGCTCACGAACACGCTCCTGACCGCCCGATGTCCGGTCGTCTTCGCCCCGGCCATGCACACCGAGATGTGGGAACACCCGGCCACCCAGGAGAACGTGGCGACGCTGCGCCGCCGCGGAGCCGTCGTCATCGAACCGGCCGTCGGCCGTCTGACCGGCGTCGACACCGGCAAGGGCCGCCTGCCCGATCCCGCGGAGATCTACGCGGTCTGCCGCCGCGTGCTGTCCAGGGGTGTCACCGAACCCGACCTCAAGGGCCGGCATGTCGTCGTCAGTGCCGGTGGCACCCGCGAACCCCTCGACCCGGTGCGCTTCCTCGGCAACCGCTCCTCCGGCAAGCAGGGCTACGCCCTCGCCGGCACCGCCGCCGCGCGCGGCGCCCGCGTCACGCTCATCGCCGCGAACACCGGTCTGCCGGACCCGGCGGGCGTGGACGTCGTCCAGGTGGGCACGGCCGTGCAGCTGCGCGAGGCGGTGCTGAAGGCGACCCCGGACGCGGACGCCGTCGTCATGGCCGCAGCGGTCGCGGACTTCCGGCCGGAGACCTACGCCACCGGGAAGATCAAGAAGAAGGACGGCCAGGACCCGGACCCCATCGTGCTGGTGCGGAATCCGGACATCCTCGCGGAGATCTCGGCACAGCGCGCCCACCCCGGACAGGTGATCGTCGGCTTCGCCGCCGAGACCGACGACGTCCTGGCCAACGGCCGCACCAAGCTGGAGCGCAAGGGCTGCGACCTCCTCGTCGTGAACGAGGTGGGGGAGCGCAAGACCTTCGGCTCGGAGGAGAACGAGGCGGTGGTGCTGGGCGCCGACGGCAGCGAGACCCCCGTGCAGCGCGGGCCGAAGGAACATCTGGCCGAAACTGTCTGGGACCTGGTGGCGGAGCGGCTCGCCTGAATGTTTCATTCGCTTCTCGGTCCCCTCAAACCTCTGCGACAGGGGCGTGGCAACCCTGGCCAAGGCCGCTCGGAATTGGGCAGAATGCCCGTGCCGCAGGTCACAGCACTCCCGAGGGGCGAGATGGGGGGTCGGTGGCCGAGCACGACCGATAAACTGTTCTCGGACGACCACGGGCGCAGCCTCCGGGCCGTCCGCCAATGATCAGCCAGCAGCCGCTGCAACCCCAGGGAGCGTTGTGTCCCGTCGCCTGTTCACCTCGGAGTCCGTGACCGAGGGTCACCCCGACAAGATCGCTGACCAGATCAGCGACACGATTCTCGACGCGCTTCTGCGCGAGGACCCGACCTCCCGGGTCGCCGTCGAGACGCTGATCACCACCGGCCTGGTGCATGTCGCCGGTGAAGTCACCACCAAGACCTACGCGGACATCGCGACCCTCGTCCGCAACAAGATCCTCGAGATCGGTTACGACTCCTCGAAGAAGGGCTTCGACGGCGCCTCCTGCGGTGTCTCGGTGTCCATCGGCGCGCAGTCCCCGGACATCGCCCAGGGTGTCGACACGGCGTACGAGTCCCGGGTCGAGGGCGACGAGGACGAGCTGGACCGCCAGGGCGCCGGCGACCAGGGCCTGATGTTCGGTTACGCGACCGACGAGACGCCCACCCTGATGCCGCTGCCGATCTTCCTGGCGCACCGCCTGTCGAAGCGCCTGTCCGAGGTCCGCAAGAACGGCACCATCCCCTACCTGCGCCCCGACGGCAAGACGCAGGTCACCATCGAGTACGACGGCGACAAGGCCGTCCGCCTCGACACCGTGGTGGTCTCCTCGCAGCACGCGAGCGACATCGACCTGGAGTCGCTGCTGGCCCCCGACATCCGCGAGTTCGTCGTCGAGGCGGAGCTCAAGGCGCTCCTGGACGACGGCATCAAGCTGGACACGGACAACTACCGCCTCCTGGTCAACCCGACCGGCCGCTTCGAGATCGGCGGCCCGATGGGCGACGCCGGCCTCACCGGCCGCAAGATCATCATCGACACGTACGGCGGCATGGCCCGCCACGGCGGCGGTGCCTTCTCCGGCAAGGACCCGTCCAAGGTCGACCGCTCCGCCGCGTACGCGATGCGCTGGGTGGCGAAGAACGTGGTCGCCGCGGGCCTCGCCTCCCGCTGCGAGGTCCAGGTCGCGTACGCCATCGGCAAGGCCGAGCCCGTCGGCCTGTTCGTCGAGACCTTCGGCACCGCCAAGGTCGAGACCGAGAAGATCGAGAAGGCGATCGACGAGGTCTTCGACCTCCGCCCTGCCGCGATCATCCGCGACCTCGACCTGCTCCGCCCGATCTACGCCCAGACGGCGGCGTACGGCCACTTCGGCCGCGAGCTGCCCGAGTTCACCTGGGAGAAGACCGACCGCGTGGACGCGCTGCGCAAGGCGGCGGGGCTGTAGGCTCCGCGGTTCTTCACCGGGCCCGGCTCCTCGTGGAGCCGGGCCTCGGTGCGTTCCGGCCGTAAATCGCTCGCCCGCGGTGCCGGTCGCTCCCTACGCTGATCGTCTCCCGGTGCGATGGCCGCGGTTCCTTCGGTGGAGTGCGCTCCGAGCGCGCGGTGATTCTGGAAACGGTGTGCCGCTGCCGTGCCGATCTCGGGAGATCCGACGTGGTCCGGTGCGATGGTTGCGGATACTTCTGGGGTGACCCCTCGCAGGTTCGAATCCTGCTGCCGGTCCTGTATCGGTATGGCCGAGTGGCCCAAGGCGGAGGCGCCTGACGGCGTTCGTGATCCGCGGCCGGACTGATCTCGGGCGACGTCGGTTGTCAGTGGCGTTTGGTAAGAATGCAAGCGTGAGCAGCGAGAACGGGCCGACGGACGGCGGGGCGGAGGGTGCGCCGCCCGAGCAGCTTGCGCTCATCAGGGAGAGCGTGCGCAAGGCCGAGGTGCCCAGGGCCAAGCCGCGGACCTGGCGCGGGGCCGCGCTGGCCAAGGAGCTGCCTGTCGCCCGGGTGCTGGTCGACAAGGGGGTGCTGCACCTCGACCGGTTCTTCGACTATGCGGTGCCGGAGGAGCTCGATGCGGATGCCCAGCCCGGGGTGCGGGTGCGGGTGCGGTTCGGGGCCGGGCGGCATCGGGTGCGGGAAGGGCGGCGCGAGGGCGGCGGGCTGATCGACGGGTTCCTCGTCGAGAGGCTCGCCGAGTCGGACTACTCCGGGCCGCTTGCCGCCCTGGCCCAGGTCGTGTCTCCCGAGCGGGTGTTGAGCGAGGAGTTGCTGGGGCTGGCCCGGGCCGTCGCCGACCGGTATGCGGGGAGCCTGGCCGATGTGCTCCAGCTCGCCGTGCCGCCGCGCAGCGCGCGGGCCGAGCAGCGGCCCTCGCCCGAGCCGCTGCCGCCGCCGGCGATGCCGGAGGCGGGCTCCTGGGTGCGGTACGAGCGGGGGGCGGCCTTTCTGGAGTCGCTCGCGTCGGGGGGCGCGCCCCGTGCGGTATGGAATGCGCTGCCGGGGCCCGAGTGGAGCGACGAGCTGGCGCGGGCCGTGGCGGCGACGCTGGTCTCCGGACGCGGTGCGCTCGTGGTGCTGCCCGACGGGCGGGCGGTCGCCCGGGTCGATGCCGCGCTGACCGCGCTGCTGGGGGAGGGGCGGCATGCGGTGCTCACCGCCGACGCCGGTCCCGAGAAGCGCTACCGGGAGTGGCTCGCGGTGCGGCGGGGCGCCGTCCGGGCCGTCATCGGGACCCGGGCCGCCATGTTCGCCCCGGTCCAGGAGCTCGGCCTCGTCGCCATCTGGGACGACGGGGACGACAGCCACAGCGAGCTGCACGCGCCGCAGCCGCATGCGAGGGAAGTGCTGCTGCTGCGGGCCGCCCTGGACAAGTGCGCGTTCCTGCTCGGCAGTTGGAGCTGCACCGTCGAGGCGGCCCAGCTGGTCGAGAGTGGCTGGGCCCGGCCGATCGTCGCCGGGCGGGAGCAGGTGCGGGGGGCCGCGCCGCTGGTGCGGACCGTGGGGGACGGAGACCTCGCGCGGGACGAGGCGGCGCGGGCCGCCCGGTTGCCCACCCTCGCCTGGCAGGCCGTGCGCGACGGGCTGCGGCAGGGGCCGGTGCTGGTGCAGGTGCCACGGCGGGGTTACGTCCCTCGGATGGCCTGTGCCAACTGCCGGGCGCCCGCGCGGTGCCGGCACTGCTCGGGCCCCCTGGAGGGACAGGAGGCAGGGGCCGCGCTGCGCTGCGGATGGTGCGGCCAGGACGAGGGCGGCTGGCACTGTCCGGAGTGCGGCGGATTCCGGCTGCGGGCGCAGATCGTGGGGGCGCGGCGGACCGCCGAGGAGTTGGGGCGGGCGTTTCCCGCCGTTCCGGTGCGGACGTCGGGGCGTGAGCATGTGCTGGACACCGTGCCGGGCGCGCCCGCGCTGGTCGTGAGCACACCGGGGGCGGAGCCCGTTGCCGAGGGCGGCTACGCGGCGGCCCTGCTGCTGGACGGCTGGGCGATGCTGGGCCGGCCCGACCTGCGCGCCGGCGAGGACGCGCTACGGCGCTGGCTCGCGGCCGCCGCCCTCGTCCGGCCGCAGGGTGCCGGCGGCACCGTGGTGGTCGTCGCCGAGCCGACGCTGCGGCCCGTGCAGGCGCTGGTGCGGTGGGATCCCGTCGGGCATGCCGTGCGGGAGCTCGCCGAGCGGGCCGAGCTGGGCTTCCCGCCGGTGTCGCGGATGGCGGCGGTGTCCGGGGAAGGCGAGGCGGTCGCCGAATTCCTGCGCACGGCCGAACTGCCCCCGGAGGCCGAGGTGCTGGGACCCGTGCCGCTGCCGGTCACGGCAGCCGGGCGGCCGCGGCGGGTGGGAGCGCCTCCGCCCGGGGAGCACTGGGAGCGGGCACTCGTTCGCGTACCACCGGGGCGCGGAGCCGCACTGGCCTCGGCACTGAAGTCCGCACAGGCCGCGCGGATGGCACGGGGGACGGCAGAGGCATTGGTCCGGGTGCGGATCGATCCGCCTGACATCGGGTGAGGCGGTTGGAGGCCGGGGCCGCTGGGCCGTTAAACATCGAGTGAGGCGGCCGGAGGGCGGGTGAACCCGCGTGACTGCGGTGAATTTGCCGGGCCGCGGCACAGGCTGCGCAGCCCGCCTCGTTTCCTGAGGCGTGCCCTGCCGCGTTCCCCGAGGTGCACGCCATCTCCGTCCCCCGACGTGCGTCTGCCCTCCCGGGGCCGTCCGGGAGGGCAGGGGAAGTGGTGGTTCAGCCGTTGCGGGGGCCGGGGAAGGCTGTGGGCCTGGCCTCGTCGCGGAGGGACGGGCTGCCGGCGGTCGGCTGGGTCGGCATGGAGCGCGCGGCGGGGACCGTCGGCACCGTAGGGATGCCGGTGTTCACACTGACCGTCCGGGAACCTGCCGGCTCGGTGGCCCGATCGGTCTCGGCGGCCGCCTGGGCCGCGGCGCGACGGGCGCCGTAACGGCGGTGCACCGCCTGCTTGGTGACTCCGAGTGCGGAACCCACCGCGTCCCACGAGAAGCCGAGGGAGCGGTCGAAGTCGACCGCAGCCGTGACCAGGGTCTCGACACTGTCCCGCAGCTCCTGCGCGAGACGGACCGTCGGGGCGGGAGCGCGTCCGTACACGACGAAGCCCGTGGAGGGGCCGGAGCGGCGCGGGCGGTAGACGTTGCCCAACTGCGCGGTGAGCGTGCGCAGTGCGTCCACCTGCCGGCGGACCCGCTCGATGTCCCGCACCAGCAAGTGCAGGCTGGCCCGAGCCTGGGCGTCGTGGGTTGCGTGGTCGGCCATGAACAAGCCTCTCGAACCGGCGTTGAAAAGGATCCGGGCCGCGCGATTGCGGCCCGTTGTGGTCAACTCTTTCTTGACCAACGTGTTTTTGCTCCGGGGGTCACGGTCTGGGGGCGTAGGGGCATATGCGTACGCCCCCCGTGGAGTCGGTTTGCGCCTCGGGGTCCGTCCGGCGGCTGCGGGCGCGGTGGCAGAGCGTTGCGGGCGCAGGCATAGAGCTTTTCGTGCGTGGTCATAGACTTGTGCGTTGCCACAACAGCCCCCGTCCGAGAGGCCCCGCCCACCCATGAAGCTCGTCTTCGCCGGTACCCCCGAGGTCGCCGTTCCCGCTCTGGACGCTCTCATCGCCTCCGGGCGGCACGAGGTGGCCGCCGTCGTCACGCGGCCCGACGCGCCGGCCGGGCGGGGGCGCAGGCTGGTCGCCTCGGCCGTGGCGCAGCGGGCGCAGGAGGCCGGGATCGAGGTGCTGAGGCCGCTCAAGCCGCGGGACCCGGAGTTCCTCGAGCGGCTGCGGGAAATCGGCCCCGACTGCTGTCCCGTCGTCGCCTACGGGGCGCTGCTGCCGCGCGTCGCGCTCGACGTCCCCGCGCACGGCTGGGTCAACCTGCACTTCTCGCTGCTGCCCGCATGGCGGGGGGCGGCGCCGGTGCAGCACTCCATCATGGCGGGCGACGAGATCACGGGCGCGTCCACCTTCCTCATCGAGGAAGGCCTCGACTCCGGGCCCGTCTACGGCACCGTCACCGAGGAGATCCGGCCCGCCGACACCAGCGGTGACCTGCTGACCCGGCTCGCCTTCGCCGGCGCGGGACTGCTCGCCGCGACCATGGACGGCATCGAGGACGGCACGCTGAAGGCCGTACCGCAGCCGAACGAGGGCATCACCCTCGCCCCGAAGATCACCGTCGAGGACGCCCGGGTCGACTGGGCCGCCCCGGCGCTGCGCGTCGACCGGGTGGTGCGCGGCTGTACGCCTGCGCCCGGCGCCTGGACCACCTTCCGCGGCGAGCGGCTCAAGCTCATCCAAGTGACGCCCGTGCCGGACCGGACCGACCTCGCACCGGCGCAGCCGGCCGTCGGCAAGAACAGCGTCCACGTCGGCACCGGTTCGTACGCCGTCGAGCTGCTGTGGGTGCAGCCCCAGGGCAAGAAGCCGATGCGGGCGGCGGACTGGGCGCGCGGGGTGCGGATCGCGGACGGGGAGACGCTCGGCGGGTAGCGGGCCGGTGGGCGGGACGTACCCTTGGTGCGTATCCACATCAGACATCCGGAGCACCTTTTTCGTGAGCGACACCTCCCGTGGGCCCCGTAAGCCCGGCAAGCCCTACCGTCGGCCCAAGAAGGACCCCGTCCGCATCCTCGCCTTCGAGGCGCTGAGGGCCGTGGACGAGCGGGACGCGTACGCCAACCTCGTGCTCCCGCCCCTGCTGCGCAAGGCGCGGGAGAAGGAGGGACCCGACAAGTTCGACGGGCGGGACGCGGCGCTCGCGACCGAGCTGGTGTACGGGACGCTGCGCCGGCAGGGCACGTACGACGCCGTCATCTCCGCCTGTGTGGACCGGCCGTTGCGCGAGGTCGACCCGCCGGTGCTGGACGTGCTGAGTCTCGGCGTGCACCAGCTGCTCGGGACGCGGATCCCGACCCATGCCGCCGTCTCCGCCTCCGTCGAGCTGGCCCGGGTCGTGCTCGGCGACGGGCGGGCCAAGTTCGTCAACGCCGTGCTGCGGAAGGTCGCGCAGCACGACCTGGACACCTGGATCGAGCGCGTCGCGCCGCCCTATGACGAGGACCCCGAGGATCACCTGGCCGTCGTGCACTCGCATCCGCGCTGGGTCGTCTCCGCGCTGTGGGACTCGCTCGGCGGCGGCCGGGCCGGCATCGAGCGGCTGCTGGAGGCGGACAACGAGCGGCCCGAGGTGACCCTGGTCGCGCGCCCCGGGCGGGCCACGACCGAGGAGCTGCTCCGGGAGGAGGCCGCCGTCGCGGGGCGCTGGTCGCCGTATGCCGTGCGGCTCACCGAAGGCGGTGAACCCGGCGCGATCGAGGCCGTACGGGAGGGCCGCGCGGGCGTGCAGGACGAGGGCAGTCAGCTCGTGGCCCTGGCGCTGGCCAATGCTCCGCTGGACGGGCCGGACGAGAAGTGGCTCGACGGATGTGCCGGACCCGGCGGCAAGGCGGCGCTGCTCGGTGCGCTGGCCGCCGAGCGGGGAGCGACCCTGCTCGCCTCCGAGAAGCAGCCGCACCGGGCCGGTCTGGTGGCGAAGGCCCTGCGTGGCAACCCCGGGCCGTACCAGGTCATCGCCGCTGACGGCACCCGCCCGCCGTGGCGGCCCGGCTCCTTCGACCGCGTCCTGATGGACGTGCCCTGCACCGGGCTCGGTGCCCTGCGCCGGCGGCCCGAGGCGCGCTGGCGGCGCCGTCCCGAGGACCTGGACGGCTTCGGGCCGCTCCAGCGCGCCCTGCTGCGCACCGCGCTGGACGCCGTACGCGTCGGCGGGGTCGTCGGCTACGCCACCTGCTCGCCGCACCTCGCCGAGACCAGGGCCGTCGTCGACGACCTGCTCAAGCAGCACCCCGAGGCCGAGCTGATCGACGCGCGGCCCCTGCTGCCGGGCGTACCGGACCTCGGTGACGGCCCCGACGTACAGCTGTGGCCGCATCTGCACGGGACCGACGCCATGTATCTGGCGCTCATCCGCAGGACGGGCTGAGGTCGCGGAGCTGTCGCCGTGGCGCAGGCGGCCGGAGTGCAGCGCAGTCGGCTCGGAGCGGGCCGCTCCCGCCTGCTCGGGCGGGTCGTCGTGCGGGATCGCACGGGCCATCAACGCGATGGCCGCGGGGGAGACGGCGAGGGCCCAGGGCCGGTCCCCGCCGGCCCGCGGGCTGCCCGGAGCGCCGTCCTCAGCATCGTATGAACGTCTCAGGTCCGGACCGGCGCGAACAAACGTGCCCGGACATGGCAGGCTTGGGGCATGGCCGTGCAGATCAACCCCAGCATCCTGTCCGCCGACTTCGCCCGCCTTGCGGACGAGGCGAAGGCGGTCGAAGGAGCCGACTGGCTCCACGTCGACGTCATGGACAACCATTTCGTCCCGAACCTCACGCTCGGCGTGCCGGTCGTAGAGTCCCTGGCGCGTGCGACGGACACCCCGCTGGACTGCCATCTGATGATCGAGGCCCCCGATCGCTGGGCCCCGCAGTACGTCGAAGCGGGGGCCTCCTCCGTCACCTTCCACGTCGAGGCGGCCGCCGCGCCGGTCCGCCTCGCCCGGGAGATCCGGGCCAAGGGCGCCCGCGCCTCCATGGCCCTGAAGCCCGCCACGCCCATCGAGCCGTACGAGGATCTGCTCCCCGAGCTCGACATGCTGCTGATCATGACGGTTGAGCCGGGGTTCGGCGGGCAGGCGTTCCTCGACATCATGCTTCCGAAGATCCGCCGCACCCGCGAGCTGATCAGCAAGCACGGCCTCGAACTGTGGCTCCAGGTGGACGGCGGAGTCTCCGCCTCCACCATCGAGCGCTGCGCCGAGGCCGGCGCGGACGTCTTCGTCGCGGGTTCGGCGGTGTATGGAGCGGAGGACCCGGCGCACGCGGTACGTGCACTGCGCACCCAGGCGGAGACGGTGACCGCCCAGGCGAGCTGGGCTTGCGACCACTGAGCCAAGACAACGTGAACGGCGCCCATCAGGGCGGATCAAGTGCGCCGAATCTGCAAGGATGAACGGCGAATCCAGAGTGTGAACAGCAGTGAGGAGATCGCCGTGTCGGGTATGTCGGCGGGCCGGTCAGCAGTGCGGATGGGACCCGCTGAGCTGGTGCAGGCGGCGGCCATGGCCCGCCGCTTCTACCTCGAGGGCAAGTCCAAGATCCAGATCGCGGAGGAGTTCGGCGTCAGCCGCTTCAAGGTGGCCCGGGTCCTGGAGACCGCTCTCGAACGGGATCTCGTACGTATCGAGATCCGCGTCCCGGCCGAGCTGGACGCCGAGCGCTCGGACGCGCTGCGCGCCCGCTACGGCCTCAGGCATGCCGTCGTGGTGGAGTCCCCGGCCGAGGCCGAGGAGACGCCCGACCCCGAGAACCTCGGAGAAGTGGCCGCCGACCTGCTCGGCGAGCTCGTCAACGAGGGCGATGTGCTGGGCCTTGCCTGGGGCCGCTCCACCATCCACATGGCCGCGGCCCTGGACCGGCTGCCGCCGTGCACGGTGGTGCAGCTGACGGGCGTGTACGACGCCGGGACCGCCGAACGCGGCTCCGTGGAGGCCGTGCGCCGCGCCGCCCAGGTCTCCGGCGGCGACGCCCACCCCATCTACGCGCCGATGCTGCTGCCGGACGCGGCGACCGCGGCCGCGCTGCGCAACCAGACCGGGATCGCCCGGGCCTTCGAGTACTTCGACAAGGTCACCGTCGCCTGCGTCTCCATCGGCTCCTGGGAGCCCGGCATCTCGACGGTGCACGACATGCTCAGCGACGAGGAGCGCGCGCACTACGCCTCGCTCGGTGTCGCCGCCGAGATGTCCGCGCACCTCTTCGACGCCCAGGGCCGCCGGGTCGGCCGGGACCTCGGCGAGCGGTGCATCACCGTCAAGGCCGACCAGCTCCGCCGTATCCCCGAGGTCGTCGCGATCGCGGGCGGGGCGCGCAAGGCGTCCGCCATCGACGCGGTGCTGCGCTCCGGGCTCGTCACCAGCCTGGTGACGGACACGTCGGCCGCGGACGTCCTGATGACGGCGGGCCCGACGCCGAAGCCGGCGCTCAACAGGGCCGACCCGGACGGGCTCTGACGGGTGGTCAGGACAAGGACCGCGACTCGTTCGGGGCGGTACTGAGATGACGCAGCTCGTGGTCACGCTGGACCTGGACGGGGTCACGGACAAGGCGGGCCTGATGGACCGCTCCGCCCGTGCCCTGCAACTGCCCGACTGGTTCGGACGCAACTGGGACGCCCTGGCCGACAGCCTCTGCGACCACACCGTCTGGCCCCGGCAAGCCGTGGAGCAGGGCCTGCTGGTCGTCGTACGGAACTGGCAGGCGTACGCCGAGGCGAGCCCGCGGGAGTGGGAGACCGCCCGGGAGGTGTTCGCCGAGGCGGCGGACCGTACCCCGGAGCTTTGTGTGGCGCTGGCTCTCGGGGGTGCGGCGCGATAGTGCTTGGAGGTTCCTCCGAGGGACCCTCTGACCAGCCTGGATGATCTGCCCGTGCATCGCATTCCGGTCGACATGGGACAATGAAGTACGTGCTCTTCCCCCTGGCTGACCTGTCCGGGGGCCACCTCTGATCGACTGGGATGTGCAGCACGTGCGTTTCCTCAACGACATCCAGCCCGCGTACGACCTGACGTACGACGACGTCTTCATGGTCCCGAGCCGCAGTGCGGTGGGCTCGCGGCAGGGTGTGGACCTCAGCTCCCCGGACGGCACGGGCACCACGATCCCGCTGGTCGTCGCCAACATGACCGCCATCGCCGGCCGCCGCATGGCCGAGACGATGGCCCGGCGCGGTGGCCTCGTCGTCATCCCCCAGGACATTCCGATCGAGGTCGTCACCGAGGTCGTCTCCTGGGTGAAGAGCCGCCACCACGTCCTGGACACCCCGATCGTGCTGGCCCCGCACCAGACCGTCGCCGACGCGCTGGCCCTGCTGCCCAAGCGTGCGCACAACGCCGGAGTGGTCGTGGACGAGGACGGCCGCCCGGTCGGCGTCGTCACCGACCAGGACCTGACCGGCGTGGACCGCTTCACGCAGCTCGAGGTCGTCATGTCCCGGGATCTGCTGCTCCTGGACGGGGACATCGACCCCCGTGAGGCGTTCAACCGGCTCGACCACGCCAACCGCCGCTACGCGCCCGCCGTCGACAAGGACGGCAGGCTGGCCGGCATCCTCACCCGCAAGGGCGCCCTGCGCGCCACGCTGTACACGCCCGCCACCGACGCGCAGGGCAGGCTGCGCATCGCCGCCGCCGTCGGCATCAACGGCGATGTCGCGGGCAAGGCCAAGCAGCTGCTGGACGCGGGCGTGGACACGCTCGTCATCGACACCGCGCACGGCCACCAGGAGTCGATGATCAGCGCGATCAAGGTCGTGCGCGCCCTCGACCCGCAGGTCCCGATCGTCGCTGGCAACATCGTCGCCGCCGAGGGCGTGCGCGACCTGATCGAGGCCGGCGCGGACATCATCAAGGTCGGTGTCGGCCCCGGCGCGATGTGCACCACTCGCATGATGACCGGCGTCGGCCGGCCGCAGTTCTCCGCGGTCCTGGAGTGCGCGGCCGAGGCGAAGAAGTACGGCAAGCACGTGTGGGCCGACGGCGGTGTCCGCCACCCGCGCGATGTCGCCATGGCCCTGGCGGCCGGTGCGTCGAACGTGATGATCGGGTCGTGGTTCGCGGGCACCTACGAGTCCCCGGGCGACCTTCAGCAGGACGCCAACGGCCGCCTGTACAAGGAGTCGTTCGGCATGGCCTCCGCGCGGGCGGTCCGCAACCGTACGTCGGACGAGTCGGCGTACGACCGCGCCCGCAAGGCACTGTTCGAGGAGGGCATCTCCACCTCCCGCATGTTCCTCGACCCGGCCCGTCCCGGCGTCGAGGACCTGATCGACGCGATCATCGCGGGCGTCCGCTCCTCCTGCACCTACGCCGGTGCGGGCTCCCTGGAGGAGTTCGCCGAGAAGGCCGTGGTCGGCATCCAGAGCGCGGCCGGCTACGCGGAGGGCAAGCCGCTGCACGCCAGCTGGAGTTGAGCCAAGTCCCCTGCCGACGGCCCCCGTTGAAATTCGGGGGCCGTCGGCATGCCCGGCCTCTACTGTCGGGCGCATGGAGATCACCGTCTGCCGGGCCGCCGATGTGGCGCTGCTCGACCAGTACATTCCTTCGCCCGGCGCCACCTCGTTCCACGCCCGGCGCTTCACGCGGCAGGAGGCGGGGGAGACCACATACCTCGTCGCCTGGCTGGACGGGCGGCCCGTCGGGCACGCGGAGATGCGCTGGACCGGAAACGAGGACCCCCAGGTGCTGACCGCGAGTACCGGCTGTCCGGAGATCGGCGCGCTGGGAGTCTGGCCCGAGGAACTCCGTTCGCGCGGGATCGGCTCCGTCCTGATCGGCGCGGCGGAGGAACTCGCCCGGGAGCGGGGTCTGTTGGTCGTCGGGGTGGGCGTGGCGGAGGACAACCGGCGCGCGGCCGCCCTCTACACGCGCCTCGGCTACCGGCCTCTGCTCGGCTACATCGCCCGCTGGTCGTACGAGGGTCGCGACGGCGTGATCCACGAGTATGCCGAACCCTGCACCTTCCTGACCAAGAAGCTGTAGCGGCCCGCTCATGCGCAACGAATGGGCACGCACTCCCGATGAACGCAACGAACTTGCACAGACGCGCAAGGTTGCTGCATTTCGCCTGCGAAGTCATGCCCCGTAGGGTCATGCCCTGTACGTGGCGTGGCAGGGACCCCGCTCGGTGGGTTCCTGCTCGCGCGGGGATGCCGCCGGTCCCCGCCGCCCTGACCGCAGTGACGAAGGAGTCAGCGCGTGCTCGATCAAGGCGCACCCCCGCAGGACCGCACCACGAACGCTCCACCGTCCCCGGGCGTCGGCGCGCGCCTCATGCGTCGCAAGCCCGTGGAACGCCTGGTCGCAGAGGGCGGCCAGGGTGAGGGAGGGGCCCTGCGCCGCTCCCTCGGGCTCTGGCAGCTCACCATGATCAGTATTGGTGCCACCCTCGGCACCGGTATCTTCGTGGTTCTCGGCCAGGCCGTGCCCAAGGCCGGTCCCGCCGTCACCCTGTCCTTCGTGATCGCCGGTCTGACCGCGCTCTTCTCGGCCCTCTCGTACGCCGAGCTGGCGGGCAGCATCCCGGTCGCCGGGTCCTCGTACTCGTATGCATACGCAACCATGGGTGAGCTGATCGCCTGGATCTGCGGCTGGTGTCTGGTCCTCGAGTACGGCGTCTCGGTCGCCGCCGTGGCCGTCGGCTGGGGCGAGTACCTCAACGAACTGCTCGACGGGACCATAGGCGTCACCATCCCGGACGCGCTGTCCGCCCCGCCCGGCGACGGCGGCATCTTCAACCTGCCCGCGCTGATCGTGGTCCTGCTGGCCATGGCGTTCCTGCTGGGCGGTGCGAGGGAGTCCGCCCGCGCCAACACGATCATGGTCTGTGTGAAGATCGCCGCGCTGGTGCTGTTCTGCGCCATCGGCGTCCAGGGCTTCAGGTCCGGGAACTACGAGCACTTCATGCCGCTCGGCATGGCGGGCGTGAGCGCCGCCGGTGCCACGCTCTTCTTCTCCTACATCGGTTTCGACGCCGCCTCCACCGCGGGTGAAGAGGCCAAGAACGCCCAGCGCGACCTGCCGCGGGCCATCATGCTGTCGCTCGTGATCGTCACCGCGCTGTACGTCCTCGTCGCCGCCGTCGCCGTCGGCGCCAGGCCCTGGCGCCGGTTCAACGACTCGGAGGCCGCACTCGCCGCGATCATGCGCGACGTCACCGGCCAGTCCTTCTGGGGCACCCTGCTCGCCGCCTGCGCCGTCATCGCCATCGCGAGCGTCGTGCTGACCGTGCTCTACGGCCAGACCCGCATCCTCTTCGCGATGTCCCGGGACGGGCTGGTCCCCAAGGTGTTCGGCAAGGTCCACCCGAAGACCGGCGCGCCCCGCGCGGGCACGGTCATCGTCTCCCTGTTCTGCGGGGTCCTCGCCGCCGCGATCCCGCTCGGCCAGCTCGCCGACGCCACCAGCATCGGCACGCTCTTCGCCTTCGCCCTGGTCAACGTCGCCGTCGTGGTGCTGCGCCGGACCCGGCCCGACATGCCCCGCACCTTCCGGGTGCCGCTCTCCCCGGTCCTGCCCGCCGTGGGCTTCGCCTTCTGCGTCTGGATGATGGGCAGCCTCTCCGCCGTCACCTGGGTGGTCTTCGGGGTCTGGATGGCGGTCGGGCTCGTGTTCTACTTCGGGTACGGCTATCGCCGCTCCCGCCTTGCCACGCGAGAAGAACTCGCGACTCCAGAAGTACTCGCGACTCCAGAGAAGTGAACCACCAGCAGTGCTGAACGATCTCGACGAACGCATCGTGCACGCCCTCGCCGAGGACGCCCGCCGCTCCTACGCGGACATCGGGCAGCTCGTCGGCCTGTCCGCGCCCGCCGTGAAGCGGCGCGTGGACAGGCTGCGCGCCACCGGCGCCATCACCGGCTTCACCGTACGCGTGGACCCGGGGGCGCTCGGCTGGGAGACCGAGGGGTTCGTCGAGATCTACTGCCGGCACAACACCTCGCCGGAAGTCATCCGGCGGGGGCTGGAGCGCTACCAGGAGGTCGTGGCCGCCTCCACGGTCACCGGTGACGCGGACGCGATCGTGCAGGTCTTCGCCTCCGACATGCGCCACTTCGAGCGGGTCCTGGAGCGCATCGCGGGGGAGCCCTTCGTCGAGCGCACCAAGTCCGTGCTGGTGCTGTCGCCGCTGCTGCGCCGCTTCTCGTCGGGGTCACCGACATAATCACCGGACGGGATCGCCGCACGCGCCTACCATCGGTGCCATGACCTGGCGACATTGATCCACCAGCCGTGCCTCCCGAGGACCGCCTCGGACGCCGTACCTCCGGCATCCGATCCGTCCCTGCGGGAAGGCCTCATGACACTCTCACCTGCGCGCGTGCCCGTCACCGCCGGCGTCCGCCGGCTCACGGCCGCGCTGTACGGCTACGCGTTCCTCGACGACTTCGTCCTGCTCTACCCGGTGTACGCGCTGCTGTTCAGCGACACCGGTCTGTCCGTCTGGCAGATCTCCTCCCTCTTCGCCCTCTGGTCCCTCACCGGCGTCGTGCTGGAGGTGCCCTCCGGCGCCTGGGCCGACGCCGTCTCCCGGCGGCGGCTGCTCCGGCTCGGCCCGCTGCTCACCGCGGCCGGCTTCACCCTGTGGGTGCTCACCCCGTCGTACTGGGCCTTCGCCCTCGGCTTCGTGCTGTGGGGCGCCCGCGGAGCACTCGGCTCCGGAGCGCTGGAGGCCCTGGTGTACGAGGAACTGGAACGGCTCGGTGAGGCCGAGCGGTACGCCAGGATCATGGGCCGGGCACGGGCTGCCGGACATGTCGCGATCATGGCGGCCATGGCGCTCGCCGGACCCGTGTTCGCCTGGGGCGGCTACCCCGCCGTAGGAGCGGCGAGCGTGCTGGCCTGCCTGGCGAGCGCCGCGACGGCGACGCGCTTCCCGGAGGACCGGGCACTGCCGAAGGCCGACGCGGAGGACTGGTCCACGACCCTGAGGGAGGGGCTCGCCGCGGTCCGCCGCGACCGGTCGCTGCGCGGAGCCCTGCTGCTCGTCCCGGCGGTGGGAGCCGTGTGGGAAGCGCTCGACGAGTACACGCCGCTGCTGGTGCGGGACACCGGCGTGGCGGAGAGGGCAGTCCCGTATCTGCTGCTGCTGATCTGGGCGGGAGCGACCGCCGGTGGCCTGCTGGCCGGGCCCTGGGAACGCATGGGCACGGCCGGACTGGCGGCGGTCCTCGCGGCGGCCGCCCTCGCCATGGCCGTGGGCGCCGCGGCCCGTACCCCGGGCGCCCTGGTCCTGCTGGCCCTCGCCTTCGGCGGCTTCCAGCTGGCGACCGTACTGGCCGACGTCCGCCTCCAGCAGCGCATCGACGACGCCCGCCGGGCCACCCTGACCTCGGTCGCGGGCCTGGGCAGCGACCTGGCCACGGTCGCGGCGTACGGCGTCTACGCGGCGATCGAGACGAGAGCCGCGCACAGCACCGCGTTCGCCCTGTTCGCGGTGGCTTATCTGGTGACGGCGATGCTGCTGGTGCTCAAGTGGCCATTGCGGTCCCGGCGGAGCTTCCCGTAGGTTGTGCGGCGTCGTTACCGACGGGTAGCACTGGCGAGTAACTCCGGGGGAGGGAGCATGCGCCGGCTCATCGGCCGTCCCAGCACGGTACGGGCCCGAATCGTCGCGCTCGCGTTCGCTCCCGTGCTGGCGCTGCTGGTGCTGTGGAGCTTCGCCATGGTCTCCGTCACCGGCGAGCTGCGCGCGCTCGTCCGGGTGCAGGGGGTCTACGAGGAGTTCGGCACCCCCGTCGACACGGCGATCGGGCAGATCCAGATCGAACGGCGGCTGTCCGCCGCGTACTTGGGCACGGACAGCCGTACGCCGCCCGTCGCCGGCCTGCTGGAACAGCAGCGCCGTACGGACCGGGCGGTGGACGCCATGCGCGAGGCGATCCGCTCCGGGGACCGCGACGAGCTCTCCGACCGGCAGCGTCAGGCGCTGGACGCCATGGTCACGACCGCCGGCCGGCTGGAGGGGCTGCGGGAGCGGGTGCTGTCCCGGGACATCTCCTGGGACCTGGCGGTGAGCGAGTACAGCGCGCTGGTGGAACCCGGCTTCGACGTCGAGTCGACGCTCACCGCCCTGCAGGCCGGGCAGCTCGCGCGGGAGGCCCAGGTCGTCGTCGAGCTGGTCCGGGTACGGGAGTTCGTCTCGCGGGAGGACGCCCTGGTCGCCGGAGCGCGGGCCGCCGGGACCCTGACCGACCGGCAGTACGACACGCTCACGGCGACCGTCGAGGACCGACGGGTCTTCGAGCGGACGTATGTTCCCGACCTGCCGGGCGACTCGCGGGCGCTGTTCGAGGGGTTCCAGCACGGGCAGCTGCACCGAAAGCTGGTGACGAGTGAGGACGCGCTGTTGCGGGCCGGAGCGGCCGGCGCCGGGGACGCCGTCGCGGCCGACTCCTGGCGTTCCACCACCGACCGGGCGGTCAAGCAGTACATGCGGCTGTGCACCCGGTCCGCCATGAACTCCGCCGGACGCGGGCGGGAGTTCGCCCACCGCGAGCTGGCCAGGGCCGCCGTGGTCGGGGTGGTCGGGCTGGCCGCCGTAGGGCTGTCGTTGTGGTTCGCGGTGCGGGGTGCGCGGCGGATCTCGCGGCGGCTCGAATCGCTGCGGGATGCCGCCGATCTGCTGGCCACCAGCCAACTGCCCGACGTCATGGCCAGGTTGAGTGCCGGCGAGGACGTGGACGCGGTCACCGAGGCGCCGCCGCTCGCGGACGGGGAGGCGGGCGCCGACGAGATCGGCGACGTGGGTCGGTCCTTCAACTCCGCGCGTCTCGCCGCGGTCGAGGCGGCCGTGCAGCAGGCGAACCTGCGCCGCGGGCTCTCCGCGGTGCTGCTCAACATCGCCCGCCGCAACCAATCGCTCGTGCACCGGCAGCTGAAGCTGGTCGACACCCTGGAGCGGCGCACGGACGACCCTGACGTGCTGGAACAGCTCTTCCGCATCGACCATCTCACCACCCGGATGCGGCGCCACGCCGAGAACCTGATCGTCCTGTCCGGCTCGGCGCCCGGCCGCAGATGGCGGCGCCCCGTGCCCGTCGCCGACGTCGTCGCCTCAGCGGTCGGCGAGATCGAGGCGTACGCCCGGGTCGAGGTGCCGCCGATGGCCCCGGTGGGCGTCGCTGCGGACGCCGTCGCCGACGTCGTTCATCTGATCGCCGAGCTCGTCGAGAACGCCACGGTGTTCTCGCCGCCGGACACCCGTGTGACCATGCGCACCGCACGGGCCGACGGCGGCTTCGTCCTGCAGATCGACGACCGGGGGCTCGGGTTCGACGCCGGGCAGCTGGCGGAGGCGGAACGGACGATCAGGAATCCCGCCGGTTTCGATCCGACCCGGCACGACCGGCTCGGGCTGTACGTCGTGGGGCGCCTCGCCGCCCGGCACGGGATCGAGGTGGCGTTCGGCCCGTCGCCGTACGGCGGGACGACGGCGATGGTGACCCTGCCGGAGGGGGTGCTGGCGGAAGAGGATGTGGCGGCGCGGGCGTCAGTGCCGTGAGCGACGAGCACTGGTACGAGGACGAGACGGGGGCGATGGTTCGGCCGTACACCGTCACGCGGGGGCGGACCCGGCCGTCCGAACGACACCCGATCGATCTGATGTCGCAGGTCAGCGCCGTGCACAGCGAGCTGCGGCCGGGTGTCGACCATGTCGGTGCCGCCCTGCTCGCGCTCGTGCGCCACGGGCCCCGGCCCGTCGTCGAGCTTGCCGCGGACGCGGATCTGCCGCTGACGGTGGTGCGGGTGCTGTTGGGTGATCTGGCCGAGGCCGGGCTTGTGCGGGTCGATGCGCCGCGGCGCGTGCCTGCGGGCGGGCCCGCGGGTGATCCTGCGTTGCTGCGGGAGATCATCGAGCGGTTGCGGGAGCTTTAGCGCGGGGCGGGATCGTCGGTTGTCCGCGGGTGCGTCGTGGCTGATCGCGCCCCGCGGCGGAGCCGCTGATGTCACAGCCCCGCGCCCGCTCGGGGCACGCAACGAATCGCCGTCTGACCGGCCTCGTACGCAACGAACTGCTTACCGGCGCGCAACGGCTCCTTCTTGCTGGGCCCAGCCCCGCGACCGTACCGTCTAAATGGCCCCAGAACCCCTCCGTACCGCTGAGGAACACGCATGCGTACCGCCCTGCTCCAGAGCTCCGGTCGTCCCGGGTCCGTTGCCGAGAACCTCAAGGTGCTCGACGCGGCTGCCGGGCGGGCCGCTGCCGCGGGTGCCCTGCTGCTGGCCGCGCCGGAGATGTTCCTGACCGGGTACGCGATCGGCGACGACATCGGCCGGCTCGCCGAGCCCGCCGACGGCGACTCCGCCGACGCGATCGCCGACATCGCCGGGCGGCACGGGCTCGCGATCGCGTACGGGTATCCGGAGCGGGACGGCGAGACCGTCTTCAACTCCGCGCAGATGATCTCCGCCGAGGGCATCCGCCTCGCGAACTACCGCAAGACCCACCTCTTCGGCTGCTTCGAGCGCGACCACTTCACGCCGGGCGGGCAGCCGGTCGTCCAGGCCGAGCTCGGCGGGCTCACCGTCGGCCTCATGATCTGCTACGACGTCGAGTTCCCGGAGAACGTCCGCGCCCACGCCCTGGCCGGCACCGACCTCCTCGTCGTCCCGACGGCCCAGATGCACCCGTTCCAGTTCGTCGCCGAGTCGATGATCCCGGTCCGGGCCTGGGAGAACCAGCTGTACGTCGCGTACGTCAACCGGGTCGGTCAGGAAGGGGAGTTCGACTTCGTCGGGCTCTCCGCGCTGGCCGGTCCCGACGGGGTCGCCCGTGCCCGCGCCGGACGCGGCGAGGAGCTGGTGTTCGCGGACGCCGACCCCGCCTTCCTCGCCGCCTCCCGCGAGGCGAACCCATATCTGAAGGACCGCCGCCCCGGCCTCTACGGGTCCCTCGTCTGAACCCCTCACCCCGTACCCGAACTTTCTGTCTTTCCGTGCAAGGAGTCCGTACCCCATGACGTCCACCGTGCCCAACGCCGTCGAGCACGCAGACGAGCAGCAGCTGCCGCCGATCACCATGTTCGGCCCGGACTTCCCTTACGCGTACGACGACTTCCTCGCCCATCCCGCGGGTCTCGGCCAGATACCGGCGACCGAGCACGGCGCCGAGGTCGCGGTCATCGGCGGCGGACTGTCCGGCATCGTGGCCGCCTACGAGCTGATGAAGATGGGCCTCAAGCCGGTCGTGTACGAGGCCGACCGGATCGGCGGGCGTCTGAGGACCGTGGGGTTCGAGGGCTGCGACCCGTCCCTCACCGCCGAGATGGGCGCGATGCGCTTCCCGCCGTCCTCGACCGCGCTTCAGCACTACATCGACCTGGTGGGACTGGAGACCCGGCCCTTCCCCAACCCCCTTGCGGAGGCGACCCCTTCGACCGTCGTCGACCTCAAGGGGGAGTCGCACTACGCCGAGACGGTCGAGGACCTGCCGCAGGTCTACCGCGATGTCGCCGAGGCCTGGAACAGGTGCCTCGAAGAGGGCGCCGACTTCTCCGACATGAACCGTGCCCTGCGCGAGCGTGACGTGCCGCGCATCCGCGAGATCTGGGCGAAGCTGGTCGAGAAGCTGGACAACCAGACCTTCTACGGCTTCCTCTGCGACTCCGAGGCCTTCAAGTCCTTCCGCCACCGCGAGATCTTCGGACAGGTCGGCTTCGGTACGGGCGGCTGGGACACCGACTTCCCCAACTCCATCCTGGAGATCCTGCGGGTCGTCTACACGGAGGCCGACGACCACCACCGCGGCATCGTCGGCGGCAGCCAGCAGCTCCCGCTGCGGCTCTGGGAGCGCGAGCCCGAGAAGATCGTCCACTGGCCCTACGGGACGTCCCTGAAGTCCCTGCACGTGGACGGCGAGCCCCGCCCGGCCGTGACCCGGCTGCACCGCACGGCGGGCAACCGGATCACCGTGACCGACGCGAACGGCGACATCCGCACCTACCGGGCGGCGATCTTCACCGCCCAGTCCTGGATGCTGCTGTCGAAGATCGCCTGCGACGACTCGCTCTTCCCGATCGACCACTGGACGGCGATCGAGCGCACCCACTACATGGAGAGCTCGAAGCTCTTCGTCCCGGTCGACCGGCCCTTCTGGCTCGACAAGGACGAGGAGACAGGCCGGGACGTCATGTCGATGACGCTCACCGACCGCATGACCCGCGGCACCTACCTGCTGGACGACGGCCCGGACAAGCCCGCCGTCATCTGCCTCTCCTACACCTGGTGCGACGACAGCCTGAAGTGGCTGCCGCTGTCCGCGAACGAGCGGATGGAGGTCATGCTGAAGTCGCTCGGCGAGATCTACCCGAAGGTCGACATCAGGAAGCACATCATCGGCAGCCCGGTGACCGTCTCCTGGGAGAACGAGCCCTACTTCATGGGCGCGTTCAAGGCCAACCTGCCCGGCCACTACCGCTACCAGCGGCGCCTGTTCACGCACTTCATGCAGGACCGGCTGCCCGAGGACAAGCGGGGCATCTTCCTCGCGGGTGACGACATCTCCTGGACGGCCGGCTGGGCCGAGGGCGCGATCCAGACCGCGCTGAACGCGGTCTGGGGCGTCATGCACCACTTCGGCGGCGAGACCGACGCGGCCAACCCGGGGCCGGGCGACGTGTACGACGAGATCGCGCCGGTCGAGCTGCCGGAGGACTAGAGACCGGCGGCGCGCACGGACTCGTAGAGCTCGGCGGCCACGTCCTTCAGCTCCTGGGCGTCCCGCGCGCCGCCCTGGAGCTCGAAGAAGAACTCGTCGAGGCCGCTTTCGGCATGGGCGGCGAGATCCTCGACGAGCTGGGCGACGCTGCCCTGGAACGGGGAGCGGTCGTCCCCGTCGTACGCCTTGGGCGTGTACCGGGCGTTCACCCGGACCACCGTCTCGATCGGCGCGGTGCGGCCGCGCTCGGCCGCCAGGTCCTGCAACTGACGCCACTGCGCGGCCAGTTGCCCGGCCCCCATGGCGATCGGCATCCAGCCGTCGGCGCGGTCGACGAGCCGGGTCATCGCCTTCCTGCTGTTGGTGGGCAGCAGGATCGGGATGGGACGGGCGGGCTTGGGGCCGACCACGGCCGAGGCGATCTTGGTGATCCGGCCCTCGTACTTCACCGGGTCCGGGCCCCACACCGCCCGGCAGACGTCGATGATCTCGTCCAGGACCCGGCCCCGCTCCTCGAAGGGCGCCACGCCCGCGGCCGCGTACTCGTCGAGCGACCAGCCGGTGCCGAGGCCCGCCAGCACCCGGCCGCCGCTCGCCGCATCCAGCGTGGCGAGCGACTTGGCCAGCTGGAAGGGGTTGTGCAGCGGGGCCACCAGGATGCTCGTGCCGAGCCGGGCCTGCTCGGTCGCCGCGGCCGCCAGGGTCAGCGTCACCAGCGGGTCCGGCACGCCCCGGTACACGTCGGGCCACGGCAGGCCCTCGACGCCGTACAGACCCTGGGTCGCGGGTTCGGGGAAGAGGGCACGCTCATAGACCCACAGGCTCTGGTAGCCGATCTGTTCGGCGGTGCGTGCCACGTCGGGCACATCGCGTCCGATGTCGTACTGCCGCGCCTGAGGAAGGCTCAGTCCCAGCCGAATGGCCATACGTCCGCTCCTTTGCGTCAGTTCAACACTCAACCTAACTCGGGAGTGGCGTCAGCAGCATGCGTCCCGCGAAGCCCACCGCCGCGTCGAGGCGCTCGGTGAACTCCGCGGCGACCTCGGGCAGTCCGCGCAGCGCCCACAGCGCCCGCGCCGCGGTCCAGGTGGCGTCCCGGGCGCGCTCGAGACTCCATGCGCCGAGCAGATGGGTGAGCGGGTCGGCGATCTGGAGCAGGTCCGGGCCCGGCATCAGCTCTTCGCGGATGCGCTCCTCCAGCGAGACGAGGAGGTCGCCCACGCGGTCGAACTCGTCCTCCAGCTCGGCCGGTTCGCAGTCCAACGTACGGCAACTGTCCACGACGGCGAGCGCCAGATCGTGGCCGATGTGCGCATTGATGCCCGCCAGCGCGAACTGCAGCGGTCGTACTCCCGGATGGCGGCGGAGCTGGAACAGCGGCCGCCAGCAGGCCGGCGGGTGCCGCTCGGCGGTGACCGCGTCGACGGCGGCGAGATAGCGCTCGGCGAACCGTACGTCCAGCGTGGTCGCCGCCCGCGCGTCCGCGAACCGATGGGCGTCGATGCTCCGGTCGACGGCCTCCGTGACGGCGAGGTAGACGCGGTTGAAGACCGCGACACCGTCCCGTTCGGGCAGGGCCGCGTCGAGGGCGCGCATCCGGGAGACGACTGCGTCTACAGAAGTGGTGAACTGTTCCAATTGCGCCATGGGGGAAGGGTCCCAGTCCTAGGCTGACGGAGGTGTCGGCGGGCCCGGCGCTTCCCCAGAACGGGGGAACGGAGTGGGGGGAGCAGCACCGTGTCAGGCTTACGCGCGCAGCGGCTGGCCGCACGCAGGGCCGAACGCAGACGGGCCCACCGGCGCGGCGCCATGGTCGCGGTGGCCTCCGTGGTGGTCGCCGTCGGCACCGCGACCGGCATGATGTCGGCGCTCGACGACGGACGCGGCACGCGGCAGGCGAAGCCGGAGGTGACCAGTTCGCCGCGGCTCCAGCAGGTGCCGGTGGTGCCCTCCGCGTCGGCCACGGCCACCAAGTCCGCGCCCCCGAAGCCGAGTTCGTCCCCGAAGGCCAGTCCGTCGCCCACCAGGACGGAGCAGAAGCGGCAGCCCGCCACGGTGTCCGCCCGCCTCTACCGCCACTCCGACTCGAAGGTGCTCGACTGGGTCCGCGCCCATCCGGACGACCCGCGCACACCGGTCATCGAGTCCCGTATCGCCGACCAGCCGGCCGCCGTGTGGTTCGCCGACTACACACCGGCGACCATCGCCTCCCGCGTCCGCGCGGTCACCTCGGACGCCGCGGCGCAGGGCCGGGTGCCCGTCGTCGTGCCGTACGCGATACCCGGCCGCGACTGCGGGGGCGCCTCCAGGGGCGGGGCGCCCGACCTCGCCGCGTACGACGCCTGGATCGACAGCTTCGCGGCGGGGCTCGGCTCCGGCGAGGTCGTCGTCGTCCTGGAGCCCGACTCCATAGCCCAGTCCGACTGCCTCTCCGACCGCGCCCGCGCCGACCGCTTCGCCTCACTGGCCCGCGCCGGCCGCGTCCTGAAGGCCGCGGACCCGAAGGCCCGGGTCTACTACGACGCCGGGCACTCCGGCTGGCACCCGGCCGCGCAACAGGCGGCGCTGCTGAAGCAGGCGGGCGCCGCCTCGGCCGTGTCCTCCGACGGGATCTTCAGCAACGTCTCCAACTTCCACACGACACCCGACGAGATCGCCTACGACCGTCAGGTCCTCGCCGCCCTCGGCGGCCCCGCGGGTCTTGGCGCCGTCATCGACACCAGCCGCAACGGCAACGGCGCCCCGGCCGACGGCGAGTGGTGCGACCCGGCGGGCCGCAGGATCGGCCGGACGCCGACGCTCAGCACCGGCGAGGCGCGCATCGACGCCTATCTGTGGGTGAAGCTGCCGGGGGAGTCGGACGGCTGCAACGGGGCCCCGGGCGCGTTCAGCCCGTCGTACGCCTACGACTTGGCCTCGTCGTAGCAGGACGTGCCCTCGCACGCCGAGATCCACGGTGGGGTCTCTCTTTCCCTGCGCATGAAGACGGTCCGGACCATTGTCACGGCCACCTGGCGCCTCTACGCTCGCACGGTCCTTCTCATGAACTGCGTTCACATTCCTGACCCTTCGTTCGATGGATCGGAGTGCTCGATGAGTGGAAGATCCCGTGCCGCCGTCCTGCTGGCCGCGGTGGTGACCCTCGCATCCGTCCTCGTCCCCTCCGCCCACGCGGCACCCAGGGCTCCCGACACCGCCGTCCTCGACGGCGCCCGGCTGCAGCGGACGAAACTCCTCCTGGATCAAGGAGATCCCCAACTGCACCGGGCCTTGGGGGAGTTGACGGCTCGTGCCGACAACTGGCTGACCCAGGGCCCGTGGACGGTCGTCGACAAACCCAGACCGGCACCCGGCGGCGACCGCCACGACTATCTGAGCCAGGCCCCCTACTGGTGGCCCACCCGGGCCCCGACGGCCGACAACCCGTGGGGCTGCCCGTACGTTCAGAGGGACGGACAGCGCAACCCCGAGGTCGACTCCGGCACCGACCGGCAGGACGTCGAGAAGGTCTTCGACTCGACGTACGACCTGTCCCTGGCCTGGTACTACACCGGCAGGCGCGCATACGCCGAGAAGGCGGCCCAGGTCCTGCGCACCTGGTTCCTCGACCCGTCCACGCGCATGAACCCCCACCTCGCCCACGCCCAGTTCATCCCGTGCAAGTACGACGGCCGGGCCATCGGCATCATCGACTTCTCGCAGTCGTACACCAGCGTCGTCGACGCCCTCGCGATCCTCGGCACGGGCGCCCCCGGCTGGACGAAGGCCGACCGGACGGGGATGGCGCAGTGGAACGCCGACTTCCTCGGCTGGCTGAAGAACAGCGCCTTCGGCAAGGAGGAGCGTGCGGCGGCCAACAACCACGGCACCTTCTACGACATGCAGCTCGCCGCCCTCGCCTACGCGACCGGCGACCGGGCGCTGGCCCGGCGAACCGTCGTCGACGCGCGCACCAAACGCATTGACGCGCAGATCGCGGCCGACGGCAGCCAGCCGCAGGAGCTCGCCCGGACGCGGAGCTGGCACTACTCGACCTTCGACCTGGTCGCGTACACGCGGCTCGCGGCGATCGGCCGGGACGTCGGCGTGAACCTGTGGGCCCATCAGGGCCCGGACGGGCAGGGCCTGTTCAAGGCCGTCGACTACCTCCTGCCCGCCGCCACCGGCTCCACCGCATGGCCGCACCCGGAGCTGGAGTTCCACCGCTACGCGGCGAGCGACGTCGTACACGCGGCGGCGGACGCGGGCGACAAAGCCGCGCAGCAGGCCGTCCCGAAGCTGGACGCACCGCCCGGCGGTGACCTCTGGGCGCTGCGCCCGGCGGCCGAGCAGCTGGACTCGATAGCGGGCTGACCAGGGTCTTCCCGGCGGCCCTTCCGGCCGGGGCTCCTGAGCATCCGCTTAGGATGGAGCGTCCCCACCGCTTCGTCCCCTTGCTCAGGAGCCCCACCCGTGACCGCCGAAGCCACGATCGCCCCCGTCCTCTCGCACGGCCGGCTGATCCCCGTCACCGTCCACTTCGACGACCTGGACGCTCTCGGCCTGCTCCACAACGCCCGCTACCCGCTGATGGTCGAGCGGGCCTGGGCCGAGCTGTTCCAGGAGTACGGGTTCAGCTTCGAGGGCGACTGGGCCGCGGCGGGGGACGCATGCAACGCGGTCAAGGAACTCCGGATCAGCTACGAGGCCCCGGTCACCCGGCCGGGCCCCTACGCCGTCCACCTCTGGCTGGAACGGCTCGGCACCACCGGACTGACCTACGGCTTCCGGTTCTGCTCCGCGGACGGCTCGGTGACCTACGCGCACGGCATCCGGGTGCTGGTCCGGCTCGACCCCGAGACGATGCGCCCCGCGCCGTGGAGCGAGCGGTTCAGGGCCGCGGGTCGGGAACTGCTGCGCTCGGACGGCTGACCTCCGAGCGGCTGCGGTCGCCGGTGCGCAGGACGCCCGCGAAGGCCGCAAGACCGCAGGCCAGAACGGTCACCAGCACGAACGACACCACCAGGCTCGTCGCCTGCGCCACCCCGCCGATGAGGCTGGGTGCGACCAGGCCCGAGGTGTACGTGATGGTTGCGACGCCCGCGATGGCCTGACTCGGGTTCGGGCCGCTGCGACCCGCCGCCGCGAAGCACAGCGGCACGACCACCGCGATGCCGAGGCCGAGCAGCGCGAAACCGCCCATCGCCACGGCCGGATGGCCCGCGACGACGATCAGCAGCCCGCCCAGGACCGCCAGTGCGCCGCCCGCCCGCACGGTGCGGACCGCGCCGAAGCGGTCGACCACCACGTCACCCACGAGCCGGGCCACCGCCATGGTGAGCATGAAACCGGTCGTGCACGCGGCGGCGAGGCCCGCCGAGGTGTCGAGCTGGTCGCGCAGATAGACCGCCGACCAGTCCAGACTGGCGCCCTCGGCGAACACCGCGCAGAAACCGACGGTGCCGATCAGCAGCGCGGACTTCGGCGGCAGCGCGAACCTCGGCGGCGGCTCCTCGTCCTCGGTGGCCTGTACGTCGAGCACCCAGCGGCAGGCCAGCACGCCGAGCAGGGTGAGGGTGGCCGCCGCCAGCGCGAAGTGCAGGCGCGCGTCCGAACCGAGGTGTGCGGCGAGAGTGCCCGCCGCCGAGCCGATCAGCGCACCCGCGCTCCACATGCCGTGCAGGCTCGACATGATCGACCTGTCGAGCAGCCGCTCCACCTCGACACCGAGCGCGTTCATCGCGACGTCGGCCATGCCCGCGCTCGCCCCGTAGGTGAACATCGCCAGACACAGCGTGAGCATGTTCGGCGCGAGCGACGGCAGGACGAGGGACAGCGTCCACAGCGCGATCAGGCCGCGCAGCGCCGTACGGCTGCCGAAGCGGTGAGTGATCCGCCCGGCCAGCGGCATGGAGCAGGACGCGCCGAACGCGGTGAAGGCGAGGGCGAAGCCGAGCTGGCCCGCACTCAGCGAGGCATGGTCCTGGACCCACGGCACGCGGGTCGCGAACGAACCGGTGACAGCCCCGTGCACGGTGAACACGGCGGCCACGGCGTACCGGCTCCGCCTCACCTCGCGCAGGTCGTAGACCACGTCGCCCATTGTCGGCCCCACCCTCTCCCGCACGGTTCCCCTCGGCGTCGCGTAAACTATCAGGAACCCTGCCTGATAGATAGGGGATTTACGGCCGCCCCGGGCGCTCGCTTGCCTCGTCCGACCGGCCCCGCCGATCTGGAAGGATCCCGGCATGCCCGCATCCCCCAGCACCGCCCGGGCCATCAACGACCGGCTCGCCCTGCGTCTGCTGCAACAGGAGGGCCCGTTGACGGCAGGCCAGTTGAAGCAGCTGACCGGTCTGTCCCGGCCGTCGGTCGCCGACCTGGTGGAGCGCCTCACCGCGTCCGGCCTGATCACCGTGGTCGGGGAGGCGGGGGAGCAGCGGCGCGGACCGAACGCGAAGCTGTACGGGATCGTCGCCGACCGCGCGCATCTCGCCGCCCTGGACGTCCGTACCGAGGGCGTGGCCGTGGTCGTCTCCGACCTGCTCGGCCGGGTGCTCGCCGAGGCGTCCCTGCCGATCGGCGGCGACACGGGAACGGGCCCGGCGGTGGAACAGGCGGTCGCGCTGGTCGAGCGGGTGGCGAAGGAGGCCGGCGCCGACCGGCTCCACACCGTCGGGATCGGAGCCCCCGGCCTGATCGACCCGTCCACCGGAGAACTCCGCGACTCCTCGGGCCTGCCCGAGTGGCACCGCCGTCTGGTCGCCGCCCTTCAGGAGCGCCTTCCCGAGGCCCGTGTCAGCGTCGAGAACGAGACCAACCTCGCGGCACTCGCCGAGCAGCGCGACGGCGCGGCCCGGGACCGCGACACCTTCGTCCTGCTGTGGCTCGGACACGGCACCGGCGCGGCCGTGGTCCTGGACGGCACCCTGCGCCGCGGCGCCTCCGGCGGCACGGGGGAGATCGGCTTCCTGCCCGTCCCGGGCACCACCGCCCTGCCTTCGGCGACGGACTGCGAGGGGGGCTTCCACTCCCTGGCTGGCTCGGCGGCGATCGTGTCCCTGGCGCGCGAACACGGCCTGACGGCGCAGGACCCGGGACATGAGCCGGTTGCCGCGGGGGTGGTGCGGGCGGCGGTGGGGTTGCTTTCGGAGGCCGAGGGGGCGGTCGGGCCCGCGTCGGCCGGAGGCGGCGAGCGCGCCGGGGAGACCGGTGACACCAGGGGCGCAGCGCCGACGCGTGACGGCGTCCGCGGCCCCGATGTCCCCTCCGCCGGCCGTTTCCTCGACGCCCTCGCCGATCGGCTTGCCGTAGGGGTCGCCTCCGTGGTGGCGGTCCTCGACCCCGGTTGCCTCGTCCTGGGCGGTGAGGTCGGCCAGGCCGGCGGCGACGAACTCGCCGCCCGCGTGGCCGAACGGGTCCGCCGTATGTCCCCGCTGCCCACCGAGGTCCGCGCGAGTGCCCTCGGCGGCAGTGCCGTACTCCGCGGAGCCCTGCTCACCGCGCGGGAGCGTGCCCAGGACGAGTTGTTCGCGCCGCCCGGCCGGTAGTCCGCGTGGTGCTGCGTGTCTCCTGGGTGATGGGCGATGGGCTCGGGTGCCGCGAAGGTGGAGGTCTCTGCCGCCGGTCACGGCAGTGCTGCGCCGTACTCCGCGGAGCGCTGCTCACCACGCCGCGAGCGCGAGGTTCGTCCCCGCGAAGTCCCGCAGCAGATGGTCGTCGCTGGGCGGGCGCAGCGAGACCCAGGCCCCCGCGGCTCCGGTCGCGTCGGCTCATCCGTGGTGGTCGGCGAGGTACTCCTCGAACGTGCCCTTGCCGACGGCGTGTTCCGGTGCGAGGTGTCCACCACTGCGGAACGCCCGGTACGCCCTGCCCCACAGCGGCACGTTCACCACCGCCCGCCGCCGCCCGGTCGCCTTCAGATACGCCCGCGCCAGCGACTCGAACGTCCGGATCTCCGGCCCGCCCATGTCCTCGACCCGTCCGGCGGGAGCACCGGCGGCCAGTTCGGCCAGCCGTTCCGCGACCTCCGCCACCTCGACCGGCTGGTCGCTCACATGCCCTGGCAGCACCATGACCGGCAGCTTCGCCAGTGCCTTGAAGACCATCACGAGCAGGTCGTGGAACTGGGTCGCACGCAGCACGGTCCAGCCGAGCCCCGACTCCTCGATCAGCTTCTCGACGGCGAACTTGGTCCGGTAGTACGGATACGGCACCCGGTCCACGCCGACGATCGAGATGTAGAGCAGGTGCCCCACCCCGGCCCGCCGCGCCGCCGCGACCAGGTTCCCGGCCGCCTTCTCGTCACCGCCGGTCTGCGTCGTCGCACAGTGCACGATCGTGTCCACGCCCGCGACCGCCGCATCCAGTCCGGGACCGCCCTCGCGCAGATCGACGGCGTACGGCCGGCTGTGACGACTGAGCACCCGCACCTCGTGCCCTTCCGCACGCAGCCGCTCGGTGACGAGCCGGCCGAGGCTTCCGGTGCCGCCGGTCACCAGGATCGTGGTCATGCTGTTCAGCCCCTTCGGACGCCGGGCGCCCCGGGGTGGAGCGCCCTGTGTCAGCTGAGACCGGGCAGCCGCGTGGAATGTGACATGCCACTACGCCGCCCGCGTGAGCTGCCGGCGCGCGAAGCCCAGCTTGTCCGGGTTCACCACCACCCGCACATGCGAGATCCGGCCGTCCCGCACCTCGAACGCCACCATGCCGACCAGCGTGTCGCCCGCCCACGCGGCCAGCCCCGTCTCGCCGTTGACCTCGGCCGCCGTGAAGTCCAGCCCGGCTGCGAACCGCTCGGCGCCGCCCACCGAGAGCCGCGCCACCTTGTCCAGCCCCACGACCGGCCGCCGGGCCGCGCTGACCTTGCCGCCGCCGTCGCTCGACCAGACCACGTCCGCGGTCAGCAGCTTCTCCAGCCCGGCCAGATCACCGTCCCGGGCCGCCGTGAGGAACGACCTGACCAGTTCCTCCTGCCGCTCGGGCGCCGGCTCGAAACGGGGCCGCTCCTCGCCCACCCGCTGCACCGCCCGGCGGTACAGCTGACGGCAGTTGGCCTCGCTCAGGTCCAGTACACCGGCGATCTCGCGGTGGCCGTACCCGAACGCCTCCCGCAGCACGTACACCGCGCGCTCGGTCGGACTGAGCCGCTCCAGCAGGATCAGCATCGCCATCGACACGGCATCGCGCTGCTCGGCCGACTCCAGGGGGCCGAGCGTGCCGTCCGAGGTGATCACGGGCTCGGGCAGCCAGGTTCCGGCGTAGTGCTCGCGCCGGGCGCGGGCCGAGGTCAGACGGGTGAGACAGAGGTTGGTGACGACCTTGGCCAGCCAGGCCGCCGGGTACTCGATGCCCGTGCGGTCGGCCCCGCTGAAGCGCAGATAGGCGTCCTGTACCGCGTCCTCGGCCTCGTCGGCCGAGCCCAGCATGCGGTAGGCGAGGCCGAACAGCCGTGGGCGGTGCGTCTCGAACTCGTCGGCGGTCGCGCTGCTCATGCGCACCACCCTGCCAGAGCCCGTGCGCGGGGGAGTTGAGAGGCCCGGCGGTGGGCAAGGGCCGTCGTCACCACCGCCGGACCGGTCTGCGAAGATCCGAAAAGGACTAGACCAAAGGGTCCACCAGGTGGGCCGGGTTGAGAAGTCCATCGACAGCGCCTGTGAGCCAACCCACACCGTTCGCCCGTATGGACCTCGATCAGGCGTGGCACACTGGCCCTGTACCAGAAGCAGCGCACTCCGGGGTCGGTGAAAGTCCGAACCGGCGGTTACAGTCCGCGACCCGACCGCTTCCAGCGGCCGGTTGACCAGGTGAAATTCCTGGACCGACGGTTAAAGTCCGGATGGGAGGCAGTGCGCGGCGGGCGGGCATCCACGTATGCGCGCCGCCGTATCTGGGCTCGTCCTCGGGGCGGGTCCCGTCCGGCGCCGCACCCGGTGTCCTCGCTCGTTCATTCTGTCGTCATCGACAGGCCCCGGAGTCCGTGCCCGAAGAGGCAGGAGGACCCGGGAAGTGTTCACCGGAATCGTCGAAGAGCTGGGCGAGGTCACGGCCGTCGAAAACCTCGGCGACGCCTCCCGCTTCCGGCTGCGCGGCCCCGTCGTCACCGATGGCGCAAAGCACGGCGACTCCATCGCCGTGAACGGCGTCTGTCTCACCGTCGTCGAGCACGAGGGCGACGAGTTCACCGCCGACGTCATGGCGGAGACCCTCGACCGCTCCAGCCTCGGCGCCCTCGGCGTCGGCTCCCGCGTCAACCTGGAACGCCCCATGGCCGTGGGCGCCCGCCTCGGCGGCCACATCGTCCAGGGCCATGTCGACGGCACGGGCCAGGTGCTGGAGCGCAAGCCCTCCGAGCACTGGGAGATCATCAAGATCTCCCTCCCCGCGGAGCTGACCCGCTACGTCGTGGAGAAGGGCTCCATCACGGTCGACGGCATCAGCCTCACCGTGGTCGACGCCGGCCCGGACTACTTCACGGTCAGCCTCATCCCCACCACCCTCGCCCTGACCACGCTCGGCATCAAGCAGCCCGGCGACCCGGTCAACCTCGAGGTGGACGTCGTCGCCAAGTACGTCGAGCGCCTGCTCGGGGCCGGTCAGGGGGCGGACCGGTGAACTGGCTGAACTCGCAGGCCTTCACCCTCCTCGGCCAGCGCATCATCTGGTCGGACATGATCGGCAACATCCTCGGCCTGATCACCCTGGCCCTCGGCTGGCGCCGGTCCCTGCTGACCTGGCCGGTCCAGTTCCTCTCCGGCCTGGTCCTGTTCATCGCCTTCTACGGCCATCTCGCCGGCAGCGCAGGCAAGCAGGTCGTCGTCATGGTCGTGGCGCTGTACGGCTGGTGGCAGTGGAACCGCAACAAGGGGCAGGCGGAGGACGGTCACATAGCCCCGCGCTTCGCCACCTGGCGCGAGCGCGGCGCGATGATCGCCGCCGCGGCGGTCGGCACGGTCGCCGTCGCCCTGCTCTTCAAGGCCTACCCGTCCCTTTCCTGGGACCCCTGGCCGGACGCCTACATCTTCGTCGGCACCATCGTCGCCATGTACGCCCAGGCCCGCGGCATGACCGAGTTCTGGATCGCCTGGCTCCTGGTCGACCTGGTCGGCGTCCCCCTCAACTTCGCCAACGGCTACGCCTTCTCCGGCTTCGTCTACGTCATCTACGGCGCACTCGTCCTGTGGGGCATGCGCGACTGGTGGCTGCGCTCCCGCAGGGCGTCGCAGCCCGTCCTGGAAGGAGCGCCGGCATGACCACGGCACCGATCCTGTACAGCACCGACGGCATCGAGGACTGGTCGCTCGACCCGGTCGAGCAGGCCATCGCCGACATCGCGGCCGGCCGTCCGGTCGTGGTCGTCGACGACGAGGACCGCGAGAACGAGGGCGACCTCGTCATCGCCGCCGAGAAGGCCACCCCCGAGATCGTCGCCTTCATGATGAGCGAGTGCCGCGGCCTGATCTGCGCGCCCATGGAGGCCGACGAGCTGGAGCGGCTGAAGCTCCCGCAGATGGTCGAGGACAACACCGAGTCGATGAAGACCGCGTTCACGGTCTCCGTGGACGCCTCCGCCGCGCACGGCGTGACCACCGGCATCTCCGCCTCCGACCGCGCCACCACCCTCCAGCTGCTGGCGAGCGGAGAGACCCACGCCGACGACTTCGTCCGCCCCGGTCACATCTTCCCGCTGCGCGCCAGGTCCGGCGGTGTGCTCGTACGCAACGGCCACACCGAGGCCGCCGTGGACCTCGCCCGCCTCGCGGGACTGCGCCCGGCCGGCGCGATCGTCGAGATCGCCGGCGAGGACGGCCGCATGCTGCGGCTGCCCGAGCTGATCCCCTTCGCACGCAAGCACGGCCTGACGATCATCTCCATCGAGGACCTGATCGCCTACCGCCGCAGCTCCGAGCCCACCGTCCGCCGCGAGGCCGAGACCCAACTGCCCACGGCCCACGGCGAGTTCACGGCCTACGGCTACCGCTCCACCGTCGACGGCGTCGAGCACGTCGCCCTCGTCCACGGCGAGATCGGCGACGGCGAGGACGTCCTGGTCCGTGTGCACTCCGAGTGCCTGACCGGCGACATCTTCTCCTCCCTGCGCTGCGACTGCGGCCCCCAGCTGGACGCCTCCCTTGAGCGCATCCAGGCAGAGGGCAGGGGAGTGGTCGTCTATCTGCGCGGCCACGAGGGACGCGGCATCGGCCTGCTGTCCAAGCTGCGGGCGTACGAGCTCCAGGAGCGCGGTCGCGACACCCTCGACGCCAACCTGGAGCTCGGCCTGCCGGCCGACGCCCGGGACTACGGCGCGGGCGCGCAGATCCTGGAGGACCTCGGGGTCACGAGCGTTCGCCTGATGACCAACAACCCCGACAAGACCGACGCGCTCGTCCGCCACGGCCTCAAGGTCACCGGCCGCGAGCCGATGCCCGTACAGGCGGGCGAGCACAACCTCCGCTACCTGCGCACCAAGCGGGACCGGATGGGACACGACCTGCCCTGGCTGGACACCCCCGTGTCCACCTGCAGCAACCAGTAAGACCAGAGCACACCGAGGAGACACGAGAACGTGAGCGGCAAGGGCGCACCGGAGCTTTCCGTACGCAATGTGGGTGACCTGCGGGTCGCCGTCATCGCGGCACAGTGGCACGAAAAGGTGATGGACGGCCTGGTGGACGGCGCCCTGCGCGCCCTGCACGACCTCGGCATCGACGAGCCGACCCTGCTCCGGGTCCCCGGCAGCTGGGAGCTCCCGGTGGTCGCCAAGGTTCTCGCGGGCCGTGGCTACGACGCGATCGTCGCCCTGGGTGTCGTCATCCGCGGCGGCACCCCGCACTTCGAGTACGTGTGCCAGGGCGTGACCCAGGGCCTCACCCAGGTCTCCGTCGAGACCGGCGTCCCCGTCGGCTTCGGCGTCCTCACCTGCGACACCGAGGAGCAGGCCCTGGACCGGGCCGGCATCGAGGGCTCCAACGAGGACAAGGGGCACGAGGCGGTGACCGCGGCGGTGGCGACCGCGGCGACCCTCCGCTCAGTATCTGAACCGTGGCACTGAGGTATGCGGGGTTTGGCATAGGCTGAGCGTCACCATGTCCAATAAGACGTTCGAGGAGCTCTTCACCGAGCTCCAGCACAAGGCCGCCACCGGCGACCCCGCCACTTCCCGTACCGCCGAGCTGGTAGGCAAGGGCGTCCATGCCATCGGCAAGAAGGTCGTCGAAGAGGCCGCCGAGGTCTGGATGGCCGCCGAGTACGAGGGCAAGGAAGCGGCCGCCGAGGAGATCTCGCAGCTGCTGTACCACGTCCAGGTGATGATGGTCGCCCGCGGCATCTCCCTGGACGACGTCTACGCCCACCTCTGAGCCGTCACAGCCGCAAGAGACCCCGCACACATCTCCGTACGCACGAACAAAGGAAGCCGACCTCATGCTGCGCATCGCCGTCCCCAACAAGGGTTCCCTGTCAGGCCCTGCGGCGGAGATGCTGCATGAGGCCGGCTACCAGCAGCGCCGGGAGTCCAAGGAGCTCAGGATCGTCGACCCGTCCAACGAGGTCGAGTTCTTCTACCTGCGCCCGCGCGACATCGCGATCTACGTCTCCTCCGGCCGCCTCGACATCGGCATCACCGGCCGCGACCTGCTGGTCGACTCCGGTGCCAACGCCGAGGAGATCCTCCCGCTCGGGTTCGCCCGCTCCACCTTCCGCTACGCCACCAAGCCGGGCACGGCGAAGGGCGTCGAGGACCTGAACGGCATGACGGTCGCCACCTCCTACGAGGGCATCGTCGCCAAGCACCTCGCCGACAACGGCGTCGACGCCTCCGTCGTGCACCTCGACGGGGCCGTCGAGACCGCCATCGAGCTGGGCGTCGCCGAGGTCATCGCGGACGTCGTCGAGACCGGCACCAGCCTGCGCAACGCGGGTCTGGAGGTCATCGGCGAGCCGATCATGAAGTCCGAGGCCGTCGTCATCCGCCGCACCGGCGAGAACGGCGAGGAGCCCAAGGTCCAGCAGTTCCTGCGCCGTCTGCAGGGCGTCCTGGTGGCGCGGACGTACGTGATGATGGACTACGACTGCCGCGCCGAGCACCTGGAAGAAGCGGTCGCCATCACCCCCGGCCTGGAAGGGCCGACCGTCTCGCCGCTGCACAACGAGGGCTGGGTCGCCGTCCGCGCCATGGTGCCCGCCAAGGACGCCCAGCGGATCATGGACGACCTGTACGCCATCGGCGCCCGGGCCATCCTGACCACGGCCATCCACGCCTGCCGTCTCTGAGAGCACGAGAAAAGGCACACAGAGATGTCCGACCTGCCCGCTCTTCCCGTCACTTTCCGGCCGGGCCGCACCCGCGCCGTCCTGCTCACGTCCGGTGCGGTGATCTTCGCGGTGATCACGACCGTCGCGCTGCTCCTCGAGCAGCTCAGCCCCGGCGAGAAGCTCAGCTTCGTCTTCACCGGAGCGATCCTCTTCGGTGTCCTCGCGCTGCTCGCCCGGGTGAAGGTCGTCGCCGACGAGACAGGCGTCACGGTCGTCAACATCGCCAGCAGGCGGCACCTGGAGTGGGCCGAGATCCTCCATGTGAACCTGCGCCCCGGTGATCCCTGGGTATTCCTCAACCTCAGCGACGGTACGAGTCTGCCCGCGCTCGGCATCCAGCCGGGCATCGCCAAGGAGCGCGCCATCGCCGATGCGCGCACCCTGCGTGCACTCGCCGAGGCCCGCTCGACAAGGGATCTGCCGTAACGGCCCCTGTCTTGATTAATCTGTTGGCGGAGGCGTTTTCGTCGCGCCTCCGCCGCTGAAGTTCCCGCCGGGCTTCAGAGGCCCCCTGCTACCCGAGGAGTGACTCCCTCCAGCGATGGACGGATCGTCCTGTAGTACCTGCGCCGCCCCCTCACGACATATCGAGGCGGCGGCATCATGACCACCCCCCTGCTGCTCCTCGGAGCGGCCCTCCTGCTGATCCTGGCCAACGGCTTCTTCGTGGCCGCCGAGTTCGGCCTGGTCACGGTCGAGTCGACGGACGCCGAGAAGGCCGCCGCCGAAGGCGACAAACGGGCCCGAAGGGTCGCCGAGTCGCTCAGGGAGCTGTCCTTCCAGCTCTCCGGCACCCAGCTCGGCATCACCATCACCTCCCTCGTCGTCGGCATGCTCGCCGAGCCCGCACTCGCCGAGCTGCTGCACGGCCCGTTCACCGCGATCGGCATCCCCGAAGGCGCCGTCTCCGGTGTCGCGGTGGTCGTCGGCATGCTGCTGGCCTCCGCCGTGCAGATGGTGATCGGCGAGCTGGTGCCCAAGAACTGGGCGGTGTCCAAGCCGATGCAGGTCGCGCGCTTCGTCGCCGGCCCGCAGCACCGGTTCGCCCGGCTGTTCCGCCCGGTCATCGCCGCCCTGAACGCGGTGGCCAACCGGCTCGTCCGTGCCCTGGGCGTCGAGCCCGCCGAGGAGCTGGCCTCCGCCCGTACCCCCGGCGAACTGGTGTCCCTGGCCCGGCACTCCGCGCAGGCCGGCGCCCTGGAACAGGACACGGCAGACCTCTTCGTACGGACGCTGTCGCTCGCCGAGCTGACCGCGCAGCACGTCATGACCCCGCGGGTGAAGGTGAGCGCGCTGCAGTCGACGGCGACCGCCGAGGACGTGGTGAACCTGACCCGCGCCACCGGCCTGTCCCGCTTTCCCGTCTACAAGGAGCGGATCGACGAAATCGTCGGCATGGTCCATCTGAAGGACGCCCTGGCGGTCCCGGCGCACGAGCGTCTGCGCACCCCCGTCGGCCGCATCGCCCGTCCCGCGCTGCTCGTCCCCGAGACCCTGCCGGTTCAGCCGCTCCTCGCCCAGCTGCGCAGCGAGCAGCCCATCGCCGTCGTCGTCGACGAGTACGGCGGCACGGCGGGCGTCGTGACGCTGGAGGACATCGTCGAGGAGATCGTCGGCGAGGTCCGCGACGAGCACGACGGGCAGGACGTGCCCGAGCTCGCCGCCGCCCCGCCGGAGGACGGCAGGCCCGCCTGGGACGCCGACGGCAGCTGCCGCGTCGACATCCTGCAGCGCATAGGACTCGACGTGCCCGAGGGGCCGTACGAGACCGTCGCCGGACTGGTGGCCGATCGCCTCGGCCGCATCCCGGCCGTCGGCGACAAGGCCGAACTGCCCGGCTGGCGGCTCACCGTGCGCCGCGTCGGCCACTACCGCGCCGAGCGGGTCCGGCTGGTGCGGACCGGCCTGGTCGTGGAGGTCGCCCGATGAGCGTGCTCCAACTCCTGTTCGCCGGCCTGCTCGTGCTCGCCAACGGTTTCTTCGTCGGCGCCGAGTTCGCCCTCGTGTCCGTACGCCGCAGCCAGATCGAACCGCTCGGCACGGCCCGCGCCCGCCAGGTCCTCTACGGCCTGGAGCGGCTGCCGCAGATGATGGCCGCGGCCCAGTTCGGCATCACCGTCTGCTCGCTGACCCTGGGCGCGGTCGCCGAACCGACCGTCGCGCACCTGCTGGAACCGGTCTTCGAATGGATCCACCTCCCGGACGGGATGATCCACCCGCTGGGTTACGTCATCGCGCTCGCCGCCGTGGTCTTCTTCCACCTCGTCATCGGCGAGATGGTCCCGAAGAACCTCGCGATGGCGGCCCCGGAGAAGGCCGCACTGTGGCTCGCCCCGGGCCTGGTCGCCTTCGCCCGCCTGTGCAAGCCGATCACCGTCGCCCTCGGCGCCGTCGCCCAGGCGATCCTGCGGCTCTTCCGGGTCGAGCCCAAGGACGAGGTCGAGGCCGTCTTCACCAGCGAGCAGCTCAACCGCCTGGTGGAGGACTCCGGCCAGGCGGGCCTGCTCGACCCCGAGGAGCAGGAACGCCTCGAGGACGCCCTGGAACTGGGCTCCCGCCCGGTGACGGATGTGCTGCTGCGGCGTGAGTCCCTGGTGACGGTTCCTCCGTCGGTCACCCCGGGCCGCATCGTCGAACTCACCGCGCGCACCGGGTACTCCCGCTTCCCCATCGCCGCGGAGAACGGCGCCTTCATGGGCTATCTGCATGTGAAGGACGTACTGGACCTGGAGGACTCGGAGCGGGCGGTGCCGCAGCAGCTGTGGCGTCCGATGACGACACTGCGCTCCGAACTCCCCCTGGACGACGCCCTGACGGTGATGCGCCGCGCCGCCACCCATCTGGCCCAGGTGGCCGACGCCTCCGGCAAGGTCCTTGGCCTGGTGGCCCTGGAGGACGTACTGGAACTCCTGGTCGGCGAGGTCACGGACCCGGCCCACCGGGACGTGCCGGAGGTACGGGTGACGGAGCCACGGGCGAGCGGCGAGCCGGAACAGGCCCTGGCAGGTTAGCGCCGGGTCCCCGCGCCCCGAAAGGGGCGCGGGGCTGTGTCACTTTGCGGCTCCGCCGCGTGGGCGCGGCAAGCCACGACGCACCCGCAAGACATCAGACTCGACCGGGCCCGTGGGCGCAGCTCACATCGCCGAAGGGTCTTGCGGCCCCCGCCCCGACAGCACCTCTCCATACGCCTGCATCAGATCGGGCAACCGCAAGGTCGACAAGTCGTCCCGCGACAGAACCCCGGGATACGTGGACAGCCGCAGATCCCGATAAGCACAGCTCTTCTCATACAGCGTCCGCAAGAACCGCCCGTTCCCCAGCTCGTCGATCCAGCCCTGATCCACCACATGCCCGGCGATCGACCGCAGCTCGTCCAACGCCTCCTCGTCCCAGACGTCGCCGTTCTCGGCAGCCAGCACCTCACCGATAGAGGTGAGTTCGAGTGGCCGGTACGAGGGGAAGTCGACGCGGGTGGTGAAGCGGGACGACAGCCCGGGGTTGGCCGCCAGGAGGCGGTCCATGCCCTCCGGGTAGCCGGCCAGGATGACCACGAGGTGGTCGCGGTTGTCCTCGGCACGCTTCAGCAGCACCTGAAGCGCCTCGTCGCCGTACGCGTCCCCCTTGCCGTACCCGGAGTTGGACAGCGAGTAGGCCTCGTCGACGAACAGCACACCGCCGATCGCGGAGTCGATCAGTTCGTTGGCCTTCACGGCCGTCTGGCCCAGGTACTCGCCCACCAGGTCGGCCCGCTGTGCCTCGACGAGGTGGTCGCCGCCGAGCAGTCCGAGGGCGTAGAACACGCGGCCGAGGATGCGGGCGACCGTGGTCTTGCCGGTGCCGGAGGGGCCGGAGAAGACGAAGTGCCGTTTCGGCGGCTGGACCGGCAGGCCCTGGCCGGCGCGCAGCCGCGCCATGTTCAACTGCGCCGACAGTGCCTTGACCTGCCGCTTCACCGGCTCCAGGCCGACCATGCGCTCCAGCTCGGCGAGCGCCTCCTCGAGCAGTGCGGGGTCGGTGGGGCCTGCCGGCAGCGGGGACCCCGGCGGGCCGGCGGTCTTCTCGCGCACCGTCGGGTCGATCGACGACGGCAGCGGGGCCACCGGCGGGAGGTCGGACTCGGAGAGCCTCAGGTCCCGGCCCTCGGCGCCGAAGAGCGGGTCCAGGGTGTCGGGGCCCTCCAGGGCGTCCTGGCCGCCGGAGAGCGTGATCGCGGCGAGGTCGGTGGCCTCGTCGTACCCGTCGCCCTCTGCGATCGCCGCGAGCCGGGCCGAGGTGTCCATGAAGGCGGGGTCGACGCGGTGCACGGCCCGGTAGAGGGGGAGGGCGGCGGCCGAGCGGCCCGTGCCCTCGTGGGCGCGCGCCAGCCAGTAGCGCAGCTCCTTGCGCTGCGGCTGCTCGCTGCGGCAGCGCATCAGGGCCGCCGAGAGCAGCGGCTCGGCCTGTCCGTACATCTCCAGGCGGACCCGCGCCATGCCGCCGAACAGGCCCGCTTCGATACCGAGCAGGGCGTCGTCGATCAGCGGGTCGGTGTGGCGGACGAGCTGGTCCCAGTCCTTGACGAGATAGGCGCGGCAGGCATGCAGAAAGCGGACCTGCGGGTCGGTGTCCACGGGCGGCAGTCCGGCGAGCGCCCGGTCCAGCTCCGGCACATGGCGGCCGTCCAGCCAGTGGGAGGCGTGTGCGAGCAGCAGGTCGCGCGGGCTCTCCAGCACGGGCTGCACCCACCAGCCGAGCCAGTACCAGGAGTTGAGGGAGCGGCGGTGCCGTGCTCGCTGTTCGCCGAAGCGGTCGCGGTGCCGGAACATCCGTAACAGCGCGGTCGTCGTGTCGACGCGCAGCGCGTGCAGTCCGAGCCAGCCGTCGGCCATCCCGGGATCCATCCGCACCGCGGTCCGGAACTCCTCCTCCGCCTGTGGATAGGCGCCCATCGTGTAGGCGTCCACACCTCGCAGCCAGGCGAGGTCGGCCGGGGCCTCGGGGCCCTGCGTGCCGAAATCCATCACGTCCCCCACAAACCGTGCCCCCGTCGGTTGACCGCCGGACCGATGCCCGCCGGCCGCCTTGATCGAACCGCCGTGCCGCGGACCGGAGTTGCGGTGCGCGCAGCCGTCCATCAGGTCGCACCGAGGGCATCGTACCTGCGGGGGTGTCGCCCGCCGAAGGGTGCCGCACGGGCCGTTTGGCGAGGTGGGAGCAGACGGGGCGCACTTCGGACGGTAACGGTGTGTGAGCGAAATGTGCCGCGGAGCGTCCGGAAAACGGGGTGTGGGCAGAACGAAGCCCCCGATCACGGGGGAACAACCGGGGGCTTCGCGAAGGTGGGCGGCTTCGAATGGCCGCACATTGAGAACGTAAGTCCTGTACGGCCCCTCGGTCAAGCGGAGTTGAGGCACTCCGGGAAGTTCCCCGGCGGGCGTCTTCACAAGTTCAGCACACTGCCGATGGCCCGTCACCGTGCGTGAGTGTCTGGTCCGGTCCAATGGTCTTCACCGGTCCCGGCAGCACCTCGTACCCCTTCTCCGACTGCCGTATCAAAAGGTCGGCGAACGGTCGCGAGGGGTCCTCGGCGAAGTGTCGTCGCTCCGCCCTGACCCAATCGGCCCAGAACTCCCGCTGCTCCTCTCCGTCCCGCTGCCGTCCGCGCGTCCAGGACTCCTCGTGCGGCAACTCCATCCACAGGAGCGCCGCGAGGTGCGGGCGCAGTGCGCGGCGGCCCGCTCCGACGCCCTCGACGAGGACCACCGGGGCGGGCGGCAGTGTGCGGGGCGGTCCGAAGCGGCGCAGATGCCAGTCGTAGGGGGCGTAGTGGGCGCTCTCGCCGCGGCTGAGTGGTTCGATCACCTGGGCCAGCAGCCGTCCGGTCCACTCGAACAGCTCGTCGTGACTGGCGATGTCGTCGAGGTGCAGCACGGGCGCCCCGTCCAGGGCACGGGACAACCGCCCGGCGAACGTGGACTTTCCCGAGCCGGCATGTCCGTCGATGCCGATCAGGCGGACCGGGCCGCAGGACGGGGGCAGTCGGCGGAGCCGGGAGGCGAGGTCGTGAATGGTCGTTCCTTGGCCGGTCGGAGAGTTGGGCATATTCGACGGGAACATTCTAGTGGTGGGCGAAATAGGGGCGAATGGGTGGGACGAAAAATAGTGCCACATTGAACCAGTCGTTGGCTGGCTGTGAGCCAGTGTTAATCCGGGACCGAAACCCGGGCCGCCATCTCGAAAACCGCGTTCCGGTTGCGCTCGTCGCTGAGTAAGGTGCTGAGTGCACAACTGCGAGGCGTCTAACGGGGAGACAGGAGCAGATGGCCGCTGGGTTATTCGAGGGGCAGTATGTGTGGCATCCGGCGGCCGACGACCGCTTGCTCGCGAGCGTATGCGTCGACGTACGCGCCGGCCGATACCGGAGCGCCCATGACGCCCTCGCCGAAACACGCGGCGACTTCGGTCTGCGCGCCCACCGCTCCCTGGTCCTCGCCTCCGAGGCCGCCGACTCCGACCTCGCCGAGCGCTGGCTGGCCGAGGAGCCGAGCCCCGAGGCGGCGCTGCTGTGGGCGCGGGTGGCGGTGCTGCGGGCGGTGCGCGCCGCCGACGCGAGGGACGATCGGGCCGAGGCCCTGGAGCGGATCGCGCTGACCGCCTGCGACCGGGCGGCGGCGATGAACCCGGCCGATCCCACGCCCTGGGCGGCCCGGCTGGCCATGGCCCGGCTGCACCGGCTGACCGACCCCGCCCCACGCGGGCTGCTCACCGCGCCGCCCGGCCCCTGGCGGCTGTTCGCGCACGTCCTGTCCCTCGACCCATGGCACCGCGAGGCCCACCACCGCTTCCTGGCATGCTTCTTCACCCGCCACGGCGGCTCCGTGAACGCGGCCTGGGACGTCGCCGCCTTCCTCGGTCAGCGCGCACCCGCCGACTCCCCGCTGCGGCTGCTGCCCCTCGTCGCCCTCGTCGAGAGCTACAACCCGACCCAGCTGCTCGCCGACCGGGTCTGGGAGCAGCCGCAGTGGCGCTCCACCGCCCTGGCGATCTACCAGAACTGGCTGCCCACGATGCCGGGTTACCGCTTCACCCCGGTGCTCGACCTGGCCTACCTGGCGCACGCGCTGGTCATGGGCAAGCGCGAGTTCGAGGCCCGCGCGGTCTTCGCGGCGATGGGGCCGTACGCCTCCCGTATGCCCTGGTCCGCCTTCGGGGAGCCGGCCGACCAGCTGTCCCGCGCCCGCCGCGCCTGCGGCCTCCCCGTCCCCCCGTAGACCCCCCGCAGAGAGAAAGGCCGAACTGTGCCGGAACGGATATCGGACGACGACGCCGTACTTCATGAGATGGGCTACCCGAGAAAACTCACCCGTCGCTTTCAGGCGTTCGACAATTTCGCCATCTCATTCACCATCATCAACATCATTTCGGGAATCTTCTCCAGCTTCGGGTTCGGGCTGAATGCCGGAGGCCCCCGCATTCTCGTCTTCGGCTGGATCGGCGTCTCCGTCATGGTGCTCTTCGTCGGTCTCGCCATGGCGGAAGTCGCCTCCGCCTATCCGACGAGCGGCGCCCTGTATTTCTCCGCCGGGAAACTCGCCAGACGGCACAAGGGGGCCTGGTCCTGGTACACCGGCTGGCTGAACTTCGTGGGCCAGATCGGCGGCACCGCCGCCACCGGCTACGCCGCCGCCACCTTCATCCAGGCCTTCTTCGCCCTGCAGTGGCCCTCCTATGTGCCGACCACCCACCAGACGGTGCTGATCACGGCACTGCTCATCGTGCTGCAAGGGCTGGCCAACACCTACACCGTCCAGCTGGTCGCGCTGCTCAACCGGATCTCCGTGTGGTGGCTGCTGATCGGTCTCGTGGTGATCGTGGGCGCCCTGATCGTCGGACCCGACCGGCACCAGTCGGCCTCGTTCGTCACGCATTTCGCGAACAACACCGGTTTCACGAACGGGCTTTACGGCGGGATGCTCGGCCTGCTCGTGACCAGCTGGACCTTCACCGGCTTCGACGGCAGCTTCCACATGTCCGAGGAAACGGTGCGGGCCACGGTCAACGCGCCGAAGGGGATCACGCGTGCGATCGGCTACTCCGCGATCACCGGTCTGATCCTGATGCTCGCACTGGTCTACAGCATTCACGACTACGACCATGTGGCGAGCGCATCCGCCCCGCCCGTCCAGATACTCATCGACGGTCTCGGCCTGACCGCCGCCAAGGTGCTCCTGCTGATCGTGATCGGCGCGATGCTCTTCTGTGGTCTCGCCAATCTCACCAGCAACACCCGGCAGATCTTCGCCTTCTCCCGCGACGGCGCCATGCCCGGCTCCCGGCTGTGGCACTCGGTCTCGCCGCGCACCCGTACCCCCGTCAAGGCCGTCTGGCTCGCGGTCGCCTGCTCGCTGGCGCTCGTCCTGCCCGGCTGGTGGTCGCACACGGCGTTCACCGCCATCGTCAGCGTCAACGTCGTCGGGCTCTTCCTCGCCTACGCCGTGCCGATCCTGCTCCGGCTGAGCCTCGGCGACGAGTTCCAGCGGGGGCCGTGGCACCTGGGCCGCTGGAGCACGCCCGTCGGGGTGATCGCGGTGGCCTGGATCCTGCTCAGCAGCGTGCTGTTCATGCTCCCGCAGGCCTCGCCGATCACCGTCGACTCCTTCAACTACGCGCCGATCGCCCTCGCCGTCGTCCTGGTCGTCGCCACCGTCTGGTGGTTCGCCACCGCCCGCAGCCGCTTCCAGGGGCCGGTCAGCTACGGCCGCCCCGACGAGGTCGCGGCGATGGACCTGATCTGAGCCCCGGGCCCGGCGCGCGCCCCTGTGCGCCGGGACGGACGGACCGGCAGGTCATGCCAGTGGTCAGGACCAATATTGGTGGGCGTGGCATGGCCCGAAGTGCTGGCAGGAGGTGCCCCCTGCGGCCATAGTTGGCGCACGAACCGCGCATTTGGACCTGCCCGACTCGGAGACCCGGGGGTCGTTCCACCCATGAGCAGAGCCGAACAGCCGTCCCGCAGAACCGTCCTCGCCGCCGCGGTGGCCGCCGCGGTGGTGGGCCCCGCCGTCACCGCCGACGTGGCCGACGCCGAGGAGTCCGCCGTGATCCCGAACCGCCCCCACTCCGCGGGGCCTTCCACGGTCGACTACCGCTCCTGGACCTCCTACCAGGACTGGCGCGCCGGCGCCGCGCACGGCACTCGTGCCGTCGCGGGTGCCCGCCCCGGCGTGGTGATCGCCGCCCCGGCCGGCACCACCGACTACACCGACCCGCACACCGGCAAGACCGCCACCTGGGAGTACGCGACCTGGACGTCCCCCGTCCACCGGCTCCGCGTCCCGGCCACCGAGGCGATCGCCTCCTGGAACGCGCACACCCCGGCCGGCACCTGGCTCCAGGCCGAGCTGCACGGCACGTACTCCGACGGCACGCGGACCCCCTGGTACGTGATGGGCCGCTGGGCGGCCGGCGACCAGGACATCAAGCGGACCTCGGTGGACGACCAGAAGGACGGCAAGAGCGCCGTCTGGACGGACACCTTCGCCATCGACGACGCCTCGACCGGCCTGCGTCTGATCTCGTACCGCCTCCGTCTCACCCTCTACCGCAAGTCCGGCACCAAGCTCACCCCCACCGTGTGGCGGCTCGGTGCGATGGGCTCGGACATCCCCGACCGCTTCACCGTCCCGGCCTCCACGCCCGGCCTCGCAAAGGAACTGATCGTCCCGCGCTACTCGCAGGAGATCCACAAGGGCCAGTACCCCGAGTACGACAACGGCGGCGAGGCCTGGTGCAGCCCCACCTCCTCGCAGATGATCATCGAGTACTGGGGAGGCAGGCTCACCCGCGAGCAACTGGCCTGGGTGGACCCGAGCTACGCCGACCCCCAGGTCGACCACGCGGCCCGCTTCACCTACGACTACCAGTACCAGGGCTGCGGCAACTGGCCGTTCAACGCCGCCTACGCGGCCACGTACAAGGATCTTCAGGGCGTGGTCACCCGGCTCGGCTCGCTCACCGACCTGGAGACACTGATCGCGGCCGGCATCCCGGCCATAACGTCCCAGTCGTTCCTCAAGGAGGAGCTGACGGGGGCGGGTTACGGCACCGCGGGACACCTGATGACCGTCATCGGCTTCACCGCCGACGGCGATGTGATCGCCAACGATCCGTTCTCGCCGAGCGACGACGCGGTACGCCGTGTCTACAAGCGGCGCGAATTTGAGAACATCTGGCTCAGGACCAAGCGGTACAACGCCTCCGGCAAGGTCGTCTCCGGCACCGGCGGCGTCTGCTACCTGTACTTCCCGGCGCGGCCCACGCCCCGCCGGCGCAAGGCGCTCGCGAGGGTCGGCGTCCGCTGAACGCCAGGCGGAAGGCCCGGGGCCGGGACCTTCCGCCTGTGACCGACGTCTCCGCCGCAAAAGCCCCTCCCGATGGCAAGGTGGACAGAAGCCCTGGGGGAGTCCACCGCCCGCCCGATCTCAGCGAGACGCCATGACCGCACATTCCGCCACCGCCGCCCGCACCCGCACCGGCGGCCCGGAGAACGACGGCCCGAAGCTCCTCGAGCACGTCATGGGCTGGACCCTCGTCATGGTCGTCGCGATGCTCGTCACCCAGCTCGGCCTGCTGTGATCTGACCCAAGCAGAGCCCCGCTCTTCCCGGCGGCCACACGTCGAATGGACTCGAACGAGTGGACGTTGTCGTTCTGACATACTGCGGATGTCCCGCAGCCTGCCCGAGACCAGGGTCGAAATTGAAGATCAGCGAACAGAGCGACGCCACCCGGCCCCGGGCGCGCGGCACCGAGCGCTCGCTGGCGCGCCGAGCCGAACTCATCGCCATCGGGCGGAAGTTGTTCGCCGACACGTCGTACGACGCGCTCTCGATGGACGACATCGCACGGCAGGCGCATGTCGCCAAGGGGCTGATCTACTACTACTTCCAGTCCAAGCGCGGCTACTACCTGGCGATCATCAACGATTCGGTCGCCGACCTGGTCACCTTCGCGGCGAGCGAGATCGAACTGGAGCAACTGGACCGCGTCCATCGCACGATGGAGGGCTATCTGCGCTATGCCGAGCACAACCAGGCCGCCTTCCGTGCAGTCGTCAGCGGCGGCGTCGGCTTCGACGCCGAGGTGCACGCCATCCGCGACGGTGTGCGTGAGGCGATAGTCGCGACCGTCGCCGAAGGGGCGTACGGCCGCACGGACATCGCCCCGCTGGCCCGGATGGGCCTGTTCGCCTGGGTGTGCGGAGTGGAGGGCGCCACCCTCGACTGGATCGACCGGCCCCGGCTGTCCCGCGAACAGATGCGCGAACTCCTGGTCAAGCAGCTCGGCGGGGCCATGCGCGCCATCGAGGAACTGGACCCCGCCTACCCCGCTCCGGCCCCGGCCCGCCGGGACGCCTGAGCGAGGAGCGCAGGCTCGCGCACGCCCGTACCTGCTGGTTCTTCTACGCCGCCTCGTCGCGCCGAGGCCCAGGCGCGACCCGTCACGTTCCGCCGCGCATCGCGTGCGGCGAGTGTCCGGGATATTCTTGAAGTGAGCGGTCGTTAACTGGTGACGGGATGCCGGCAATCGGGCATACTCACAGCGCACAGCCGCTGGTCAGCAGCTTCCGAGACCCGGGAGAGCAGAGCATCGGCCGGCCCCAGTCAGACCCGGCGGAGCCGCCCACACCCAAGGCGCACGTCGGCCGATGTGCCCGAACAGGGAGGAGAGCGTCGCCATGCCCGACCGCGCCCCGCAGCCGGTGGACCGTCAACTGCCCACGGACGAGGCCCGGGATCTGATCTCGCTCGTCCGTGACATCGCCCAGCGCGAGATCGCCCCGAAGGCGGCCGAGGAGGAGGACGCCGGACGCTTCCCGCGCGAGGTCTTCACACTGCTGTCGGAGTCGGGACTGCTCGGCCTGCCGTACGACTCCGAGTACGGCGGCGGCGACCAGCCCTACGAGGTCTATCTCCAGGTCCTCGAGGAGCTCGCCGCGGCCCGCCTCACCGTCGGCCTCGGCGTCAGCGTGCACACGCTCGCCTGCTATGCGCTCGCCGCCTACGGCACCAAGGAACAGCAGGTCGAGCACCTGCCCGCGATGCTGGGCGGCGGCCTGCTGGGCGCCTACTGCCTGTCCGAGCCGTCGTCCGGCTCCGATGCCGCCTCTCTTCGTACGAAGGCGGTGGGCGAAGGCGACCACTGGGTGATCAACGGCACGAAGGCCTGGATCACGCACGGCGGGATCGCCGACTTCTACACGGTCATGGCCCGCACGGGGGAGGAGGGGCCGCGCGGCATCACCGCCTTCCTGGTCCCGGGTGACGCCGAGGGGCTGAGCGGCGCGATGCCCGAGAAGAAGATGGGGATGAAGGGCTCACCCACCGCGCAGGTCCACCTCGACGGTGTGCGGGTGGCGGACGAGCGGCGCATCGGCGAGGAGGGGCAGGGCTTCGCGATCGCCCTGTCCGCGCTCGACTCCGGCCGGCTCGGCATCGCCGCCTGTGCGATCGGCCTCGCCCAGGCGGCGCTGGACGAGGCGGTCGCGTACGCCACCGGGCGGCAGCAGTTCGGGCGGCCCATCGCCGACTTCCAGGGGCTGCGCTTCATGCTCGCCGACATGGCGACCCAGATCGAGGCGGGCCGGGCCCTGTATCTGGCGGCGGCACGGCTGCGCGACGCGGGGCGGCCGTTCGCCAAGCAGGCGGCCATGGCCAAGCTGCACTGCACGGACACCGCGATGAAGGTGACCACGGACGCCGTCCAGGTCCTCGGCGGTTACGGCTACACCGCGGACTTCCCGGTGGAGCGCTATATGCGCGAGGCCAAGGTGCTGCAGATCGTCGAGGGCACCAACCAGATCCAGCGCATGGTCATCGCCCGTCACCTTGCGGGTCCTGAAACGCGCTGAACTGGCCTCGGGTGACCTGCGGGGCCGCCAGCCTGATCCACTCCGGATCGTGGCGGCCCGGCAGGGTGCGGCCCCGGTCGGCCCAGGCGCGCATCAGAGCGCGGTAGATCGGCGGATCCTGCAGGTGCGGCGGCACCGGCGCGGCCGTTCCTGCGGGCGGCGGAACGAACACGCGGCGCTGACGCCCGATCACGGAATAGGTGGGGGTCATACCAGGGCAACGCGGAGGTAGGCGGACAGGTCACCCATCCGCGGAATCGAGCGTGAGTTCCCGGACGTCCGGCTCCGGGCTCTGGCCTCCGCCAGCTGTCTGACGTACCGTCAGCCCAGCCGTCTCCAGGGAGGTTTGGCGTGGCCGACGACCGCCCCGTACCGCTCGACGAGTACCCCGTGCACCAGGTCCCGCTATCCATGAAGCACGTGGCCACCGGGGACCGGAACGCCTACGACCGCTGCATCTTCCACGTCTTCGACCACGAGGGGCGCGCCCTGCTCATCGTGGGCCTCGGCGTCTACCCCAACCTCGGTGTGATCGACGCTTACGCGACCCTGCGGACCGGAGACGCCCTGCACGCGGTGCGCGCCTCCGACGCCCTCGGCGAGGACCGCATGCGGCTCGCCGTCGGTCCGCTCAGGATCGAGGTCGAGGAGCCGCTGCGGCGGCTGCGGCTGACGGCCGACGACGACCTGTTGTCGTACGACCTCACCTGGACCGCCGGCTTCCCCGCCCTGTGGGAACCCCACCACCTCCAGCGCCGCGGAGACCGGCTCACCCTCGAAGGGCGCCGCTTCGTCCAGGCGGGCGGCGTGAAGGGCGTGATCCGCGCCGCGGGTGAGGAGTTCCGGGTCACCGCCGGCGGGTGGACCGGCACCCGCGACCGCAGCTGGGGCGTGCGGCCCATACCGGGGGAGGAGGGCGGCCGACTGGCGGAGGAGCACCCCACCGAGGGTTTCCACTGGCTGTGGTGCCCGGTGCGCTTCGAGGACCGCTTCCTCATGGTCGTCGTCCAGGAGGACGCCGACGGCTACCGCTCCCTGAACGACGCCACCCTGGTGCGCCCCGGCCACCGCGACCGCCAACTCGGCTGGCCCCAGCCGGAGATCACGTACCGCTCCGGCACCCGCCACCCCGACCGCGCCCTCATTCACCTCGGAGACCTGCGCAAACCGCAGGAGCTGGAGGTCGAGATCCTCACCTCCTCGCCGCTCGCGATCGGCGCCGGCTACCCGCCCGCCGACGACTGGCAGCACGGCACCTGGCGCGGCCGCGGCTGGACGGACCGCCGTACCTACGACCTGACGCAGCCGCACGCCCTGGCCGCCTACGGGGTCACCGACCATGCCGCCCGTTTCCGGCTGGACGGCCGGATCGGCCACGGCATCTTCGAGCACGGCTCGTTCGGGCGGCACGATCCGAGCGGGTTCACGGACTTCACTTCGGTCGCACCGTAGGCGGTATCCGACATGGCACCCACTACGCCCCGCCCCCGCACCACCACCCGGGACCCGGAGGAGCTCGCCCGCCGCCTCACCGCCTGGCTCTCCACCCGTCTGCCCGGCGCCAAGGCGGCCGGCGTCGCCGTCCCCGAGTCCAACGGCATGTCCAGCGAGACCCTGCTCTTCGACATCGAGCACCCCGAACCACCGGTGCGCCGCTGCGCGTTGAGACTCGCGGCGGACCCGGCGGCGTACACCGTCTTCCCGGTGTACGACATGCCGCGCCAGTACCGCACGATGCGCGTCGTGGCGGAGCACTCGGACCTGCCCGTGCCGAAGGTGCTGTGGCTGGAGGAGGACCCCGGGCCGCTCGGGGCGCCCTTCTTCGTGATGGAGCGCGTCGAGGGACGTGTGCCGCCCGACGTCATGCCCTACACCTACGAGGGCAACTGGCTGCACGCGGCGAGCGACGCCGAGCGCGAGCACCTGGAGGCTGCCTCCATCGGACTGCTGGCCCGACTGCACGACCAAGTGCCGCCGGAGGCCTCCGAGTTCCTCGCGCTCCCCGGCGAGGGCGACGCCCTGCGCCGCCATGTGACCGCCCAACGCGCCTACTACGACTGGGTCGTCGACGGCCGCCCCCGCTCACCGCTCATCGAGGCCGCGTTCGACCGGCTGGAGGAACTCTGGCCGGGCGATCCGGGCACACCGGTGCTCAACTGGGGCGACGCACGCATCGGGAACGTCGTCTACGACGGGTTCGAGCCCGCCGCCGTCCTCGACTGGGAGATGGCCGCCCTGGCCCCGCGCGAGGTCGACCTCGGCTGGACCGTCTATCTGCACCGCTTCTTCCAGGACCTCACGGTCGCCTTCGGCCAGCGCGGTCTGCCGGACTTCCTGCGCCGCGACCGCATCGAGGCCCGCTATGCCGAACTCACCGGCCACACACCGCGCGACATGGACTTCCACACCCTGTACGCCGCGCTGCGGCACGCGATCGTCATGCTGCGGGTCGCCTACCGGCAGGTGCACTTCGGGGAGGCGGCCGTTCCGGCGGATCCGGACACACTGATCCTGCACCACGGCAGCCTGCGGGCCATGGTGCAGGGCAGCTACTGGAATTGAGCGAGGCGGTTCAGGCGGCCTGGCGGCGCATCGCCGGCACGCGCATCGGGCGCGAGCCCGGGCCACCGACGTGCGAGAACGGCTGCGTCCGCCAGTCGAGGCCCTGAGGGAGCGTCAACAGGAGGGCGGTGTCCTGCTCCTGGGGCTCGGCGGACTCGTCCGCGGAGCGGGCCTCGGTCGCCCCGCGGCCGGTGCCGGGGCAGACCGTGAGGCCGAACGGGTTCCACGGCGAGGCGCACAGCGCGTGCTCCGGCAGGACCTGCTCGTCCGCCAGCAGGGCGATGGGCTGCGCGCAGTCCGGGCAGATCACCCGGTACATCTCGAAGGTGTCGTACGCGTCGAGTTCGTCCTCGAAGGCGTCGGGTTCGACGCCCTCCGGCTCGGGCTCGACGACGGCCTGGAGCCGCTTGGGTGCGGTACGACCAGGGCGCTTAAGACTCTGCATGGGTTCTCCCCCTCGGGCTGGGCCGTTCGGGCACTGCGGCCTCGACCACAGCAAGCACTTCCCGCCCCGTCTCGGCGGTAATCACGGGAGCATCACGGAGACGTCTCGACGGCTGTGTCCTTCGTCACATGCCGCCCGCAGGTGCCCGGGGGCGGACGTTTTGTCCCTCGGACGGCTCACGGAGGGCTCACAGACAGCTCTCGGGCACATCACAAAGCGGGTATGACCTGGACTGCTCAGGTATCCGAGGAGATCAAGCGCACTGTAGGTTCTTGCGTCATGGAGGAGCTGGACCGTCAAATCGTGCAGCTGCTCGTCAAGGACGGGCGGATGAGCTACACAGACCTGGGCAAGGCCACGGGGCTGTCCACGTCGGCCGTGCACCAGCGGGTGCGCCGGCTGGAACAGCGTGGCGTCATCCGCGGCTATGCCGCGGTGGTCGACCCCGAGGCCGTCGGGCTGCCCATGACCGCGTTCATCTCGGTCAAACCCTTCGACCCCAGCGCCCCCGACGACATCTCGGACCGCCTGGCCGGGGTCCCGGAGATCGAGGCCTGCCACAGTGTCGCGGGCGACGAGAACTACATCCTCAAGGTGCGGGTGGCCACGCCGCACGAGCTGGAGGAGCTGCTGGCGCGCCTGCGCACGCTGGCGGGTGTCTCGACGCGTACGACGGTGGTCCTTTCCACGCCGTACGAGGCGCGGCCGCCGCGCATCTGAGGCCGGGACGGCGGCAGACCGCTGCTTCCGCTGCGGCGCAACGGGTGGGCACAGCCGACAGCGCCGGGCGCCGTCTCCGCCCGGCCCCAGGTGCGGCGCCGGTGGCCCGGCGCGAGAAACTGTCGGTCATGAGCGATCGCACCGACCAGCCGAACACCGTCCTGCTCCGCCGCGGAGAGGTCCACAGCCCCGCCGACCCCTTCGCGACCGCGATGGTCGTGGAGCGCGGCCAGGTCGCCTGGGTCGGTTCGGAGGGCGCCGCGGACGCCTTCGCGGACGGTGTCGACGAGGTGGTCGACCTGGACGGCGCCCTCGTCACCCCGGCCTTCACCGACGCCCATGTGCACACCACCTCCACCGGCCTCGCGCTCACCGGCCTCGACCTGTCCGACGCGCCCTCCCTGGAGGCCGCCCTCGCTCTGGTACGGGACTTCGCGGCGGCCCGCCCGCAGGACAGGGTGCTGCTCGGGCACGGCTGGGACGCCGCCCGCTGGCCCGGCGGCCGGCCCCCGACACGCGCGGAACTGGACGAGGCCGCCGCAGGCCGTCCCCTCTATCTCTCCCGCATCGACGTCCACTCGGCGGTCGTCTCCACGGCCCTGCTCGACCTGGCCCACGGTGTCGGCGCGGCGGACGGCCCGCTGACCGCCGACGCCCACCACGCCGTACGCGCCGCCGCGTTCGCAGCCGTGACGCCGGCCCAGCGCGCCGACGCCCAGCGCACCGCGCTCGCGCACGCCGCCTCGCTGGGTATCGGCTCGCTCCACGAGTGCGCGGGACCGGAGATCTCCTCCGAGGACGACTTCACCGGACTGCTCCGGCTCGCGGCCGAGGAGACGGCGCCACGAGTGATCGGGTACTGGGCGGAACAGGACGTGGAGAAGGCGCGCGAACTGGGTGCCGTAGGCGCCGCCGGTGACCTCTTCGTCGACGGCGCCCTCGGCTCGCACACCGCCTGTCTGCACACGCCGTACACCGACGCCGACCACACGGGCACCGCCTATCTGGATGCCGCCGCGGTGGCCGCCCATGTCGTGGCCTGCACCGAGGCGGGCCTCCAGGCGGGCTTCCACGCGATCGGCGACGCGGCCGTGACCACGGTCGTGGACGGTGTGCGCGCCGCCGCCGAGAAGATCGGACTGTCCCGCGTCAGGGCCGCCCGCCACCGCGTCGAGCACGCCGAGATGCTCAGCCCCGAAACGATCGCGGCCTTCGCCGAGCTCGGCCTGACCGCCTCCGTGCAGCCCGCCTTCGACGCGCTGTGGGGTGGAGAGGACGGCATGTACGCCCAGCGCCTGGGCGCCGACCGGGCCCGCACCCTGAACCCCTTCGCGGCCCTGCTCAGGGCGGGCGTCCCCCTCGCGTTCGGCTCCGACAGCCCGGTCACGCCGCTCGACCCCTGGGGCACGGTCCGCGCCGCCGCCTTCCACCGCACGCCCGAGCACCGCGTCTCCGTACGGGCCGCGTTCACGGCCCACACCCGCGGTGGCTGGCGGGCGATCGGGCGGGACGACGCGGGCGTCCTGGTGCCCGGCGCACCCGCCGACTACGCCGTGTGGCGCACCGACGAACTGGTCGTCCAGGCCCCCGACGACCGGGTCGCCCGCTGGTCCACCGATCCCCGCTCCGGCACCCCGGGCCTGCCCGACCTCAGCCCCGGCCGCGACCTGCCGGTCTGTCTGCGCACCGTGGTCGGCGGGCGGACGGTGTTCGTACGGCCGGGCGAGTGATCTCCCGGGGTGGCGCGGCGCCGATCGACGCGCCCAGCGGCGTCGCACGACCTGCGTATCCTCCGCCCTGACCAGGGCATTGATGCAAAATGCGCAGGTCAAACGGCTGTTGACAGCCGATGGCAGGAGGCCGGTAGGTTCGGCCGAGTCCACCACCGGACGCCCGACCGGGGAACTTCCGCGCACTCGTCGCAGCGCCGCTGGGTCAGGGACGGTGTGCCGCACCGGGGCACCGCCACTGGGAGCCAGGCTCAGCGCCCGCGCCGCGACGGGGGGACCGTTTTGGCCGGTCGGGAGGTGTGACCCGGGTGGGGCCCGGGCTCAGTAGACAACGGCTTTCGGTCGACCCGCAGCCAGCGGGCCCCAGGTCGGCCCGAAGGGCGCCGGGCCCCCATCCGCAGAACCGCGAACATGCCCGAAAACGCGCTCTTACCCCGCTCTTGTGGAATCGACACCACTATACGAACGTCCTGTCGCGTCATCGCAGGCCGTGGCCACTATGGTGGACGTCTGCGTACGGACACGAAGGGGCAGCAGTGAACGACGGCGACGGGACCCTCGCGGCAAAGGCCCGGGGGAGGCAGTTCGGCCCGCTCGGCACGGCCTTGGTGATCATTCCGACCTACAACGAGGCGGAGAACATCAAGTCCATTGTCGGCCGGGTGCGGAAGGCGGTCCCCGAGGCTCACGTCCTCGTGGCCGACGACAACAGCCCCGACGGCACCGGCAAGCTGGCCGATGAACTGGCCGCCGAGGACGACCATGTCCAGGTACTGCACCGCAAGGGCAAGGAGGGCCTCGGCGCCGCCTACCTCGCGGGCTTCCGCTGGGGCCTGGACAACGGTTACGGCGTGCTGGTCGAGATGGACGCCGACGGCTCCCACCAGCCCGAGGAACTGCCCCGGCTGCTCACCGCGCTCAAGAACGCCGACCTGGTCCTCGGCTCCCGCTGGGTGCCCGGCGGCCGGGTGGTGAACTGGCCCAAGAGCCGCGAGTTCATCTCCCGCGGCGGCAGCCTCTACTCCCGCCTCGCCCTGGACCTGCCGCTGCGCGACATCACCGGCGGCTACCGCGCCTTCCGCCGCGAGACCCTCGAGGGCCTCGGCCTGGACGAGGTCGCCTCCCAGGGCTACTGCTTCCAGGTCGACCTGGCCCGCCGCGCGGTCAAGGCCGGCTACCACGTCGTCGAGGTGCCCATCACCTTCGTCGAGCGAGAGCTGGGCGACTCCAAGATGAGCCGCGACATCCTCGTCGAGGCCCTGTGGCGGGTCACGGCATGGGGCGTGGGCGAACGGGTCGCCAAGGTCACGGGCCGCGGCCAGAAGGCCTGACCGTCGTCCGTCCGCACAGGGCCGCTGACGGCCTCACAGGCACGGTTGATCATCCGCTTATGCCGCACTGAGGCGGGTCCAGGCACACTGGACGCATGACGACAGGTGCTCCGACCCCCACGTATCCCGCCCGGCCCCGGCGCTCCAGGCTGCGGACCTTCCTGCCGCTCGGCGTCGCGGCCTGGCTGGTGCTGGAGATCTGGCTGCTGACCGTGGTCGCGGGCGCGTCGAGCGGCTTCACGGTGTTTCTGCTGCTGGTCGCGGGCTTCGTGCTCGGAGCTGCGGTGATCAAGAAGGCGGGCCGGCGGGCCTTCCAGAACCTCAACGAAGCGCTGCAGCGCGGCGGCACCCCGCAGAGCGGCGGCGGCAACGGCCTGCTGATGCTCGGCGGTCTGCTCCTGATGATCCCCGGCCTGATCTCGGACGCGGTGGGCCTGCTTCTGCTGATCCCCCCGGTCCAGAAGGCCCTGAGCCGCTTCACCGGGCGCACGCTCGACCGCAAGCTGCGCGAGGCCGGTCCCGGCAGCTTCGGTGACGCCTTCCAGCAGGCGCGCATCCACCGCCCCGACGGCAAGGTCGTCCAGGGCGAGGTCATCAGGGACGAGCCGGGTGGCGACACCCCGCAGGGTCCGCGCCCGCCGCTGACCCACTGAGAGCCGCGGCAGGACACACGACTGCGGGCGCCCACGTGAATCCACGTGGACGCCCGCAGTCGCTTGCGTGCGTAGTTGGTCCGCCCGACCCCGGCAGGAACTAGGCCGACTTGCGGCTGTCCCGCGGGTGAACCGCGATGTTCATCGCGCCCGAACGGAGAACGGCCAGGCGCTCCTCGAGGACCTCTTCGAGTTCCTCGCGGGTGCGCCGCTCCATCAGCATGTCCCAATGCGTACGCGCGGGCTTGGCCTTCTTTTCCTCAGGGCCGTCGCCGTCAACGAGGAGTGCCTGGGCCCCGCAGACCTTGCACTCCCACTCCGGCGGGATCTCCGCCTCGACCGAGAAGGGCATCTCGAACCGGTGCCCCTTCTCACATGCGTACTCCACGGCCTGGCGCGGGGCCAGGTCGATGCCGCGGTCCGTCTCGTAGCTGGTCACCACGAGGCGCGTGCCGCGAAGAGCTCGCTCACTCATGAATCGTGCCTCCCGGGCTTGTCGCCCACAGGACAGGTGTCGCTGTCGTCGTCATCCGGTCAACGTCCGGTCGGCGGTAAAGATTCCCGTTCCGTGTCCCGTTCCGGGTCATGCGTCGCCGTCGTAGCCGCCCCTTGTTGTACCCACCAGCGCCCGGTTTGTCACATCTGCTAGCAGATGTCACCCAGCGTTTCGGCATCTTTGACGCGCAGTAACGGTACGCCTGGCAGGCCAAACGCGTACACTACAGCCCTTTCGCCATGAGCGCTAAATCCTCTCAGGAACCGGATTGCCCGCATCAAGGATCGCCTGCCGTACCGGAACCCTTGCGAGCAGGGCGAATCCGATGACGAAGAAGGCCACGAGCGAGATGATCGCGTCGCGATAACTTCCGGTCAGCTGGTAGGTGATCCCGAACAGAAGGGGTCCGAGCCAGCTCATGCCCCGGTCGCTCATCTCGTACGCCGAGAAGTACTCGGCCTCCTTGCCGGGCGGGACCAGATGCGAGAACAGGGAGCGGGACAGGGCCTGGCTGCCGCCCAGCACGAGGCCGATCCCGGACGCCAGCACGAAGAACCACACCGGCGCCCCGGCCGGCAGGAAGTATCCCGCCGCCAAGGTCACCGTCCACGCCACCAGTGAGCCGAGGATGGTGCGCTTGGCTCCGTACGTCCGGGCCAGCCTCCCCATCCCCAGCGCGCCCGCCACCGCCAGCACCTGGACCATCAGTACGGCCGTGATGAGCGTGGACTGGCTCAGGCCCAGCTCCTGGGAGCCGTACACCGACGCCTGCGAGATCACCGTCTGGATGCCGTCGTTGTAGATGAGGTAGGCGAGCAGGAAGGCCAGGGTGAGCGGTTTGCCGCGCATGTCCCGGACGGTGGACGCCAGCTGCCGCCAGCCGTGCACGGCGGGCGCCGAGGATGCCGAGGACGTCGTACGCCGGTCGCGCAGCCGCTTCAGCGGTACGAGGGTGAAGGCGCCCCACCACAGGCCCGCCGAGGCCAGGCAGATGCGGACGGCCGTCCCTTCGGAGACGCCGAAGGAGTCGTGCCCGGTGAACAGCACCAGGTTCACGATCAGCATCGACGAGCCGGCCGCATAGCCGAAGGCCCAGCCGCGCGAGGAGACCCGGTCGCGCTCCTCGGGCGGTGCGATCTGCGGCAGGTAGGAGTTGTAGACGACCATCGAGACGGCCACGGACGAGTTGGCGACGATCAGCAGCAGGCCGCCCAGCAGATAGCGGTCCCCGGACAGGAAGAACAGTCCCGTGGTGGCCGTCGCGCCCACATAGGCGCAGGCGGCCAGCAGGGGTTTCTTCCGCCCCGTGCGGTCGGCGGCCGCGCCCACCAGCGGCATCACGAGGATCGACACGATCACGGACGCGGAGACGCAGTACGCGAAGAACGAGCCGGCCCGCACGGGGATGCCCAGCGGATGCACGAAACCGTCCGTGTCCGCCGCGGACTTGGCGACGGCCGTCAGATAGGGGCCCAGGAACACGGTGAGCACGCTCGTCGAGTAGACGGAGCAGGCCCAGTCGTAGAAGTACCAGCCGCGTTGTTCGCGCTGCCGGTCGATGACGTCCGTCCGCACGGTGTCGGTGCTCACCCGTGCCCTCGCTTCCCCGCTGAAGTGCCGTGCGAAGGCTCGGGGGAGGGGGTCGCCGGGCGCTCAGACCCAGACGCCGCGTTCTTCCATGACCTTGCGCAACGTGTCGATGTGATCGGTCATGATGCCATCGACTCCCAGGTCCAGGAGCCGGTGCATGCGATCGGGCTCGTTGATCGTCCACACGTGCACCTGCAGCCCGCGCGCGTGGGCGGCGCGGACGAAGCGGTGGTCGACCACCTGGATGCCGGACTGCGACTCGGGCACCTGGGCGGCGACCGCGGAGGCCCGCAGTGCGGCCGGGACGCCCCAGGAGCGCAGCCGCAGGTTGAGCACGCCACGGGTGCCGTACGAGGTCGCCAGCCGCGGCCCGGCCAGCCGCTGGGCGCGCACGACGCGTGCCTCGGAGAACGAGCCGACGCAGATCCGGTCCCACGCGCGCGTGCGCTCGATCAGGTCCAGGAAGGGGTGCAGCGAGGACTCCGCCTTGAGGTCGACGTTCCAGCGAACCTCGGGGAAGGTCTCGAGCAGCTCCTCGAAGAGCGGAACCGGCTCCCTGCCCGCCACGCGCGCGTGGCTCACGTCCTTCCACGGCAGGTCGGCTATGCGCCCGGCGCCGTCCGTCGTCCGGTCCAGGGTCGAGTCGTGGAAGGCGACCAGCTTGCCGTCCGCCGTGGTGTGGACGTCGGTCTCGATGTAGCGGTAGCCCGCCTCCACCGCCCGCCGGAACTGCAGCACGGTGTTCTCCAGACCGTCCGCGGCCCCGCCCCGGTGGGCGAAGGCGATCGGGCCGGGATGGTCGAGATAGGGATGGCGTATCCGGGTGGTCACCGTCGAAGTATCGCCCCGCGGGGTTGCCCTTCGGCAACGACCGTGCTGCCGCCGGATGCCGGCGGGACGTCGAACACCCGCAGAAAGAGCTGGGCGAGCGGGCCGATCGACACCGCGTAGAGGACCGTGCCGATGCCGACGGTGCCGCCGAGGATGAAGCCCGTGGCGACGACCGCCACCTCGATCGCCGTCCGCATCAGACGGATCGAGCGGCCGGTACGCCGGTGCAGGCCCGTCATCAGTCCGTCCCGCGGGCCCGGCCCGAAGCGGGCGGAGATGTAGAGGCCGGTGGCCATGCCGTTGAGCAGGATGCCTGCCAACAGGAGAGGGATCCGTACGGCCAGGGAGCGCACGTCGGGGACGAGCGCGAGCGTGCCGTCCATGGCGATGCCCACGACGAAGACATTGGAGACCGTGCCCGTGCCAGGGCGCTGGCGCAGCGGGATCCACAGCAGCAGCACCGCCGCGCCCACGACGATCGACACGACACCGATGGTCAGTCCGGTGAGCTCGGCCAGGCCCTGATGCAGCACGTTCCAGGGCTCGAGGCCCAGGCCCGCCTCGACGAGGAGCGCGGAACTCGCGCCGTACAGCGCGAGGCCGACGTAGAGCTGGATCAACCGTCGCCCGAGACGGTTCCTCGTGGACAAGAAGTGCCCCCCTGTGGTCGCAGTGGCCTGGTTCGTGACACCCTGTGGCTTGGGTGGAAGCATCATCCATGGCCAATTCGGGGAAGGTGGACTGATTTCCATGGCCACGTGGACTTCGGCGATCGGGGCGGCGCAGCTCGCCCGGCTGCTCAACTCCCAGCAGGACCGCCCGGCCGGGCCCGGCACGCGCCGCCCGCCCGCCTACCGCGCGCTGGCCGACGGCATCCGGTTGCTGGTGCTGGAGGGCCGCGTTCCGGTGGCCGCCCGGCTGCCCGCCGAGCGCGAGCTGGCCCTGGCCCTGTCCGTCAGCCGTACGACGGTCGCGGCGGCCTACGAGGCGCTGCGCGCCGAGGGATTCCTGGAGTCCCGGCGCGGCGCCGGCAGCTGGACCGCCGTTCCGGCCGGCAACCCGCTGCCCGCGCGCGGCCTGGAGCCCCTGCCGCCCGAGGCCCTGGGGTCGATGATCGACCTGGGCACCGCGGCGCTGCCCGCGCCCGAGCCCTGGCTGACCCGCGCCGTCCAGGGCGCCCTGGAGGAGCTGCCGCCGTACGCGCACACGCACGGCGACTACCCGGCAGGGCTGCCCGCGCTGCGTTCGATGATCGCCGACCGGTACACCGCGCGCGGGATCCCGACGATGCCCGAGCAGATCATGGTGACGACGGGGGCCATGGGGGCGATCGACGCGATCTGTCACCTCTTCGCCGGCCGGGGCGAGCGCGTCGCCGTCGAGTCGCCGTCGTACGCCAACATCCTCCAGCTGATGCGGGAGGCGGGGGCGCGGCTGGTACCCGTGGCGATGGCCGAGGGCCTGGCCGGCTGGGACCTGGACCGCTGGCGGCAGGTGCTGCGCGACGCGGCACCCCGGATCGCGTACATCGTCGCCGACTTCCACAATCCGACGGGCGCACTCGCCGACGACGACCAGCGGCGTCAGCTCGTGGAGGCGGCCAGGTCGGCGGGGACGGTGCTGATCGCCGACGAGACGATGAGCGAGCTGTGGCTGGACGAAGGTGTCGAGATGCCGCGGCCCGTGTGCGGCTTCGACCCCGCCGGGTCCACGGTGATCACCGTCGGATCGGCCAGCAAGGCCTTCTGGGCGGGGATGCGCATCGGCTGGGTGCGGGCGGCACCGGATGTGATCCGCAGCCTGGTCGCCGCGCGCGCGTACGCCGATCTGGGCACCCCCGTGCTGGAGCAGCTCGCCGTGAACTGGCTGTTCAGCACGGGGGGTTGGGAGGAGGCCGTGGAACTGCGGCGCGGGCAGGCCAGGGAGAACAGGGACGCGCTGGTCACCGCGGTGCGGAGGGAGCTGCCCGACTGGGAGTTCGAGGTCCCGGAGGGCGGACTGACGCTGTGGGTGCGGACCGGGGGACTGTCGGGCTCCCGGCTCGCCGAGATGGGGGAGCGGGTCGGGGTGCGGGTGCCGTCCGGTCCGCGCTTCGGGGTCGACGGCGCCTTCGAGGGATATGTGCGGCTGCCGTTCACCGTGGGCGGCGCGGTCGCCGACGAGGCGGCGATGCGGCTGGCCGCGGCGGCTCGGCTGGTGGCGAGCGGGGCGTCGGGGGGCGGGGAGTCGCCGCGGACGTTCGTGGCGTAGCCATGGGCCGAGGCGCCGTTCTCCAGGCCTCGGGCATCCGGCGGTGGGGCCTCAGGGCGCCTCCGCCGCCATGGCCTCCGCAGGCACCGGTTCTGCCTCGGCCGGGTCGTCGTCGATGGGTACCGCCTCGACCGGCACGGCCTCGACGGGCACCGCGGGGAGGGGCTTGGCGTCGGCGGACTCCTGGTCGGCCGGCGTGATCCGCGGCGGCAGCAGCGCCAGCACCGCGCTGCGGTGCCCCTCGCTCGCCGTGTCGTCGTACGGATCCGGAGTCGACGGCACCTGAAGCCGGTGCACCGGGCCCGTGCCGAGACGGGCGTAGCCCCGGCCGGGCGGGACCTCGGCGGCCGGAGTCGTGGCCGGAAGGGCACCCAGGACCCCTGACAGCTGCTCGGCCGTCGCGGGGCCGAGAACGACACGCGCGCGCGTGTGCTGCCGTACGTCGTCGCTGAGTGCTTCGGCGTGGTCGAACTGCTCGCCCACCACGACCGTCACATTCACCGCGCGGCCGTGCCGCAGCGGGACCTGGAGCAGTGACTGAGGGTCCTCGCGGCCGTCCGCGGCGGCGAGATGGGCGAAGGCGCTCGGGCGGTCCAGGAGGAGCCACAGGGGACGCCTGGTGTCCTCCGGCGGCGGCTGCCCGGCCTGACGGGCGCGGTTCGCTGCGATCAGCCGGCGCTCCGTCTCGAGGGCGGCCCACTCAAGGCTCGTCAGCGCGCCGGTCAGCCCGCACTCGACGGCCAGAACACCCTCCCGGCCGGTCAGGCACGCGTACTCGCCGGTGCCGCCCTCGACGATCACGACATCGCCGTGCTGGAGGGCCTGCACGGCGATGGAGCGCAGCAGGGTCGAGGTGCCGCTGCCGGGCTGGCCCATGATCAGGAGATGCGGCGCGGTGGAGCGGATGCCGGTGCGCCAGACGACCGGCGGAACGTCACGTGTGTCCGCTCCGTAGGTGAGGGGCAGCGTGCGCTGGACCTGGGTGGGGTCCGTGAAGCCGAGGACCGTCTCACCGGGCGCCGTGACGTATCGCTGGGCGGTGATGTCGGTGGGCAGCGGGGGCAGCACGGTGACCGTCAGCTCGTTGCCCTCTTCCTCCCATGCGAAGTGGTATTCGCGGCCGCGTCCCGACTTGGCGTGCAGCAGCTGTTCGATCCGGGCGCGGGACTCGGCCTCGCCGTCGGTGAAGTACGCCGGGTAGCGGATCACGAGACGGGTGACCCGGCCCGACTCGTCGAACTCGTAGGCCGGGAAGGCCTTCTCCCACTCGCCGCCGTGGGCGTACAGGGGGGAGGGGTCCTCGGCGATCGAGAAGTACGGGATCAGGGCCTCGTACAGCGACTTGAGGCGCTGCACCTGGGACTCGTCCGGCCCTTCGGGTGTCGCCGGTGCGCGGTCCCGGCCGTGCAGTGCTGCCGCCGTCATCAGGCCGATGACGGCGAGCAGGGGCCCGTACGGCACGAGTGCCAGGACCAGGATCACCGAGGCCACCAGGAACAGCAGCGGCCCACGCCGGTCCTTGGGGGTGTCGGCCCACTTGTGCCGCCCGGCCGCCGCCAGTCGGCGCAGACCGCGGGTGACCGTGATCAGCGGGTGGAGGACGTCAGTGGCGCTGTCGGCCGCCGTCCGGGCCAGCTCCCGGCTCCGGGCGAGCTGCATCCGGGCGATCTGCGCGTTGTCCTTGCTCAGGATGCGGGGGAGGGGACGCCGGGCCACTGCATTCTCCTGGTGGTGCGTACGGGCGGGAGGGGCGGCGTCAGAACTTGATGCCGCCGAGGAGACTCGCGAGGCTCTCGCCGCCGGCCTTGATGCTCGGGGCGATCGCGGTGCTTGCGAGGTAGAAGCCGAACAGGGCCGAGACCAGCATGTGCGAGGCCTTCAGGCCGTCCTTGCGGAAGAAGAGGAAGACGATGATGCCGAGGAGGACCACGCCGGAGATGGACAGGATCATTTTTTTCTCCTGGTTCACGGGGACAGTCACCATGAGTACTTCCAGGATCACAGCATGTATCCATAGTATTAAAGGTGCAAATGGATGAATCTCGGTGGATTTCCCTCAACTGGTCGAGCCGGCCCGGAGCGACCGGGCCGAACCTCCGTGTCCTGCCTGGTCTGTGGTGATCTTTACCTCCGGTGCACCGGGTCATGTACCGCGGAAGCCAGTACCCTGGCGATTCACCTGAACGGTTGTATGGAGAGGCGGTCCGGCCGATGACAGAAGCCCCCGACCCAGAGGTCGTGGAGCTGGCGACCAAGATCTTCGATCTGGCCCGGCAGGGGCAGACCGAGGCGCTCGTGGCGTACGTCGACGCGGGCGTTCCCGCCAATCTCACCAACGACCGCGGTGACTCGCTCGTGATGCTCGCCGCCTACCACGGACACGCGGACGCGGTACGCGCCCTGCTCGCCCGGGGCGCGGAGGGCGACCGGATCAACGACCGGGGCCAGACCCCGCTCGCCGGGGCCGTCTTCAAGGGTGAGACGGATGTCATCAAGGCCCTCCTGGAGGGGGGTGCCGATCCGGCCGCGGGCACTCCGTCGGCCGTCGACACGGCGCGGATGTTCGGCAAGACGGAACTGCTCGAGTTGTTCGGCGCACACTGATCCAAATGTTCTGACCAGCGAAAACACAGAAAACGGGGGAGGCGGTACAGGGCCGCCGAAATTTCGGTCGCGGCAGGTCGAAGTGCCGAGTCATCATGACGTCGTGATTCACGGACGCGATGGCTGGGCAGGTGTTGCCGCACCGCGCGGGCCGTGATGCGGTCCGCGAGGGCCACTGACGAGAGGCAGAGGAAGATGGTCTACAGCAAGCACGAGACGGCGGGCGCCCCGACGTTGTGTCACGCGGCCAGGTAATGCGTGTTCCCCGGTTGCGTCGACGCTTGATGTGAGGCTGTTTCCCATGTTCGATCCGGTCATAGCGCCCAGCGGTACGCTGCTCGGCCTGCTCCAGCGGGGCCGCGGCGACGGCACACTGCACGCGCTCACCGCCCCGCGCGCCGAGGCGCTCGCGGCGCTGAACCACTGTGTGCTGCGCGACCCCCGCCACGACTGGCAGGTGGAGAACCGCTCCCTCTACTACGCCCGTCTCTTCCTCGACCTGAACGGCGAGCTGGACGAGATCGAGGCGCACCTCTTCGACGTCGAGGACGTCTTCGACACCGAGGAGTCCCGCACAGGGCTGGCCCTGGCCGTCCTCGGCCACCTCGCCTCCTACGGCAGGCGGGACGCGCTCGGACTGCTGCGCAGGTACGCCGCCTCCGGCTCCAACTGGGCCTGGGCCCTGGACGAGCTGGCGCTGCGCGACGACGACGCCGGCCTGCGGGCCCTCGCGGCTCCCGTGCTGGCCCGCTTCGCCACCGACGCCGAGGGCGAGGCCGCGCTGGCCGCCGTCGTGCGGGACGCCTTCGAGCCCCGGCCGTGGCGGCTGTGGGCGGAGGATCCGCGCGAATCGATCGCCACGCGTGTGCGTGCCGCTCAGGAGACCGGCTGCTTCGACCGCTGGCAGCGGCAGATGCGACCATCCGGGCCCCGTCCGGGGTGGAGCGTGCAGGCCGTGTTCGAATGGGCCCAGCAGGGCGTCGAACGGGGCGCCGCGCTGCATGTCCCGGCCGCCCGCTGTCTCACCGCCGTCGCCGGTCCCGAGGACCGGCCCGAGATCGTGCAGGCCGCCAAGGACGGCACCGACGGAGCCCGCTGCACCGCGCTGCGCTATCTCGCCGACAGCAATGATTCCGACGCCCTCGATCTGATCGAGGGGGCCGTGCTCGCCGGCTCACCGGCCGTTGTGGAAGCCGCCGTCGAGGCCTTCGAACGGATGCGCAGTGTCGCCGCCGTCGACCGCGCCCGCGGCTGGGCCCACCGGCCCGACCCCCTGGGCGCCGCCGCCGGCCGCATGCTCGCCTGCCGCGGGGGGACCGAGGACAAGGACCTCGTCCTCGGAGCGTTGCGCGAAGCCGTACGGGGCGAAGGGCCGGACGCCCCCACCCTGTGGACCCTCGTCGACGGCACCGGCCGGCTCGGCATCGCCTGCGCCGCCCCCGTACTGCGCCATATCTATCGCGAAACCGCCTCCTCCCATCTCCGCGGCCGGGCCGCCCGCGCCCTGGCCGCCACCGACCCCTCCTTCCCGGCGGGCTTCGCCGTCGAGTGCCTCTGGGACTGCGAGGAGACCACCCGCGAGATCGCCGCCCGGCACGCCGAGACCGGCGACGCACGGGTCGTCGAACAGCTCCGCCGGCTCGCCGCCGACCCGGCCGAGGAAGCCGAAGTGCAGACCGCCGTACGAAGTCGGATCGCACCCGAAGGACCCGCTGTCTGAGCACGCACGCGCTCCCCGGGCCGCGGCACGGCCGCTGGATGAACAACGGGTGACCCGCGGGTCAGGCGGTCATGGACGCGGCCTGACCTGCTCGGGTGTGCACAGGAACGCTCACGGGACGTTCATTCTTCGCAAAGATCCACGTTGACGCGACCACGTCCAGCACGGCGACAACACGGGTATGCGTGTCGTCATAGTGACCGAATCCTTTCCCCCCGACGTGAACGGCGTGGCCCACTGCGCGCTCCAGACCGCCCGGCACCTCGTAGATCGCGGTCACCTTCCGCTCGTCGTCGCCCCGGCCGCAACCGCTCTTGCCGCCCGGGCCGGGACCGGGCCCGACGCCCAGGCTCCGTGCCCCGTCGTCCGTGTCCCCTCCCTCCCGCTCCCGGGCTATCCCCAGGTCCGTGTCGCCCTGCCCAGCCGCCGCCTTGCCGCGGCGGTCATGGAACACCGGGCCGACATCGTCCACCTGGCCAGCCCCTTCGTCCTCGGCGTCCGCGGTATGGCGGTCGCCGCCCGGCTCGGAGTCCCGGCCGTGGCCGTCTACCAGACGGATCTGGCCGGATACGCCCGTACCTACATGGGTGCCGGCGAGGCCGCGGCCTGGCGGCGCATCCGCTCCGTCCACTCCGCCGCCGACCTCACCCTCGCCCCCTCCAGCGCCTCGATGCACGACCTGAAGACCCACGACGTGCCCAGGGTCAAGCTCTGGCAGCGCGGCGTGGACACCGTCCGTTTCCGCCCCCACCTGCGCGACGAGGCCCTGCGCCGCGAACTCGCCCCGAACGGTGAGCTGATCGTCGGCTACGTCGGCCGGCTCGCCCCCGAGAAGCACATCGAGCTCCTGTCCGGCGTCTGCGGCCTCGACGGGGTGAAGGTCGTGGTCGTGGGCGACGGCCCCAGCCGGCCGAGCCTCGACGAGGCGCTGCCGGGCGCGGTCTTCCTCGGCCGCCGCACCGGCGACGAACTCGCCCGGATCTACGCCTCACTGGACGTCTTCGCGCACACCGGCCCCTTCGAGACCTTCTGCCAGACCGTGCAGGAGGCCATGGCGAGCGGCGTCCCCGTCGTCGCTCCCGCCGTCGGCGGCCCCCTCGACCTGGTCGCCCACGGGCGCACCGGGCTGCTGGTGCCACCTCATGACGCGGACGCCGTAAGGGACGCCGTGCAGTCCCTGGCCGCGGACCCGGAGCGGCGGGTCTCCTTCGGCGCCACCGCGCGCGCCACCGTCGAGGGCCGCACCTGGGCCGCCGTGGGCGACCAGCTCATCGGGCACTACGCGGACGTGCTCGCCGCGCGGCAGAAGACGGCGGTGGCGGCATGACCTCGTTGCGGATCGTGCGACTCGCCAACTTCGTCGCCCCCTCCTCCGGGGGCCTGCGCACCGCCCTGCGGGAACTCGGCAAGGGCTTCAAGGCCGCGGGACACGAGCCCGTGCTCATCGTCCCCGGCGAACGCGCCGACGACCGCGACACCGAGCAGGGACGCGTCATCACCCTGCCCGGACCGCTGCTGCCCGGCACGGGCGGATACCGCGTGCTCACCGACAAGCGGCGCGTGGCCCGCCTCCTGGAGGACCTGGCCCCCGACCGTCTGGAGGTCTCCGACCGTACGACCCTGCGCTGGACCGGCAAGTGGGCGCGGCGCGCCCGCATCCCCGCCGTGATGGTCTCCCACGAGACCGCCGACGGCGTGCTGCGTACCTGGGGGCTGCCGGAGGGCGCGGCCCGTCGCGCCGCCGACGCCCTCAACGTGCGTACGGCGCACACGTACGCGCGCGTGGTGTGCACCACCGAGTTCGCCGAGCGGGAGTTCGTGCGGATCGGCGCCCGCAATGTCGTACGGGCGCCGCTGGGCGTCGACCTGGTCGAGCGGCATCCCGCGTTGCGCGATCCGGGGCTGCGGGCACGCTACGCGCGCGTGGACGAGTCGCTGCTCGTGACGTGCACCCGGCTGTCCGTGGAGAAGCGGCCCGGCACGGCGCTGGACGCCCTCGAGGCGTTGCTGCGGCGGGGCAGGCGGGCGGTGCTGGTGGTGGCCGGGGACGGGCCGCTGCGGCCGCGGCTCGAACAGCGGGCGCGGGAGCGCGGGCTGCCCGTCACCTTCCTCGGGCACGTCTCCGACCGCGGTGCGCTCGGCGCCCTCCAGGCCTCCGCCGACGTGTGCCTGGCACCCGGGCCCGCCGAGACCTTCGGACTCGCCGCGCTGGAGGCGATGGCCTGCGGCACGCCCGTGGTGGTGAGCACGTCGTCCGCGCTGCCCGAGGTGATCGGATCCGCCGGAGCCGTCGCCGCCGACCACGGGAAGGCCTTCGCGGACGCCGTCGACATGCTGCTCGGACTTCCCGAGCGGGAGCGGCGCGAGAGCGCACGCGCGCGTGCGGAGTGCTTCGGGTGGAACACGGCCGTGGACGCGTTTCTCGCCGCACATGACGCGCCGGTACCGGTACGCCGTTTCGTGCCCGGAGGCGTGGCATGAGACCGGTGCGTTTCGTCGCCCTCGGGGACTCGCTGACCGAGGGCGTGGGCGATCCGGTCGCCGACGGGTGGCGCGGCTGGGCCGCGCTGCTCGCCGTCGGGCTCGCCGAGGAGCCGGTGGAGTTCACCAACCTCGCCGTCAGTGGTGCCCAGACCCGGGAGGTGCTGGAGCAGCAGACACCGGCCGGACTCGCTCTGCGGCCGGACGTGGTGTCCGTGGTCATCGGCGTCAACGACACCCTGCGCTGCACCTTCGACATCCACGCCGTGGCCGAGCGGCTCGACAAGGTGTACGCCGCCTTCACCGAGCAGGGGGCGACGCTGCTCACGGCCTGTCTGCCCGACCCCGGCTCGATGCTCGGCCTGCCCGGCTCCCTGGCCCGTCCGCTGGCCCGGCGGCAGCGGGCGGTCAACCGGGTGGTCCACGCCCTGTCCGACCGCTACGGGGCCGTCCATCTGCACGCGGCCGAGGAAGCCTGGATCACCGACCGTGCGATGTGGAGCGCGGACCGGTTGCACCCGGGCGAACAGGGGCACCGGCAGTTGGCCGTCCGCTTCCACTCGCTGCTGGCGGAAACCGACCGTGCGACGGGTGCCGCGCCTTCGCCCGAGCCGGAGTTCCCGGTGCCCACGAGGTCGGCGAGCCTGTTGTGGCTGGCCACGGCGGGTACGGCGTGGGTGGCCCGGCGGTGCACCGATTTGCTGCCTCAGCTGCTGGGCCTGGCCGCGGACGAGATGCGGCACCGGGTGCGGGGGACGAGCGCGCGGCTGGATCTGCGGGCCGCTGCGGCGGTTTCGGCAGCTTTGGCTGCGGTTTCTGTTGTGGAGCAGCCGGATGCGGCGTAGCGCTGTACGCAGCGGCCGAGGGATTTGGAGGTCGGTGGGTCTCTGCGGGTCCGATGTCGCTGGTCGCGCCCACGCGGCGGAGCCGCAAATCGATACAGCCCCGCACCCCTAACCACCTTGGCGCGTGCGCATCGCCACGAAGCGGACCGGTGTTCCCGGCGCCGCCTGGGCTGCGGCCGGGAGGTCTTGTGGGTGGACGACGCCGATCACCGGATAGCCGCCGGTGGTCGGGTGGTCGGCCAGGAAGACGACCGGCCTGCCGTCCGGCGGAACCTGGATCGCACCCAGAACCATGCCCTCGCTGGGGAGTTCGCCGGGCAGGGCCCGTTCCAGGGCGGGGCCTTCCGTGCGCAGGCCGATGCGGTTGCTCGCGGCGGAGACGCGGTATGTGCGGGACGTGAACGTGCGCAGGGCCTCCGGTGTGAACCAGTCGTCTCGCGGTCCCGGTGTCACCCGTAGGACGAGTTCGGTCGCAGGAGCGGGCTGCGGGGCGACGTCCACGCGTGCGTGGAGGTGTTTCGGCGTCCCCAAGGGGAGCACCATCCCGTTCGTGAGAGGGGCGGGGCCGAGCCCGGACAGCAGGTCCGTCGAGCGACTGCCGAGCACCGTCTCGACGGTGATGCCACCGGAGACGGCCACATAACTGCGTACTCCGGAGACGACCGTGCCGACCTCCAGGAGCGCACCGGCGGGCACGAGCACCGGTGCTCCCCAGGCGACCGGCCGGCCGTCCACCCTGACCGGGCTGGGCGCGCCGCCGACCGCGACCGTGACCGTCGAACGCGGCCGCAGGGCACACCCGTTGACCGTGGTCTCCAGAACGGCAGCCCCGGGCGGGTTGCCGACCAGCCGGTTGACGAGCGCCGCCGCGGGGCCGTCGAGCGCACCGGAGCGGGGCACCCCGAGGTGGGCGTGGCCGGGGCGTCCCTCGTCCTGCACCGTGGTGAGTGCTCCGGCTCGGACGACGACGAGTGCGCGGTCGGTCACGGGCACCCCACCGGGACGAAACGCACACGCGTGCCGGGCGACAGCAGCGCGGCCGGCACGCGCGCGTGGTCCCACAGCACGGCGTCCGTGCGCCCGATCAGCTGCCAGCCGCCCGGTGACGAGCGGGGGTACACGCCCGTGTACGGACCCGCCAGCGCCACCGAACCGGCCGGGACGGCCGTGCGGGGGGTGGCCCGGCGCGGGACGTCGTACAGCGGCGGCAGGCCGGTCAGGTAGCCGAAGCCGGGGGCGAACCCGCAGAAGGCGACGCTGAACTCGGTGGCCGCGTGGATACGGGCCACTTCCTGCTCGCCGACGCCCCAGTGGGCGGCGACGTCGGCCAGGTCGGGACCGTCGTAGCGCACCGGGATGTCCACGACCGGCTGTTCGAGAGGGGGAGCGGGGGGCACCTCGGAGGCGGTCAGTTCGGAAGCCAGACGGACCGGGTCGGCCAGGCCGTCGAGCAGGACGGTGCGGGCCGCGGGGACGATCTCGCGCACCGTGAGCAGGCCCTCCGCGCGGCGCCGCAGCAGTTCCGCGTGCAGGGCCTGCGCCTCGTTCCCGGAGGACACCTCGACGAGCAGGGCGCTGTCCCCGACGGGCAGCGCCCTCATGCGAAGGCCTCCACCCGGATTCCCGACTCCTGCAGGCGTTCCCGGACGCGCCGGGCCAGTTCGACGGCGCCCGGAGTGTCCCCGTGCAGGCACAGGGAACGCGCGCGTACGTCGACGCGCGCACCGGAGTGCGAGGTGACCGTGCCGAAGCGGGCCAGGCCCACCGAGCGCTCCACCACGGTCTCCGGGTCGGTGACGACGGCGCCTTCGTGGCCGCGCGGCACGAGCGTTCCCTCCGGGGTGTACGCACGGTCCGCGAAGGCCTCCGTGACGGCCGGCAGACCTGCCTTCGCGGCAAGCTCCAGCAGGCGCGAGCCGGGCAGGCCGAGCAGGGGCAGCGAGGCGTCGGCAAGGCGTACGCCGTCCACGACCGCCGCGGCCTGCTCCTCGTCGTGCACGACGCGGTTGTAGAGCGCGCCGTGCGGCTTCACGTACGACACGCGCGTGCCCGCGGCGCGCGCGAAGACCTCCAGCGCGCCGATCTGGTAGGCCACCTCGGCCGCGAGCTCCGCGGGCGGCACGTCCATCGCGCGCCGCCCGAACCCCGCCAGATCCCGGTAGGAGACCTGGGCACCGATCCGGACGCCGCGCTCGGCCGCCAGCTCGCACACTCGCCGCATGGTGGCCGCGTCCCCGGCGTGGAAGCCGCAGGCCACGTTGGCGCTGGTGACGACGGACAGCAGCTGTTCGTCGTCGGTCAGCTGCCAGCGGCCGAAGCCCTCGCCGAGGTCGGCGTTCAGATCGATCGAGGTCATGGTCCTTCGTGTTTCTCTCAGGCCACGCGGTACTGCTCGTCGCGGGCGTCGGTCAGGAACATCTGGCCGGGTGCATGGGTGATGGCGAAGGGCGGGAGCGAGGCCATCACTGCCGCCTGCGGGGTCACTCCGCAGGCCCAGAACACCGGGATGTCGTCCGGCTCGAGGTCCACCGGGTCGCCGAAGTCGGGGCGGCCGAGATCCTCGATGCCCAGCCCCGAAGGAGTGCCGCAGTGTACGGGGCTGCCGTGCACCGCCGGGAGCAGACTGCTCTCCCTGATCGCCGCGCCCAGGTGCTGCGGCGGCACCGGACGCATGGACACCACCAGTGGGCCGTGCAGCCGCCCCGCCGGACGGCACTGACGGCTCGTCACATACATCGGGACGTTGCGGCCCTGCTCGACATGGCGGATCGGCACGCCCGCCTCCGCCAGCGCCCACTCGAAGGTGAAGCTGCAGCCGATCAGGAACGACACCAGGTCCTCGCGCCAGTGCGCACGGACGTCCGTCGGCTCGTCCACCAACTCGCCGTCCTGCCACACCCGGTAGCGCGGCAGATCGGTGCGCAGGTCCGCGCCCTCCGCGAGGATCGTCGTGGCGGAGCCGGCGTCCGTGACGTCGAGCACCGGACAGGGCTTGGGGTTGCGCTGGCAGAACAGCAGCATGTCGTACGCCCAGTCGGCGGGCACCGAGATCAGGTTGACCTGGGTGTGTCCGGCCGCCACCCCGGCGGTGGGTCCGCTGAGTCCTTCCCGGAAACGGGCCCGGGCGGTTCTCGGGCTCCACGCGTGCGCGTGCTCGTCGACCACGGTCAGCGGGCGGTCTTCCGTGCGGTTCACGCGAGCTCCTTCCCACGGGTCTCCGGCAGCCCCAGCAGCGCCAGCGCCGCGAGCCCGTAGCCGATCGCACCGAACACCAGCGCGCCGCCCACACCCCAGCTGTCGGCCAGGAAGCCGACGGTCGTGGGGAAGACGGCGCCCACGGCCCGCCCGGTGTTGTACGTGAAGCCCTGTCCGGTGCCCCGTACCGCCGTCGGGTACAGCTCGCTCAGGTAGGACCCGAAGCCGCTGAAGATCGCCGACATGCAGAACCCGAGCGGGAAACCGAGCACCAGGAGCAGGGTGTTGGCGCCGTGCGGGATGTTCGCGTACGCCAGGATGCAGACGGCCGACAGCAGGGCGAACAGCCAGATGTTGCGCCTGCGGCCCAGCCGGTCGGTGAGGTAGCCGCCGGTCAGATAGCCCAGGAAGGCGCCGGAGATCAGGAACGTCAGATAGCCGCCGGTGCCGACGACCGACAGGCCGCGGTCGGTCTTCAGGTACGTCGGTACCCAGGTGGCGAGTGTGTAGTAGCCGCCCTGGACGCCGGTGGACAGGAGTCCGGCGAAGACCGTCGTACGCAGCAGGCCGGGCTTGAAGATCGCGGTGAACGAACCCTTCTGTGTGCTCTGTTCGCGCACGGCCGCCGCCTCCGGGGCGTCGTGCACCCGGCGTCGCATCCAGATCACCAGCAGCGCGGGCAGCGCTCCGGTCCAGAACATGATGCGCCAGGCCAGATCGGCGTCGGCGAAGGAGAAGACCAGGGTGTACACGATCGCGGCCAGCGCCCAGCCCACGGCCCACGAACTCTGGACGGCGCCGAGGGTACGGCCCCGGTGCCTGGCGCTCGCGTACTCGGCGACGAGGATCGCGCCGACCGCCCACTCACCGCCGAAGCCGAGGCCCTGGAGAGCACGGAAGACCAGCAGCGTCTCGTAGTTGGGTGCGAAGCCGCAGGCCACGGTGAAGACCGCGTAGGTGATCACCGTGATCATCAGTGCCCTGACCCGGCCCACCCGGTCGGCCACCACTCCCGCGACGGCGCCGCCGACCGCGGAGACCGCGAGGGTGACCGTGGTGAACAGGCCCGTCTGGCCGCTGTCCAGGCCGAAGTACGCGGCCAGCGCGACCATGCTCAGGGGCAGCGTGAAGTAGTCGTACGAGTCCAGGGCATAGCCGCCGAATGCGCCTGCGAAGGCGCGGCGGCCGCGCGGGCCGAGGGCGCGCAGCCAGCCCAACGCGCCGTCGTCGAGGGCGTTTTGGTCGGTTCCGGGCTGTTCGGTCAGAGCCTGGGGTGGAGGGGTCGTACTCATGGGCACCTCGCAGTGGGAGGACGGAGGGTGCTTCAGAAATGAGCCGTGCCGTGCGTGAGGAGCGGTCGGCGCCCGGGGCGAAAGCAGGCGCCGTGCGTAGCAAGGTAGAGGATCGTTGAACGATCCTTCAATACCCACGTTGTTTCGTTCTTGTATCTGCGGTTGAATTCCGGGCATGGCAGAGCAGCTGACAGGACTGGCCGACGACCGGGCTCTCCTGGGGCGCACCAGCACCGCCGAGCGCGTCTCGGACATCCTCAGGGGCCGCATCGCCGAGGGATTCTTCCCGCCCGGCACCCGGTTGTCGGAGGACAGCATCGGGGGCGCGCTCGGGGTCTCCCGCAACACACTGCGGGAGGCGTTCCGGCTGCTCACCCATGAACGTCTGCTCGTCCACGAGCTGAACCGGGGCGTCTTCGTCCGGGTGCTGACCGTCGAGGACGTCGAGGACATCTACCGCACCCGCCGCCTCGTCGAGTGCGCCGTCGTCCGCGGGCTCGGCGCGCCGCCGTACGGCCTGGACGCCCTCGCCGAGGTCGTCGAGGAGGGGCAGCGGGCGGCGCGCGAAGGTGACTGGAAAAGCGTGGGTACCGCCAACATCCACTTCCACCGGGAGCTGGTGGCCCTCGCCGGCAGCGCCCGCACCGACGAGCTGATGCGCAGCGTCTTCGCCGAACTGCGCCTGGCCTTCCACATCGTGGACGACCCCAGAGCGCTGCACGAGCCGTACCTGGCCCGCAACCGGCAGATTCTGCAGGCCCTTCAGGCGGGGGACCGGCCGGAGGCCGAGAAGCTGCTGGAGGTCTACCTCGACGACTCGCTCGAACGGGTCGTGGAGGTCTACCGGCGGCGCGTCGGCGAGGACGGATAGCGGGACGCAGGAGTGCCGGCCCATTGGTGCGGCAGCCGTGACGCCTGGTCGCATCTGAGTCGTTTGGGTCGATGTCAGACCGAGGACCTAGTCTGTGCACCGTGACTTCGCCTGCATCGACGGACAGTGTTCCGCCCCAGCTCAGCGCGGGGCCGCGCCCCGCACCGGGCCCGGCCGCCGACGAGGGGCTGGCGCGGCGCCTGCGCGCGCTCGCCTGCACCGCGCCGCTGCACGACCTCGACGCACGCAAGGCCAACCTGGCGGGTGAGTACTCGGTGTACGGCATGGCGGAGGTGGCGCTGGCCGCCATCGACCTGGTCACCCTGAACATGGACTTCGACACGGGCGCCGACCACGACCAGATAGTCGCCCGGCTCATCCCGCGCATCGCCGCCCAGGCCCCGCAGCGGCCCGTGTCCGAGCACGAGCGCGTGGCCCGCTGGGTCCTGGAGAACCTGATCAACGTCGGCAGCGTCGACCGCGGCTTCCGGGCCGTCTACGGCACGTTCACGACCGACGGCAGCTATGTCCGCCGTGACTACGACTTCAAGCTGGTCGAGGAGGTGCCGGGCCCCGGCGGCACGGTCTACCTCCGTACGACGGACGAGGCCGTGAACGTCCTGGTCGGCGCCCTGGACACGGACGTCACCAGCGCGCAGATCGCCGCCGAGGTCAAACTGGAGGTCCTGATCAACCGGGGCCGCCTCGCCGACGCCCAGCTCGCCGCCGAGCAGGCCCGCTACCGGACGGTGCAGTACTCGGAGACGCTCCGCCGAGCCCTGGACGCGACCCGGCGCAACGTCCGGGCGGTGGACTGGCTCAACTCCGTGCCCGACATGATCGCCGAGGCACTGGACCACGTCGCCGATCGCTACCGGCACGAGAACGCGATCCTCACCAACATCCGCAAGGCCCGGGACGAGACCGAGGACCCCGAGCACAAGCGTCGCGCGGCCGAGCTCGTCGACATCGTCAAGGACTGCATCCGCAGACACACCCAGCTGCAGTCGCGCCTCCTGGAGGCCGGGCCGCTGTTCCGCGCCGAGCAGGACCGGCAGGCGTTCGCGACCCCCATGACGTCGTCCGGGATCGACCTGTACGGACACCTCGTCGCCCCCGTGCTCCCCCTGCCGCTGGAACAGGCGGTCCGGGTCACGGACGCCTTCTTCGCCCGCGGCACCGGATTGCGTACGCCGGTGTCCGTGCGGGTCGGCGACCTGGTCGACATACTGCTGACGCCGCCGGTAGAGCGCGAGCACCTGGGCGCGGAGATGCCCGAGCCGGACCTGATCGCGACGCCGGACGACAGCCGGTTCAGCGAGGAGCAGCTGGCCGCGGCGACGGAGCTGCTTGACCTGCCTGCCGATGCACCGCGCCGCTTGTCGGGGCTGTTGGCCGAGGCCCGGAGACAGGACCCCGACCTGCCGTATCTGGTGGCCCTGTTGGCGGTGCACGCGGCCAGTCCGGCGGTCGGCACGGCATACCGCCAGGGCGAGGAGAAGCTGCTGTTCGCCGTGGACGACGGGACGGAGCTGGACGATCCGGAGTTCGGCGGCGCCGATCTCATCGTCGGCACGGCCCTGCTGGACGCGGCGGGCATGGCGGCGGACCGGACGGAAGCAGCATGAGCGAGCAGGAAGCGACAAGGAGCCCGAGCAGTGAGTGAGCACGTCGAGTGGAGTGAAACGGAGGCCCCGGCCCCGTCGGCGACCGCCGCCGTCACCCCCGCCGACGCCGCCGACGCGGCGCGGCTCGTCGCTTTCGGGCTGCAGCCCAAGCTGCAGCCCGCCCGGGACCAGGAGTACACCGAGCTGTTGCGCCGCTACCGCGAGGACCCGCCCTTCGCACGGCTCGCGGATGCCGTGGCCGCCGGGCTCGGACTGGTGGTGCTGGAGGTGTCCCCGCGCGCGGGGATGGCCGTGACGGCCGCCGAGGACTCGGTGTTCGCCGTCCGCATGGGCGACTACGCGCGTCGTACGTCCGCCGACGGCGGCGACCGCTTCCTGCACGGCCTGGCCCATCTCGCCATCGCCGCCATGGCGTTCCCGCGCCCCGAGGACCTCGCCGACGACGGATACATCGGACGCGTGACGGTCAACGGTGTCGACGCGTTCGTGCGGCAGGCCTGCCGCCGTCTGGAGGAGCGTGCCGAGGAACACGGCGACAACACCGACCCGGCCACCGACGCACCCGGCCTGGAGGCCGCATGGCGGGTCTGGGCGAGACGCAGCGCGGCCGGCGCCACCAAGGACGCGCGCAGGCTCGCCGGTTCGACCACCGGCATCGTCGGCAAGGCCGCCGCGTTCCTCACCGACTCCGGATTCCTGCAGCGCACCGGCGACGACAACGGCGGCACGTACCGGACGACCTCCCGCTACCAGCTCCAGGTGCGCGACATGGCGGGCAGCGCCGCGATGGCCGAGCTGCTGGAGCTGGGCGTCGTCCCGGTGACCGACGGCACCCCGACACTGCTGCCGCCCGAAGACACCGACGACCTGGAACTGGCGGCCGACGCCGGACTGCCGTTCCACGCGCCGTCGCACTCCTGAACTTCCCCGACCTGCCGAAGACTTACGAGAGTCCGCCATGTACGAGCTGTCCCGGGTCCGCCTCTACTCCATCGGTCCAGCCGGTGCGCGCTACGCCGACACCGTGCTCGACCTGCGGGGCGTGGGCGAGCCCGTGCCCGACCCCGCGCCCACCCAGGCGGAGTTCTTCGAGGAGGAGCCCGTCGGCCCGCCGCGCCGCCCCGCGCCCGCCGGTGTGCTCTTCCTGGAGAACGGCGGCGGCAAGTCGGTCCTGCTGAAGCTGATCTTCTCGGTGATGCTGCCGGGTCACCGCAACACCCTCGGCGGCGCCAGCTCGGGCGTGCTGCGCAAGTTCCTGCTCGCCGACGACTGCGGGCATGTCGCCCTGGAGTGGCAGCACACGCTGACCGGCGAGTGCGTCGTCGTCGGCAAGGTCAGCGAGTGGCGCGGACGGCAAGTGTCCAACGACCCGCGGAAGTTCGCCGAGGCCTGGTACTCCTTCCGGCCCGGACCCGGGCTGTCCCTGGACAACCTGCCCGTCGCCGAGGCGACTTCGGTACGGCCGGCCGTCGAGGGCCAGTCGGGCGCGCAGGGCCGCCGGCGCACCATGAAGGGCTTCCGGGACGCCCTCACCGAGGCGGGCAAGGCGTATCCGCATCTGGAGGTGCACTGGGAGGAGATCCACGACCGGTGGATCGAACACCTCGGCGATCTCGGCCTCGACCCCGAACTCTTCCGCTACCAGCGGGAGATGAACGCCGACGAGGGCGAGGCGGCCGGCCTCTTCGCGGTCAAGAAGGACTCCGACTTCACCGACCTGCTGCTGCGCGCCGTGACGGACACCCGGGACACCGACGGGCTCGCCGACCTGGTCAGCGGCTTCGGCAACAAGCTGGGCCGCCGGGCCGAGCTGATCGCCGAACGGGACTTCACCGCCGGGTCGGTGGATCTGCTCGGCCGGATCGTCGAGGCCGCCGAGGCCCGGGCGCGCGCGCGTGACATCCACACCGGCGCCGAGCGCCGCACCCGCACGCTGGCCCGTCGGCTGTCGGCGCGGGGCGCGCAGGAGCGGGTCCGGGCCGCCGACCTCGCCCAGCGTGTCACCGCCGCCGCGTACGCCGTCACGCACTCCGAGGCGGCCCGTGAGCGCAGCGCACTCATCGCCGCCGAACTCGCCTACCGGAACGCCTCCTTGGCGCTTGCCGCCGCCGAGAAGTCCGCCGCGGGGCAGAAGCGCGAACTGGCCGACGCCCGCACCCTGCACTCCGCCTGGCAGGCCGCCGAGGCGGTGCTGCGCCACCGCGCCGCCGCCGACCGCGTCGCGCGCGTGGCCGCCGCCATCCAGGAGGCCGAACGGGACGCGGCGCCCGCGCTCGCCGCCCGGGCCAAGGCCGCCGTGGATCTCGTACGGGCCCTGCACGCGGCCGCGGAGAGCGCCGAGAACCTCGCCAACGAGGAGGAGGAGCGGTCCGCCGCGCTGCAGGAGGTCAGCGAGGCCGCCTACCGGGACTCGACCGCCGCCGCCACCGAGGCACAGCGGGCCCGCAGCGAGATCGGGCATCTGCGCCAGCGTCTCACCGAGGTCGAGCAGGAGACCGCCGAGGCGGTCCGCGCGGGATGGCTCGACGACAGCGCGCCCGACGCCGACCCGGCCCGCGCCGCCCTCGCGGCCAGCGACGCCGAGAAAACGGCGGTCGCCGCCTGGGACACCGCACGTGAGGCCTCGCACAAGGCCACGGAGCACGCGCGCGAGGCGGCCTCCGCCGAGTCCCGGGCCGAGCTGACGGCCGCCCGCGCGGCGGACGCGGCGACGGCGACGCAGCGCTCCTACGAGGCCGAACGCCGCATCGCACAGGCGCTGGCGGCCGAGGAGCGACTCGCGGAGCTGCTGAACCTGTCCGGCAAGGACACCCGGCCATCGGTACCGGACGGCCGGCCGTCGGTCCCGCACCCCCGCCACGAAACGGACAGCGACGAGGCCGCCCTCACCCCCGAGGAGCTCGACCGCTTCGCCGACGAACTGCGCGAGCTGCTCGACGACTCGGTGTCCTCCGCCGAGCGGCAGCTCTTCGAGTTGCGTACCGCCGCGGCCGACGATGCGCGGATCCTCGGCGCACTCGGTGACGGCGGGCTGCTGCCGCCCGGGCCGGACGTGCTGGCCACCGTGGAGTTCCTGGGCGAGCACGGCATCCCGGCCCTGCCCGGCTGGCGCTATCTCGCCCAGGCCGTGGACCCCGCCGACCACGCGCGCGTGCTGGCCGCCCGGCCGGAGCTGGTCGACGGCGTGATCATCACTGATCCCGACACCCACGCCCGCGCCCGCGAGGCCCTCAGCGAGGCGGCGCTGCTGCCGCGGTCCGCCGTGGCCGTCGGTACGGCCGCCGCCCTGCTCGCCCCCACTCCGGCCACCGACGCGGGCGAAAGCAACGTCTTCCTCGTGCCGCCGAACCCCGCCATGCACGACGAGCACGCCGCGGACGAGGAGCGGCAGGCGCTGCGCGCCCGGGCGACGGAACGGGACGAGGAGATCAGGACGCTCGCCGCACGCCTCGGCAAGGACCGCGAGCTGGCGGCGCGGCTCGCCTCCTGGCGTACCGGCTGCCCGGCGGGCCGGCTCGTCGAGCTGGCCCGGGCCGCGCACGACGCGCGGGTGTTCGCCGAGGAGGCAGAGGCCGAGCTGACCGAGGCGCGTGCGGTGCGGGCCGAGGCCGACGAGGTCGCCGCCGAGGCCGCGCGGCTGCGGGACGAGCGGCAGGAGGCGGCGCAGAAGGCCCGGCGCGCGGCCGACGCCCTCGCCGGGCTCGCCTTCCGGCTGCGCGAGCGGGCCGGCTGGCAGGTCAAACTGCGCGAACTGGCCGACGACGGCGTCGAGTCGGAGGCCCGCGCCCAGGCCTGTCTGGAGCGGGCCCGCGCTGCCGACGAGGACCGCCGCGGCGCCCAGCGCGCCGCCGACGACGCCCGCCGCACCGCACGGGCACTGCGCGCCGAGCGCGCGGAGATCGCGGGCGCCCCGGACGACGTGCCCGAGGACGAGGAAGCGGCCCCGAAGTCCTCGCTGCCCGCACTCCGCGAGGCCTACCGCGCCGCCTCCCAGGTCTACGAGAAGGTCGGCGTCGGCGCCGACCTGCGCGCCGAACAGGCCCGCGCGGAGAGCGACGAGAGCGCGGCCCGCGCCGAGCTCGACCGCCTCAGCAACAAGGTCCGCACCCGCGCCGAGCAGCTGCTGCAGTCGCCGGACGGCTCCGACGGGCCGTCCCGGCAGGCGGCCGCAGCCCGGGCCGAGGAACTGGTGCAGCTCCTGGAGACCCGGATGTCCACCGCGAGCGAGCAGCTCGGACGGCTGCGCGGCGAGGCCGAGCGGCACGCGCCCGAGGACGGTGAGGCGCACACCGAACTGCCCGAGGAACTCGAGCCGCGCGACGCCGAGCACGCACAGGCGCTCCTGCGCACCGCGACCGCCGAACTCGCCTCCCGCACCGAGGCGTTGAGCCAGGCCCGCGAGGCACACGCCGAGCTCCTCGACGCCCACCGCGCCGCCGAGGACGCGGCCGGCGGCTTCGACGAGATCGCCGCGATGCTCCGCGACCTGCTGCGCGAGCATGTCCTGGACGAGGAGCAGGAGGAGCCGGAGCCGTACCCCGGCAGCCTGGAGGAGGCCCGGCAGTCCGCCGCGGAGGCCCGCCGCTCCCTGCGCGGCTGCGCCGCCGACCTGTCGGCCGCCGAGGCCGCCGTACGGGAGGCGAGCGATGTGCTCGTGCGGCATGCCAACTCCACCCGCTACGAGCAGGTCCGCACCCCGGCGCGGCAGCAGATCCGCGAGCTGCCCGCCTCGGCGCTGCCCGAGCACGCCCAGAAGTGGGCGGACGCGTTCGCGCCCCGACTGCGCGTCCTCACCGACGAGTTGGCGCAGCTGGAGCGGAACCGGGACTCGATCGTGGACAGGCTGCGCGGGCTCGTGGAGTCGGCGCTGGCGACACTGCGGTCCGCTCAGCGGCTGTCCCGGCTGCCCGAGGGCCTGGGCGAGTGGTCCGGGCAGGAGTTCCTGCGCATCCGCTTCGAGGAGCCCGACCAGGCCACGCTCACCGAGCGGCTCGGCGAGGTCATCGACGAGGCCACCCGGGCGGCCGTGAAGAAGAACTCCGACCTGCGACGCGACGGCATGTCCCTGCTGCTGCGGGGCGTGGGCGCGGCACTCCAGCCCAAGGGGGTCGCCGTCGAGATCCTCAAGCCGGACGCCGTGCTGCGCGCCGAGCGGGTGCCCGTCGGACAGATGGGCGACGTCTTCTCCGGCGGTCAGCTGCTCACCGCGGCCATCGCCCTGTACTGCACGATGGCCGCGCTGCGCTCGAACGACCGGGGCCGCGACAAGCACCGCCACGCGGGCACGCTGTTCCTGGACAACCCCATCGGCCGTGCCAACGCGACCTATCTGCTGGAGCTGCAGCGAGCCGTGTCGGACGCTCTGGGTGTCCAACTCCTCTACACCACCGGCCTGTTCGACACGACGGCGCTCGCGGAGTTCCCGCTGGTGATCCGGCTGCGAAACGATGCCGACCTGCGCGCCGGCCTGAAGTACATCAGCGTGGAGGAACACCTCCGCCCTGGGCTGCCGCAGCAGCCCCAAGGGGAGGAGGAGGCGGTGCACAGCGAGATCACCGCGACACGGATGTTCAAACGCCCCGCACCTGCAAACCCCTAGAGGCGAGCGACCGGGGCACCCCTCACCTTCGTCAGGGGTGCGACAACTGCCCTGCTCCGCCCCGCCGCTGTATCCGCTGCTGGGCGCGCTCGGCGGCCCGCGCCTGCCGCCGTGCCTTTCGCCGCTCGCGCCGCAGGGCGCGGGCGGTGCTGCTCGGGACCGACACCACGCCGTTGCGCTGGTTCCACACCTGGCGGGTCACCCAGACGTCGAGCGCGGCCCACGTCGCCGCCACGGTGCTCGCCACGCTGCTGAGGACCATGGGGAAGGCCAGCCATGATCCGGCCAGAGTGCACAGGAAGGCCACCATCGCCTGGATCAGCGTCACAGCGATGATCAGCACCGCCCGCACCGCGGCCGTACGCACCGGATCGGGCATACGGCGCCGCCGAGCGGGCTCCTCGATCCACAAGGGCCGGTAGTGCGGCTGCTCTTCAGCCGTGGCGCGTCCACCGGGGCTGGGCCCGCCCCTGCGCGCCGGAATGTCGTGATCCAGTGCCTCGGGGCTCTGCCGCACCGTCAGGTGCTCCGCATCACCCGCCGTGGGCGTCTCGTACCGCTCCGCCGTGCCCATCAACGTGTCACTCCCCACCGCCAGCAGACCCCCGTCCGTGTTCGAACACACAGCTCCCCAGTGGCTGCCCGGCTTGCGCTGCTTTACGCCACCCGGTTGCGGGATGCGGCTCGTGTGGCCGATTCCGCCCCCATTTCCCGAAGAGAAGGACGAACGACGCGCTTCGAAGATTCCCGGGAAACGAAAAATTCTGGCCAACTGACCGCCCCTGCCGACCGGATCCGCACCGGCGGTCACCGCGCTGACGCGGGCGGCAATCTCCCGCAATGCCCGGACAACTCCCCATCTCACCGAGCCAGTGCGGAAGTTCAGCCGTCGGACGGGTCTTCGAGTTAACTGTGCGTCGGTAGTAGGCTCGCGCCGTTTGTTGACGCACATGTGTACCCCCGGCCGGAGGGGGACGAGCTGGGGGAGGCCATGCGCTTTCGCGGGAAGTCGATCCGCCGGAAGATCGTGGCGCTGCTTCTCGTGCCGCTGGTGTCCCTCACCGCGATCTGGGGATTCGCCACGGTACTCACGGGACGGGCGGTCACTCAGCTGTTCGAGGTGTCCACGGCCGTCAAGGACATGGGCTACCCCCTCGAGGACACCGTCCGCGTCCTCCAGCAGGAGCGCCGACAGACCCTCGTCTACCTCGCCGACCCGCGGGCATCGGACGCGCTCGCCGCGCTGCGCAGCACCCGCCGCGCCTCCGACGAGGCCATCGCCAAGGTCCGCAGGAACGCCAAGGACCCCGATGTCCGCGACGGACTGAGCGCTGGCGACGACGAACGCCTCACCGCCGTCCTGGACGCCTTCAACGGCCTGGACTCCCTGCGCAGCAGCGCCGAGCAGGGCACGGTGACCCGCGCCGATGCCCTCCACCTCTACAACCGCCTCGTGGACCCCTGCTACGCCTTCCTGGCCGCCCTCGACGCGGTCGACAACGTGGAGATGGACCGGCAGGCCCGCGCGCTGGTCAACATCTCCCGCGCCCGCGAACTCCTCTCCCGGGAGGACGCCCTGCTGGGCTCCTCCCTGTTGGTCGGCACACTCACCCGCCAGGAGGTCCGCGAGGTCTCCGACCTGGTCGCGCAGCGCACCCAGTTGTACGACATCAGCCTGCCGGTGCTTCCGTCGGCCGAAAGTGAACGCTACGACCGGTTCTGGAAGAACGCCGCCACCGCCCCGCTGCGCTCGGCCGAGAAGTCCGTCATCGACTCCGGCGCCGGTACGCCCCGTTCGGTCAGCGCCAAGAGCTGGGACGCCGATGCGGACAGCGTCCTCACCGCACTCGCCACCCTCGACGACCAGGCCGGCGACCGCCTGCAGGACCGGGTGCAACCCGTCGCGATGAACGTCATCGTCAAGGCGGCCGTCGCCGGCGTCCTGGGTCTGGTCGCCGTGGTGCTCTCGCTCGTGGTCTCGGCGCGCATCGGCCGCACTCTCATCCGCGACCTGCGTCAACTGCGCCTGGAGGCCCACGAGGCGTCCGGTGTGCGGCTGCCGAGCGTCATGCGCCGCCTGTCCGCCGGTGAACAGGTCGACGTGGAGACCGAGGTCCCCCGCCTGGAGTACGACAAGAACGAGATCGGCGAGGTCGGCCAGGCCCTCAACACCCTGCAGAGGGCCGCCGTCGAGGCCGCCGTCAAGCAGGCCGAACTGCGTGCCGGGGTCTCCGAGGTGTTCGTCAACCTCGCCCGCCGCAGCCAGGTCCTGCTGCACAAGCAGCTCACCCTGCTGGACACCATGGAACGCCGGACCGAGGACACCGACGAACTCGCCGATCTGTTCCGCCTCGACCATCTGACGACCCGTATGCGGCGGCACGCCGAGGGTCTGGTGATCCTCTCCGGCGCCGCCCCTTCCCGGCAGTGGCGCAGGCCCGTCCAGCTCATGGACGTCGTCCGGGCCGCGGTCGCCGAGGTCGAGGACTACGAACGCATCGAGGTGCGCCGGCTGCCGCGGATCGCGGTCACCGGCCCGGCCGTCGCCGACCTGACCCATCTCGTGGCGGAACTCCTGGAGAACGCCACGGTGTTCTCTCCGCCGCACACGGCCGTCCAGGTCCTGGGCGAGCGGGTCGCCAACGGCTTCACACTGGAGATCCACGACCGCGGCCTCGGCATGGCGGCGGACGCCCTTCTGGACGCCAACCTCCGGCTCGCCGAGACACCGGAGTTCGAGCTGTCCGACACCGACCGGCTCGGACTGTTCGTGGTCAGCCGGCTCGCCCAGCGGCAGAACGTCCGAGTCTCCCTGCAGCCGTCCCCGTACGGCGGCACCACCGCGGTGCTGTTCGTCCCCGACGCGCTGCTGACGGACGATGTCCCGGACACCAACGGCATCGGCTTCCGTCTCGACCGGCCCCACCATGCGAAGGAGGCCGAGCTGGAGGAGCGGGCGGGCAACGCGCTCTCCCGGACGCCGGCGCAGCTTCCCGGTCTGCCCGGCGGGATCCTGGACGGCCCGGTCGAACTGGAGGCACCGGTCGACCTCGACGCCATCGAGGACTTCCCCGGTGCGCTCGACGACGAGGACAGCGAACGCGGCGGGCTCTTCCGCCCCCGTCGCTCCATCGCGCTCGCGCAGGACGAGACCACCGGCAGCGGTGCCTCGCTCCATGGCGAGCCCGACCGCCGCGAACCGGTCCGCGGCGACGCCGACGACGACATGGACGCGCCCGTCCCGCTGCCCCGCCGCCGTACGCCCAAGCTGGTCAGCTCGCACGGACGCCCGGTCACCGAGCAGCGCTCGTGGCGCGCGGATCCCGCCGAGGAGCCGCCGCCGGGTCCGGGACGCCCCGAGCCGGAAGCCGCCGCCCCCTTGCCGTCCCGGCGCCGGGCCGAGGAGCCTCCGACCGGGCGGGGCCCGGCCCGGTCCGAGCAGGAATCCGCACCCCCGCTGCCGACCCGGCGGCGCGGCGCCTCACCGCTGCGCCCGGGCACCGGCGGGAACGACCGGTCTGCCGAGCGCGCCCCATCCGCGGCACCCGAGCCAGGGGGCCGCGGCGGGCGCCCGCAGCCCCCCGCCCTGCCCATGCGCAGCCGCCCCACCGCGATCGCATCGAGCGGCCAGGACACCGCCGGCCCGCCATCCGGCGCCGCACCGCAGGAGACAGGCCCCGGCGCGGGTCCCCTGCCCCGGCGCGTACGGCAGGCCAACCTGGCACCGCAGCTCAAGCAGAGCGTCCAGCGGCGTACGGAGGACGGCCCGGAGCTCGTGGAGCGGGACGCCGACGAGGTACGCAGCCGTATGGCCTCGCTCCAGCGCGGCTGGCAGCGCGGCCGTGACGAGAACGCCGCGGGCGACGACGCCCACAGCGGCACAGCACCACAACGAACGACAAAGGGGGACGGTCGATGACCGCACCGAAGGCGAGCGGCCACACCGACACCGGCAAGTCCGGGGAGCTCAACTGGCTCCTGGACGACCTGGTGGACCGCGTGGCGAGCATCCGCAAAGCCCTCGTGCTCTCCGGCGACGGCCTGCCGACGGGCGTGTCCAAGGACCTGACCCGGGAGGACAGCGAGCACCTCGCCGCCGTCGCCTCCGGATTCCACAGCCTGGCCAAGGGGGTGGGCCGGCACTTCGAGGCCGGAAACGTCCGGCAGACCGTCGTGGAACTGGACGACGCCTTTCTCTTCGTGACGGCCGCCGGCGACGGCAGTTGCCTGGCCGTCCTCTCGGACGCCGACTCGGACGTCGGCCAGGTCGCCTATGAGATGACACTCCTCGTCAAGCGGGTCGGTGTGCATCTGGGGGCCGCTCCGCGCACCGATCTGCCCGCAGGCGGGTAGTGGGATGTCATGAGCACTGACGGTCAGGGAAGAAGCCACTGGTTCGACGACGAAGCCGGTCCGGTCGTCCGTCCGTACGCGATGACGCGCGGCCGCACCACCAGTGCGGGCCAGCACCGCCTCGACCTGATCGCGGTGGTCGTCACGGAGCCTCATGCGGACGATCCGGATGCCGACGCGACACTGTCCCCGGAACACGTGGACATCGTCGATATGTGCCGTGACGCCCCCCAGTCGGTCGCCGAGCTCGCCGCCGGACTCGATCTGCCGATCGGAGTGGTGCGGGTCCTCGTCGGTGATCTCGTCGCAGGGGAATTCGTCCATGTGACGCGGCCGGTGCCCCCTGCCGAACTGCCGGACGAGAGTATTCTGCGCGACGTGATCAACGGCCTCCGGGCACTGTGAGAGGTGCGGAAGCGGGGTACTGACGTGACAGGCTGGCAGTTCTGGGTCGACCGCGGCGGCACGTTCACCGACATCGTCGCGCGGCGCCCGGACGGCCACCTGCTGACGCACAAGCTGCTGTCGGAGAACCCGGCGCGCTACTCCGACGCGGCGGTCGCGGGCGTGCGCCAACTGCTGGACGGCTCCCAGGACCCCATTGAGGCCGTCCGGATGGGGACGACGGTCGCCACCAACGCCCTTCTGGAACGCAAGGGCGAACGCACACTGCTCGTCGTCACCCGGGGCTTCCGTGACGCGCTGCGCATCGCCTACCAGAACCGGCCGCACATCTTCGCCCGCCGCATCGAACTGCCCGAACTGCTCCACGAGCGCGTCGTGGAGGTCGACGAGCGCATCGCCGCGGACGGGACCGTCCTGCGCGCCCCCGATCTGGACGCCCTGCTCGTGCCCCTCCGGGAGGCGTACGAGGACGGCATCCGCGCCGTGGCCGTCGTCTGCATGCACAGCCATCTGCACCCCGCCCACGAGCAGGCCGTGGGGGAGCTGGCCGCACGCGTCGGTTTTCCGCAGATCTCGCTGTCCAGCGAGGTCAGCCCGCTGATGAAACTCGTGCCGCGCGGGGACACCGCGGTCGTCGACGCCTATCTGTCGCCCGTACTGCGCCGCTACGTCCAGCACGTCGCCGACGAACTCCACGGCGTACGGCTGATGTTCATGCAGTCCAACGGCGGGCTCGCCGAAGCCGGGCAGTTCCGCGGCAAGGACGCCATCCTCTCCGGGCCGGCCGGAGGCATCGTCGGCATGGCCCGGATGTCGCAGCTGGCCGGCTTCGACCGCGTCATCGGCTTCGACATGGGCGGCACCTCCACCGATGTCTCGCACTACGCGGGCGAATACGAGCGCGTCTTCACCACACAGATCGCCGGCGTCCGGCTGCGCGCCCCCATGCTGGACATTCACACCGTCGCAGCCGGTGGCGGCTCGATCCTCCACTTCGACGGCTCCCGCTACCGCGTAGGGCCGGACTCGGCGGGCGCGGACCCGGGACCCGCCTGCTACCGCGGCGGCGGTCCGCTCACCGTCACCGACGCCAACGTCATGCTCGGGCGGATCCAGCCCGCCCACTTTCCCAAGGTGTTCGGGCCGGACGGCGACCAGCCCCTCGACGCGGCGCTCGTCCGCGACCGCTTCACCGCCCTCGCCCGCGAGATCCGCACCAGGACCGGGGACGACCGCACCCCCGAGCAGGTCGCCGAGGGATACCTGCAGATCGCCGTCGCCAACATCGCCAACGCCGTCAAGCGCATCTCCGTCCAGAAGGGCCACGACGTCACCCGCTACGCCCTCACCACCTTCGGCGGCGCGGGCGGCCAGCACGCGTGCAAGGTCGCCGACTCGCTCGGCATCCGCACCGTCCTCGTACCACCCATGGCGGGTGTTCTGTCCGCGCTCGGCATCGGCCTCGCGGACACCACCGCCATGCGTGAACAGTCCGTCGAGGCGCCGCTGGAGCCGGCCTCCATGCCCGCCGTCCTCAAGACGGCCGACGACCTGGAGGGAGCGGCCCGCGCGGAACTCCTCGCCGAGGACGTCCCCGAGGACCGCATCCAGGTAACCCGCCGCGCGCAGCTGCGCTACGACGGCACGGACACCACCCTCACCGTCGAGCTGACCGACCCCGACACGATGCGTCACACCTTCGAAGAACGTCATCGTGCCACGTACTCCTTCACGCTCGACCGCCCGATCGTCGTCGAAGCCCTCTCCGTCGAAGCCACCGGCATCACAGAACCCCCCGATCTCTCCGCCCTCGCCCCGTACGAAGGCCGCACCGCCGCCCCGGACGCCGTGCGCCTGCACACCGGCGGCGCCTGGCGCGACGTCCCCCTCCACCGCCGCGAGGACCTCCCTCCCGGCGAAACCGTCACCGGCCCCGCGATCATCACCGAGGCCAGTGCGACGACCGTCGTCGACGACGACTGGCAGGCCGTGGCACGAGACGACGGGCATCTGGTCATGGAACGTGCGGTGATTACGGAGAGTTCCGACCTCGGCACAGAAGCCGATCCGGTTCTCCTTGAGGTCTTCAACAACCTCTTCATGTCGATCGCCGAACAGATGGGCGCCCGGCTGGAGTCCACCGCCCAGTCCGTCAACATCAAGGAGCGGCTCGACTTCTCCTGCGCCCTCTTCGACCCGGATGGAAACCTGGTGGCCAACGCGCCGCACATCCCCGTCCACCTGGGTTCCATGGGCACCAGCGTCAAGGAGGTCATCCGGCGCCGGGGCACGTCGATGCGGCCCGGCGACACCTACGCCGTCAACGACCCGTACCACGGCGGCACCCACCTGCCGGACGTCACGGTGATCACCCCCGTGTTCAGCACGCAGGGTGACCGAATCCTCTTCTACGTCGCCTCGCGCGGCCACCACGCCGAGATCGGCGGCATCGCCCCGGGCTCCATGCCGGCGGGCAGCCGCACGATCGACGAGGAAGGCATCCTCTTCGACAACTGGCTGCTCGCCGAGGACGGCCGCTTCCGCGAGACGGAGACCCTCGGCCTGCTCACCGGGGCGCCCTACCCCTCCCGCAACCCCAGGACCAACCTCGCCGACCTGCGCGCCCAGATCGCCGCCAACCAGAAGGGCGTCGACGAAGTCGCCCGTATGATCGAGAACTTCGGCCTCGACGTGGTGCAGGCCTACATGAGGCACGTCCAGGACAACGCCGAGGAGGCCGTGAGACGGGTCGTCGACGCCCTGGACGACGGCGAGTACGCCTACGAGACCGACTCGGGTGCCGTCATCCGCGTACGCGTGCGCGTGGACCGCGAAAACCGCCGCGCGACCATCGACTTCACCGGAACCTCCCCCCAGCTGGCGAGCAACTTCAACGCCCCCTTCGCCGTGGTCAACGCGGCCGTCCTGTATGTGTTCCGCACCCTCGTCGCCGACGACATCCCGCTCAACGACGGCTGTCTGCGCCCTCTCGACATCGTCGTCCCGCCCGGCTCCATGCTCGCGCCCGAGCCGCCGGCCGCAGTGGTCGCGGGCAACGTCGAGACCTCCCAGGCCATCACCGGCGCCCTCTACGCGGCCCTCGGCGTCCAGGCCGAAGGCTCCGGGACCATGAACAACGTCACCTTCGGGAACGAGCGGCACCAGTACTACGAGACCGTGGCCTCCGGCTCCGGCGCGGGCGAGGGCTTCCCGGGTGCGCCCGTCGTGCAGACCCACATGACCAACTCGCGGCTCACCGACCCCGAGGTCCTGGAGTGGCGGCTGCCCGTGCAGCTCGACGAGTTCGCCGTCCGGCACGGCAGCGGCGGCTCCGGCCGGTGGCGGGGCGGGGACGGCGCGGTGCGCCGCATCCGCTTCCACGAGCCCATGACGGTCTCCACCCTCTCCCAGCACCGCAGGGTTCCGCCCTACGGCATGGCGGGCGGCAGGCCCGGTGCGCTGGGCGCGAACCGGGTGGAGCACGCGGACGGCACGGTCACCCCGCTCGCCGGAAGCGACTCCGCGGACGTCGGCCCCGGCGACGTGCTCGTCATCGAAACCCCCGGCGGCGGAGGCTATGGACCGCCGTCGTCCCACCCCCAGCAAGCAGGAGAAGAGATCGATGATCTTCGGGCGTTCTGAGCGCGGGAAGCCTCCGGTAGAGCCCGTCACGCTCAAGATCCTGGTGGCCGGCGGTTTCGGCGTGGGCAAGACCACCCTCGTCGGCGCGGTCAGCGAGATCAGGCCGTTGCGCACCGAGGAGCTGCTCACCGAGGCCGGACGGCCCGTCGACGACACGAGCGGCGTGGAGGGCAAGCACACCACCACCGTGGCCATGGACTTCGGCCGCATCACCCTCCGTGAGGACCTGGTGCTGTACCTGTTCGGCACGCCCGGCCAGGAACGGTTCTGGTTCATGTGGGACGAGCTCTCCGAGGGCGCCCTCGGAGCCGTCGTGCTCGCCGACACGCGCCGCCTGGAGGACTGCTTCGCCGCGGTCGACTACTTCGAGCGGCGCTCCATACCCTTCCTCGTCGGCGTCAACTGCTTCGAGGGCTCGGCCCGATACCCGGCCGACGACGTCCGCCAGGCCCTCGACCTGGACGAGGACGTACCACTCGTGCTGTGCGACGCCCGCGACCGCGAGTCCGTCAAGGAGGTCCTCATCGGCGTGGTCCAGCACGCCATGGCATACGCGGCCGACCGCCGCCAGACCGTCACCACCTGAACCATGTGCGCGGCCCGTACCCCCGCCGACCGGGGTACGGGCCGCAGCCGAAGGGCTCACGCACGCGCGCGTGGGCCTAGTTCTCGCCGTCCTCCTCCCAGGCGAAGCTCTTCTCCACGGCCTTGCGCCAGTTGTGGTACTGGCGGTCCCGTACGGATGCCTCCATGGCGGGCGTCCACTCGACGTCCTTCTGCCAGTGGGACTTCAGCTCGTCGAGGTCGTTCCACACGCCGGTGGCGAGCCCGGCAGCGTACGCGGCGCCGAGACAGGTCGTCTCGGAGACCTTCGGGCGGACCACCGGAACATCGAGCACGTCCGCCTGGTGCTGCATGAGCAGGTTGTTCTTGGTCATGCCGCCGTCCACCTTCAGGGTGGTGATGTGCACCCCGGAGTCCTGGTACATGGCGTCCACGACCTCGCGCGTCTGCCAGCTCGTCGCTTCGAGCACGGCCCGGGCCAGGTGTGCCTTGGTGACGTAGCGGGTCAGGCCGGTGATGACCCCGCGCGCGTCGGAGCGCCAGTACGGCGCGAACAGGCCGGAGAAGGCGGGCACGATGTACGCTCCGCCGTTGTCCTCGACACTCGCCGCCAGGGGCTCGATCTCGTCGGCGGTACGGATGATGCCCAGCTGGTCGCGGAACCATTGCACGAGGGCACCGGTGATGGCTATGGACCCTTCCAGACAGTAGACAGGCGCCTCACTGCCGATCTTGTAGCCCATGGTCGTCAGCAGCCCGCTCTTCGACGCCACTGGACGGTTGCCGGTGTTCAGCAGCAGGAAGCTGCCCGTGCCGTAGGTGTTCTTGGCCGTGCCCACGTCATAGCAGGCCTGCCCGAACACGGCCGCCTGCTGGTCGCCGAGGGCCGACGCGACCGGCACCCCGGCCAGCTGACCCACGGCGGTGCCGTACACCTCGGCCGACGACTTGATCTCGGGGAGGACGGCTTCGGGGATGTTCATCGCGGAGAGGATGGACGGGTCCCACTGGAGGGTCTCCAGGTTCATCAGCATGGTGCGCCCGGCGTTGGTGACGTCCGTGACGTGCTGTCCGCCGTCGGTGCCGCCCGTCAGGTTCCAGATGAGCCAGGAGTCGATGGTGCCGAAGGCGATCTCGCCGTTCTCGGCCCGGGCCCTGAGCCCGGGCACGTTGTCCAGCAGCCAGGCGGCCTTCGGCCCCGAGAAGTAGGTGGCCAGCGGCAGTCCGGTCTGCTCGCGGAAACGGTCCTGCCCGTCCGAGCCGCCGAGCTGGTTGGTCAGCGCCGCGGTGCGGGTGTCCTGCCACACGATGGCGTTGTGCACGGGTTTGCCCGTCGCGCGGTCCCACAGGACCGTGGTTTCGCGCTGGTTGGTGATGCCGAGTGCGCTGAGCTGGTCGGTGCGCAGCCCGGCTTTGGCGATCGCGCCGGCGACCACCGCCTGCACCTTGGACCAGATCTCCGTGGCGTCGTGCTCCACCCAGCCGGGCTTCGGGAAGATCTGGCGGTGTTCGCGCTGGTCGACAGCGACGATCGCGCCGTCCTGGTTGAACACGATGCAGCGGCTGGACGTGGTGCCCTGGTCGATAGCGGCGACGAACTTGTCCGTCATGACGTCCCCTTCGTCGTTCCTTCAGAAGGCTGCTTTGGATCAGAGGGCTGCTGGGAGGACGAGCCCGGAAAGCACCCCGCCGATCAGCGGTCCGACCACCGGGTTCCACATGCCGCGGCCTTCGCCGTGGGTGTCTGCGTTGCTCATGGCGGCTCCTAGGCCCTGTCCCGGGGTGATCGACCCCGGTTCTCGGTGCAGGGTGCGTTTCCCGTGGCGACTTCAGCCGAAGGCGGGGAAGCTCCCGCGCCCCGCCCGGCGTCCGTGACGAGCGTGCCGTCGCAGCCGAATCGCCCGTGGGGGAACGGACCTGTCTTCAGGCGGGGCCCGCGCGGCGCGTGCCTGGATACACCGTGTATGTACGGCGATGTCGACTGACACCGGAAGTGTTCACCGGCGCCCACAGAGCGTCAAGGTCGCCGACACCAACGGTGACAGCCGCCGTTGTGTCCGAGCGAAGGGAATTGCGGTCGGTCGGTTACGACGATCAGCCTAGGCCGGGTTCCGCCACCGCGCACCCGGCCTGGGCGGGAGCCGTCCCCGAGCCGCGCCGGATCTCGTGGCCCGGCAGACCCGCCCGGCCCAGCACCCAGCTCGGCCCGTGCAGCGATTTCGCGGCCTTCTTCAGCGGCGCGAGACACGCGGCGGCCTGCCGGTGGTCCGTCACACTGCCCGGCGGGCACACGACTGTGGCCAGGGACAACGTGACGGGACGCCCACCCGCCGACCAGGGCATGTCCAGCACCGCACCGGCCAGCGGATCCAGCCACTCCGGTTCTGCGAGCACCAGGAAGTCGTCCCCGCCGATGTGGCCGACGCGAGTGTTCCCGGACGCCGCATGTTGCAGTGCCCGCCCCACCGAGCGGATCAGCTCGTCCCCTGCCGCGAACCCGGCCCCGTCGTTGACCTGCTTGAAGTGGTCCACGTCCAGCCAGCTCAGCGCGAAGGGCCGGCCGTCCGCGATGCGGCGGTCCACCTCGCCGGTGATCGCGTCCGAGCCGGGCAGACGGGTGAGCGGATTGAGCCCGGCCGCCTCCTCGACCCGGCTCTCGGCCAGTGCCCGCACGAGGTCCGCGAGCCGCACGACACCCACGCACCGCCCGGCCCGGTCCACCACCGCCACATCGTCCGAGGTGCGGCCACGGTCACCGACGGCCACCACGTCCAGGACCTCCCAGGCGGTGGCGTCGACGCCCACCGTCCGCGGCGCGTCCCCCAGCTTGGCGGCGGGCCGGTCGGCGTACAGCGCATGTCCGTAGCGTCCCGACATCGACAGCAGGAAGCGTGAGCGGTGCACCGACCGGACGGGCCTTCCGTGCGCGTCCACGAGCAGCACTCCCGACACCTCGGGAGCCCCGGTCAGCAGTGCCCGTACCTGACCTGCCGACGCGGTGGCGGGCAGCAGCGCGGCGGGCCGTACGAATTCCAGCACCGAAGGGCCCGACCTCGGGACCGCCAGGGCGCCGGGGGAGCGGGGCGGAACGTATACGTCCGCCGCGGGCAGCCGGGCCGGCGGGGCGAACAGCTCGCCCTGCGCCAGCTGAGCACCGGCCGAGACCGCCGCCGCGCACTGCAGTTCCGTCTCGACCCCCTCCACGGACAGGAGCGCTCCCAAGTGCTCGCACAGTGTCCGCATCGCCCTGACCGCTGCCGGACGCGCCAGCAGCGACGCATCCAGCTTCACCAGGTCGGGCCCCATGTCGGTGAGCAGCCGCAGGGGTACGTCCCCGTCCCCGACGCCGTCCGCACTGATCCGGAAGCCCTGCGCCCGCAGCGCGCTCACCGCCTCCAGCAACGCCTGCTGCGGGACGTGCGTGTACGGCGGCCCGATGTCGATCGTCACCTCCCACGGCAGCCGTCCCGCCTCCCGCACGGCGGTGTGCAGCGGGGTCAGGCCGCCGAGGTCGGCCAGGGTGCCCGCGAACACGTTGACGTGCAGCGGCAGCAGCGTCTCCTTGCGAGCGGCCGCACGGACGGCCAACACCGCCAGCCGGCCGTCGAGTTCGGGGTCTCGACGTGCCTCGGCCAGGATGTCGCCGGTCTCCGGGCGAGCGAGTATCTCCAGCCCTGCGACCCCTCCGGTGGTCAGGTTGACCACCGGCTGAAAGGCGAAGCGGAGAGTATCCGTCCAGGAGTGCACGGGAGCATGATGGCTCCGCCGGCGCACGCCCAGGCCCAGTTCATGAGACGTTCACGCAGGATTCCGGGCCGATCACTCAGCGTATGGGAAAGGGCTTGCGACGTCGTCCTACCGCAGCGCGACGACCGCCGACCCGTGCCCGAACAGTCCCTGGTTCGCCGAGATGCCCACACGCGCCGCCGCCACCTGCCGCTGACCCGCCTGCTGCCTCAACTGCCAGGTCAGCTCGCACACTTGGGCAATCGCCTGAGCGGGAACCGCCTCTCCGAAGGAGGCCAGCCCGCCACTCACGTTCACCGGTATTCGCCCGCCCAGGGCCGTCGCCCCCTCTCTGAGCAGCTTGGCGCCCTCTCCCTGCCCGCACAGCCCCAGATCCTCGTACCACTGCAACTCCAGGGCGGTGGACAGGTCGTATACCTCCGCGAGGGACAGGTCCTCGGGGCCGAGGCCCGCCTCCTCGTAGGCCGCCCGCGCGATCGACGCGCGGAACGTGTCGGCGGCGGGCTCCACCGCCACCGCGGAGTCCGTCGCGATGTCCGGCAGATCAAGGACCGTGTTGGGGTAACGAGGCGTCACCGTGGACACGGCCCGGATCCGCACCGGCCGGCTCGCTCCGTGCCGACGTGCGAATTCCATGCTCGACAGCACCAGAGCCGCGCCTCCGTCCGACGTCGCGCAGATGTCGAGCAGCCGCAGCGGATCGGCGACCACCGCCGAGGCGGCGACCTCCTCGGCGGTGACCGGCTTGCGGTAGCGGGCGTTCGGATTGAGCGCCCCCAGGACCGAGTTCTTCACCTTGACCTGTGCGAAGTCCTCCGGCGTGTCGCCGTGCACGGCCATGCGGCGGCGCGCGTACAGCCCGAAGTACGTCGGATTCGTCGCCCCCAGCACCCGGAAGCGCAGCCAGTCCGGATCGTCGGGCCGGTCCCCTCCCGCCGGGCGGAAGAACCCCTTGGGTGCCGCGTCGGCGCCGACCACGAGGACCACGTCCGCGAGTCCCGAAAGAATCTGCGCCCGCGCGGTGTTGACGGCCTGCGCCCCGGACGCGCACGCCGCGTACACACTGGCCACCCTTGCCCCCTGCCAGCCCAGAGCCTTCGCGAAGGTCGCCCCCGCCACATAGCCCGGATAGCCGCCCCGCACGGTGTCGGCGCCGACGACCGAGCCGATGTCCCGCCACTCCAGCCCGGCGTCGGCGAGCGCCGCACGGGCCGCCGCAGCCCCGTACTCGACGAAGCTGCGCCCCCACTTGCCCCACGGGTGCATTCCCGCGCCGAGCACCGCCACCTCACCCGTCATGCCCTCACCCCCGTCGGCCGCCAGTGCCAGGTCGTCCAGACCGTCTCCCCGTCCTCATGGAGCACGCCCGGGACGGCCTCCACCTCCATGCCCACCGTCAGATCGGCGACGGTGACCCCGGGAGCCGCCTGCCCCAGCACCACGATCCGCTCGGACTCCAGCTCCACAGCGATCAACGCGTACGGCTCCCACGGAAGTTCCGGATCGGTCACATAGGGTGACGGTGGCCGGTACCGGCTGTCGGTGTACGACCAGATGCGCCCGCCCCGGGACAGCGGCACCTCCTCAAGAGCTCCGCCGGCGCATCCGGGATTCCGGCAGTGGGTGTCCTCGCGGGGGAAGAACACCGAGCCGCACGATGCGCAGCGGGTGCCGAGGAGCCTGAAGCCGTCCCCGTCGCCGGTGAACCACCCGTCGACCACGGGCATGCGTGTACGAGACAAAGCCCCTCCCTGGCATACGATCTGACGGGACGTCAGAAGTGTGTCACGGGCATCCGGAATTGGGCAGGGCAGGAGACATGACACGTCTCTCCAGTGCAGTACGCGGTCTGATCACCGCACTCGCCGCCCTGCTGGCCGTGACCGCAGCCTCCGCTCCCACCCGGGCCACGACGGAGCCCAGGGCGCCGAGGGATTTCGTGGCCCTGAGAACCGTGGACCCGACGATCATCCAGGAGATGCGCTACTTCACCCCGCACAACTTCGTCGGCGAGCGCATCGACGGCTACCAGCAGCCGATCTGCCTCCTCACCCGGCCGGCCGCCGAAGCACTCCACAAGGCCCAGTTGAGGCTGCTGCGCAAGGGCTACACCCTCAAGGTCTACGACTGCTACCGGCCGCAGCGCGCCGTGAACCACTTCGTCCGCTGGGCCGAGGACCTCGACGACCAGGCGATGAAGGGCGAGTTCTACCCGAACGTCGACAAGACCCGTCTGTTCGAGGACGGTTACATCGCGGAGAAATCCGGCCACAGCCGCGGCTCGACCATGGACCTCACGATCGTGAAGCTCCCCGCGAAACCGACCCGGCCGTACCACCCGGGAGAGCCCCTGGTGCCCTGCTACGCCCCCAAGGACGAGCGCTTCCCCGACAACTCCGTCGACATGGGCACCGGCTTCGACTGCTTCGACACCCTCGCCCACACCCTCGACCCGCGCATCCAGGGCGAACAGCGCGCCAACAGGCTGCTCCTCAAGGCCACCCTTGAAGGGCTCGGATTCGTGAACCTCGCCGAGGAATGGTGGCACTACACGTACAAGCCCGAGCCCTACCCGGACACCTACTTCGACTTCCCCGTCTCCTGGAAGGCGCTCACCAGCGGCAACTGAGCCGCCCCCCGGAGACGTCCATCAGTTGATCGGATACATTCCGCTTCGTGTCCGAAACTCATGCCTCCACCCCCAACTCCGCGCCCGACTCACACTGTTCGAGCTGCGGAGCGCCCTACGGAGAGGGCGTCTCCGGCTGGCCCCGCACCTGCCCGGCCTGCCACGCGGTGGCCTACCGCAACCCGCTGCCGGTGGCCATCGCGCTCCAGCCCGTGTACGACACGAAGGGCACCGCCCTGGTCGTCATCACCCGAACCGTCGCCCCCGCGCGCGGAGGCATCGCGTTGCCCGGTGGTTACATCGACGACCGCGAGGACTGGCGGCAGGCCGTCGTCCGCGAGCTCAAGGAAGAGACCGGCATCGACGCGGCCGGCCGCGACGTGCGGCTCGTCGACGCCATGAGCTCACCCGACGGGCACCTGCTGCTGTTCGGACTCCTTCCGGAGCGGCCGGCCGAAGGCCTCCCGCAGTCCACGGCCACCGACGAGACGGAGGGCTGGCACCTCCTGCGCAGGCCGGAGGAGCTCGCCTTCCCCCTGCACACGCTCGCCGTACGGGCCTGGTTCGAGGGCCGGTACGTCTGAGTCAGCCCTCCTTCAGGCCTCGCACACGCACCGGGTAGGGCGGCTCGCTCGTGCCGCCCTCGCCCTGGCGCTCGACGATGAGCCGCCGTCTCGTCCAACGGGCGACGTAGCGCTCCAGTTCCGGCTCGTCCCATCCGTCACCCGCGTCCTGCACCACCAGCCCGCCCCCGCTCCGTCCCCGGGCGGGCGCCCAGACCTCCAGCTCCAGTCCGCCGTCGTCCCCGCGCACGGGGACGACCGCACCCGCGCGCGCGAGCACCGGAATCCGCGACAAGGGGGCGTCGAGGAGCACCTGCCCCGGCCCCTCGTACACCTGCTCCGTCACCGTGTCGTACCAGCGCCCCCGGGGCAGCTGCACCGCCCGCCGGTCCGCGCCCGGGTCGAGCACCGGCGCCACCAGCAGACAGTCGCCCAGCAGGAACGCGTCCTCGCAGTCGCGCAGCGCACGGTCCTCGGGCGCCGCCCACCACAGCGGCCGTACATACGGCGCTCCGGTGCGCCGGGCCAGATGCGCGAGCGTCATGAAGTACGGCAGCAGCCGACGGCGTTCGACGAGCGCCACGCGCGCGTGCTCCAGAACTTCGGCACCGAACTCCCAGGGCTCCCGGCGCCCCGCCCGCAGACTCGCGTGCGTGCGGAACAAAGGCAGGTACGCGCCCAGCTGGAGCCAGCGCAGATACAGCTCGGGCGACGGGCTCCCGTCGAAACCACCCACGTCCGGCCCCGAATACGGCACACCGCACAGCCCCAGCCCCATGACCAGCGACAGTGAGGCCCGCAGCCCGGGCCAGCCCGTCGACAGGTCACCGGACCACGTTCCCCCGTAGCGCTGCAGGCCGGCCCAACCGGAACGCGAGAAGATGAACGGCCTTTCCTCGGGAGCCAGCTCACGCAACCCCTCGTAGGCGGCCCTGGCCATGCCCAGCGCGTAGACGTTGTGCGCCTCCCGGTGGTCTCCGCCCCGTCCTTCCAGCGAGTGCCTCGCCGAACGCGGCAGCGTCGACTCCCCGAAAGCGGCGAACGAAGTGGGCTCGTTCATGTCGTGCCAGAAACCCGAGAACCCCTGGGCGAGCCGCTCCTCGTACAGACCGCCCCACCACTCACGCACGCGCGCGTGCGTGAAATCCGGGAAGACCGCCTCTCCGGGCCACACGACCCCCCGCACCAGCCGCCCCGAAGCGTCACGCACGAACGCGTCCACCGCGGCCCCGCTCGCGTACACCGCGTTGTCCTCTGCGGCCTTGACCGCGCAGTCGACGATCGACACCAGCCGGATGCCGTCCCGGCGCAGCTCCTCGGCCAGCACCGGCAGCTTCGGAAAACGCTCCTGGTCGACCGTGAACACCTGGTGCTCGTCGTAGTGGTCGATGTCCAGATGGACGGCGTCGAGCGGCAGCCCGCGCTCCTGGTAGCCGGAGACGATCCGCCGCACCTCCTGCTCACTGCCGAAGCCCCAGCGCGCGTGGTGATGGCCCAGCGCCCACGCGGGCGGAAGCGCGGGCGCACCCGTCAGGGACGCCCAGGTGAGCAGCACGCGCGCGGGGGTGCCCACGACCACCCAGCAGCGCAGCGGGCCGCCGTCCATCCGCAGCTCGCACGTCCCCGCCCGGTCGTGCCCGGAACCGGCACCCTCCTCGCCCTCCCGCAGCGTCACCGTGCCGTCCCACGAGGTGTCGTGGAACACCAGATGCGTCGCCGCGTCGGCCACCACCAGCTGCACCGGCATCGTGAGGTACAGCGGATCCTCTCCGGGACCGAACGCGCGCCCCTGGTCCGTATTCCACAGGCGGTACGTTCCTTCGCGCAGCCGCGGCCCCGATGCCCGCCCGCCGAGCCCGAAGAACCGCGCGTCCGCGGCCGTCTCCGAGCGCTGCATCCAGCGCGCGGTACCGCCCCCGACCGGCTCCCACCACCGGGGCGGCAGATCACGGCGCAGGGGCACGCCTCCGGGGGTGAGCACCTCGATCGCGCCGTGCCGCGAGACGACGACCGTCACCCGCTCGGCCACGACCCGCCAGCCGCCGTCCTTGTCCGGCTCCAGGACCGCCCGGGGATCCGGCTCCGGACAGCGGCCCGAGAGCGCGTACGACGGCTCCGGAGAGGCCCCGTCCCAGCCCCAGAAGACCGCCCCGTTCACCGCGACGAAGATGCGCAGCTCGGACCGGCTGAACCGGACGATGCCACCGCCCGGACCGGGCTCCACCTCCTGCACGGTCCCGGGCACCCGGGCACGCTCGGCACCCCGCGACGGCAGCGCGGAGGCATCGGCACGCCTCCTGCGCCACGCAGCCCTCACGGTACGCAACCCCTGGGCCGACCTCACCGAACCGACCACCCTTATCGAACGCACCAGGTCACGACCGTCCATGCTGCTCACCCTGCCATTGACCGCCCCACGCGCGCGTGTCGTTCAACTGCCGTTCACCCGTGCCAGGACCACATCTTCACGACGCGGACTATGTGGGGCGCGCCCTGGTGTAGAAGTCGATCACATGGCATCGTCCGTGTCAGCCGCGTCACGCGCACACCCCAGCCCGTGCGCGACCGACGCATACGACGCGCACAGTCCGGGAGCCGCCCCATGTCGACCGTGAACCCCCAGCCGCTCTGGCAGCCAGATCCGGAACGCATCGCCCAGGCGCAGGTCACGAAGTTCCAGGCCTGGGCGGCCGAGCAGCACGGCGCTCCCGCCGAGGGCGGCTACGCGGCACTGCACCGCTGGTCCGTCGACGAACTGGACACGTTCTGGGAAGCCGTCACCCAGTGGTTCGACGTACGGTTTTCGACGCCCTACGCGCGCGTACTCGGCGACCGTTCGATGCCGGGCGCCCAGTGGTTCCCCGGGGCGACTCTCAACTACGCCGAGCACGCCCTGCGCGCAGCCGCCACCCGCGCGGACGAACCGGCCCTCCTGCACGTCGACGAGACACACGAGCCGCGCCCGGTGACCTGGTCCGAGCTGCGCCGCCAGGTCGGCTCCCTGGCCGCCGAACTGCGCGCCCTCGGCGTACGCCCCGGAGACCGCGTCAGCGGCTACCTCCCGAACATCCCGCAGGCCGTCGTCGCCCTCCTCGCCACGGCCGCCGTGGGAGGCGTCTGGACGTCCTGCGCCCCCGACTTCGGCGCCCGCAGCGTCCTGGACCGCTTCCAGCAGATCGAACCGGTCGTCCTGTTCGCCGTCGACGGCTACCGCTACGGCGGCAAGGAGCACGACCGGCGCGACATCGTCGCCGAGCTGCGCCACGAACTGCCCACGCTGCGTGCCGTCGTCCACATCCCCCTTCTCGGCACCGAGCCCCCCGCAGGGGCGCTCGAGTGGTCCGCCCTGACCAGCGCGGACGTGGAACCGCTCTTCGAGCAGGTCGCCTTCGACCACCCCCTCTGGGTGCTCTACTCCTCGGGCACGACCGGCCTGCCCAAGGCGATCGTCCAGTCTCAGGGCGGCATTCTGATCGAGCACCTCAAACAGCTCGGCCTGCACTGCGACCTGGGCCCCGAGGACCGTTTCTTCTGGTACACCTCGACCGGCTGGATGATGTGGAACTTCCTCGTCTCCGGCCTCCTCACCGGAACGACGATCGTGCTCTACGACGGCAGCCCCGGCTTCCCCGACACGGGCGCCCAATGGCGCATCGCCGAACGGACCGGAGCCACCCTCTACGGCACCTCGGCGGCGTACATCATGGCCTGCCGCAAGGCCGGCGTCCACCCGGCCCGCGACTTCGACCTCTCCAAGGTCCAGTGCGTCGCCACCACCGGATCCCCGCTGCCGCCCGACGGATTCCGCTGGCTGCACGACGAGGTGCGCGACGATCTGTGGATCGCCTCCGTCAGCGGCGGCACGGACGTGTGCTCCTGCTTCGCGGGAGCCGTACCGACCCTCCCGGTGTACATCGGCGAGCTCCAGGCACCCGGCCTCGGCACCGATCTGCAGTCCTGGGATCCGACCGGCAAGCCCCTGATCGACGAGGTCGGCGAGCTCGTGGTCACCAACCCCATGCCGTCGATGCCGACCCGCTTCTGGAACGACCCCGACGGCAGCCGCTACCACGACAGCTACTTCGACACCTACCCCGGTGTATGGCGCCACGGCGACTGGATCACCGTCACCTCCCGCGGCTCGGTCGTCATCCACGGCCGCTCCGACTCGACGCTCAACCGCCAGGGCGTGCGCATGGGCTCGGCCGACATCTACGAAGCCGTCGAGCGCATCCCCGAGATCAGGGAATCCCTCGTCATCGGCATCGAACAACCTGACGGCGGCTACTGGATGCCCCTGTTCGTGCACCTCGTTGCCGGCGCCACCCTGGACGAGGCCCTGCTGGCCCGGATCAAGCAGACCATCCGCGAGCAGCTCTCACCGCGCCACGTACCCGACGAGATCATCGAGGTCCCCGGCATTCCGCACACCCTCACCGGAAAGCGCATCGAGGTCCCCGTCAAACGCCTCCTCCAGGGCACTCCGCTGGAAAAGGCCGTCAACCCGGGCTCCATCGACAACCTGGATCTGCTGCACTTCTACGAGGACCTCGCCCGCAAACGCGCCTGACCCGGCCCTCTCAACCGCCGTAGGTGGCCTCGGACTCACCGAGCACGGCAGCGAAGTCCGAGGCCAGTCGCCCCGCGTCGACCGGCTCCAGCTCGGGCACGGAGATCCGCACCCCTGGGGGCGACGAGGACCGGAACCGGGCCCCGGCGGCGATCCACCAGCCGTACGAGCGCAGCCCGTTCACCACGGCCGACTCGTCCTGCACGGGCACCCACAGGTTCATCCCGCTGGCTCCGCACGCAGGAATGCCGCGGTCTTCCAGCTCACGCAGGAGTGCGCCGCGGCGCACCTCGTACGTCTCCTGGGCACGCGCCACCAACGCGCGCGTGGCGGTGTCGGTCAGCAACCCGTGCACGGTCTCCTGGAGGAGATGACTGACCCATCCGGAGGTGAGCAGCAACCGCCCGTCGTGGCGGGCCAGTGTCGTCGCGTCGCACGCGGCCGCCGCCCACCGCAGGTCGGTCCCGAGGAACTTGCTCACCGTGCGTACATGCACCCAGCGGGTCAATCCGCTCCCGGTCAGTGAGTGGAGGGACGCGGCGGCGACGGCCGACGCGTGGTCGTTCTCGACGACCAGCACGTCAGGCTGGTCCCCGAGCACGTCCACGAGCGCGTCCCGGCGTGCCACGGAGAAGCAGCCACCGTACGGGTTCTGTGCCCGAGGACTGCACACCACAGCTCGCACACCTGCCCGCAGCGCCCCCCGCAGGGCCTCGGGGCGCACACCCTCGTCGTCCACGGCCACCGGCACGATGCGCAGCCCCAACGCGGTGATCAGGTCCAGCAGATGGTGGTACCCCGGGTCCTCCATCGCCACGGCGTCGCCGGGGCGCAACTCCACGGACAGCAGCCGTCCGATCAGATCCAACGCCCCATGCGCGAAGGTCACATGCTCCACGGGGACCCCATCGGCCCCCATCCAGTCACGCGCGGCGTCCTCCAGCCGCGCCAGCCTCGGCGTCGAACGGTGCGAACGGGCACCGGGGGACAGCCGTGACGGCGGTACGAGAGCGGGCAACAGGGCGGGATCCGGATGTCCGCCGGACAAGTCCCGCAGCCCCTGTGGGACCTTGGGCGGCCGCCGTGAGGCCACCGCGGGAGCCGGGGCCACCACGGTCCCGCCCCGCCCGCGTGTGACGACGATGCCCCGCCGACGCAGCTCCTTGTAGGCGGTGGCGACGGTGCCGGGGCTGACTCCGAGGTCATCCGCGAGCCGCCGCACGGGAGGCAGCGCGGCTTCGGGCCTCAACGACCCATCCGTCACGGCCCGTTCGACGGACGCCGCAATTCCCTTGGCCGTCGTACCAGAGATCCCATATTGTGTTGCCACGTTGAAAATTATGTATCAGTACATAACTGAAGGCAAGGGGGAGCAGTGCATCCGATGCGCCGCGCAGCCGCATGGTCGAGCCGCATACCCGGAGGGCGTGACGGACGCAGAATGCTCACCATCGCCCTCGTCGACCGCATCGGCAGCGGGCTGTGGGCGTCCGTCTCCGTCCTGTACTTCACCTACGTCTCGGGTCTCTCCGTCACCCAGGTCGGCACGCTCGCCGCAACCGCCGGAGCCATCGGCATCGCCGGAGCGCCCCTCGGGGGCCGCATCGCCGACCGATTCCCGCTCACCCGCGTTCTGCTCGCGGTCCAACTCCTGCGCGCAGTGGCCTCCCTGGCGCTCCTCACCACGAACGACTACGCCCTGCTCCTCGCCTTTTCCGCGGTCGGCAGCCTCGGAGACCGCGCGGCGAGCGTCCTCACCAGGCTTTACGCCACCCGCGTGGCAGGACCCGACCGCGTCCGCTACCAGGCCGTCCACCGCACCATCGCCAACGCCGGCTGGGCCCTGGGCGGTCTTGCCGCCGCGGCCGCCCTGGCCCTCGGCACCACCTCCGCCTATCAGTGGCTCCTCGCCGGCGACGCCCTCTCCTTCCTTGCCTCCGCCCTCCTCACCCTGCGCTGCGGCGAGCCCCCGTCCGCCTCCCGCACTGTCGCCACCTCGAAGACCCCACCCGCGACCAAGACGACCAGGGCAAATCCCTGGCGCGACCGCACCTACCTCGCCTACGTCGCCACCGAAACCGTTCTCTTCCTCGACGACGCCGTCTTCAAGGTCGGCCTTCCGCTGTGGATCGCACACGCGGGCAACGCACCACACGGCCTCGCACCCCTGCTCCTGGTCCTCAACAACGTGATGGTGGTGGCCCTCCAGGTTCCCCTGGCCCGTTTCGGGACCACCACTGCGGCCGCCCGCGCGCTCCTCCTCCCGCTGTCAGCCGCCTTCGCTCTCGGCGGCATCGCCATGGCGCTCTCGGCCACCGGGGAAACCGTCACCGCGACCCTGCTCCTCACGGCGTCGGCTGTCGCCTTCACCGTTGCCGAGATGCTCCACGCCACCATCTCCTGGGAACTCTCCGTCGCCCTGGCCCCCGGCACCGCGCAGGGCGCCTACCTCGGCGTGCACGGCCTGGCCCAGTCCGCCCAACGCAGCGTCGGGCCACTGGCCGTCACCGCCGCCATCACCACGGGCCCGGCCGGCTGGCTGACCTTCGGCGCCATCATCGGCCTGACCTGCCTGATTCAGCACCGCCTGGTCCGTGATCGCCTCACGCGGACGCCATTGTCAGTGCCGCCGGTTACTGTGAGTGAGCATTGATCGACCGTGTACAGGGGGAAACATGGCGCACAACGACCACCAGACGATGCGACGCGACCTGCGTCGCGAAATCGCAGGCACCATCGGCCTGCTGACCGACGAGCACGACTTCCGTGCCATGCGGCGCTACCGCAGCTTCGCCTTCGACAACCACACGAGCTACCTCCAACAGGTAGAGGCGCTCCTCAAGACACGCGCCTCCCAGGGCAGCCACACCGCCGTCGCCCTCTTCGACCCGCAGGAGTACGCGGAATTCTGCGCCGACACGGGCCTCGACCCCGACGTCCAGTCCAGCCGCACCCGCTTCACCGCCGAACTGGCCACCAAAGGACCCGTGCTTCCCTACGAGGGCCAGCCCCTGGCCGACCTGGTCCCCGCCCTTGTCGACGAGGCCGTCCGCCAGGCCACCTGGGAGTACGCATCGACACTCCTCGCCCGCCTCGGCGCCTGCGCCTCCTGCGGCGAGGACATCGGCCGCGCCGCCTTCACACGCGCCTCCCACCTTCTCGTACGCATCCTCGACACAGCAGGGGCAGGCAAGCGCCACCTCGTCTGCAGTGTCACGGCAACACCCGAGACGCTCCTGTCCGCCCTCCACGCCGACGAGGACGACGAGGGCGCCATCCAACTCGACGAGGCCGAAGCCCTCGAATTCACCACTGTCCTGGCTCTCGGCATCGCCACCCAGAGCCCGGGCGGACTCGTCATTCGCACCAGCGCCCCCGGCACCACCGACCGCGTCTACGGCTGGCGTCTGCGCGGGGAAGGCCTCGAACCCCTCACGGCCGGCGAGGTTTTCGACGCCTACTGCACCGACATCGAATCCGGAGACCTGATCTCCCCGGAATCAGACGTCGACTACTGCGTACCGCCGGACCTCGGGGAGGAAGGACAGACACCGGGTCACCGCCACTGACAGCAGAAGGGGCGTTCCACCCGCGGGTGGAACGCCCCTCAAGAACAGCCGGCGAAACAATCAGCCGACGTGCCGACTCGGCTACTCGCCGGACAGCACCGCCTGAGCCGCGGTGCGCGCATCCTCGGCGCTCTCCGCAGCCCGCGCCGCAGCGGCAGCACGCTCGCACTGGGCCAGCGTGTACTTGCCGAGAGTGGCCCGCACATAAGGAATCGACGCCGCACCCATGGAAAGGGAGGTGACACCAAGACCGGTCAGCACACACGCGAGCAGAGGGTCGGACGCCGCCTCACCGCACACGCCACAGCTCTTGCCCTCGGCCCTCGCCGCCTCAGCGGACAGCGCCACCAGATCGAGGAGAGCGGGCTGCCACGGATCCTGCAGACGGGACACCGCACCCACCTGACGATCGGCCGCGAACGTGTACTGCGCGAGGTCGTTGGTCCCCAGGGACAGGAACTCGACCTCCTGCAGAATCGACCGAGCCCGGAGCGCGGCCGAAGGAATTTCGACCATGGCGCCGAACTTCGCCTGCAGTCCCGCTTCACGGCAGGCGTCCGCGAACGCCTTGGCGTCGGCACGGTCCGCCACCATCGGGGCCATGACCTCGAGGTAGACCGGCAGCCCCTCCGCGGCCTTCGCGAGCGCCGTCAGCTGGGTGCGCAGAACCTCGGGGTGATCGAGCAGCGTCCGCAGACCGCGAACGCCCAGCGCCGGATTGGGCTCGTCGGCCGGAGTGAGGAATTCCAGCGGCTTGTCCGCGCCGGCATCCAGTACACGGACGACCACACGGCCCTCGGGGAACGCCGCGAGCACCTGCCGGTACGCCTCGACCTGCTTCGCCTCCGAAGGGGCGTTCTTGCTGTCGTCCAGGAAGAGGAACTCGGTACGGAACAGGCCCACACCCTCAGCCCCGGCCTCGACGGCGGCGGGCACATCCGCAGGCCCGCCGACGTTGGCCAGCAGCGGCACCTTGTGACCGTCGGAGGTGGCGCCGGGACCGGTCGAGGCGGCGAGCGCTGCCTTGCGCTCGGCGGCCGCGGCCTCCAGCTGCGCCTTCTTGTCCTCGCTGGGGTTCACGAAGATCTCGCCGGTGCTGCCGTCGACAGCGATCACCGTGCCCTCGGCGAGCTCACCGGCGCCCGGCAGCGCCACGACGGCCGGAACACCCAGCGCCCGCGCCAGAATCGCACTGTGGCTGGTCGGCCCACCCTCCTCGGTGACGAAACCGAGGACCAGTGCGGGGTCGAGCAGCGCCGTATCGGCGGGCGCAAGATCACGTGCAATAAGAACGTACGGCTCGTCGCTGTCCGGAACACCAGGCATCGGCACCCCGAGCAGCCGGGCGACGATACGATTCCGCACGTCATCCAGATCGGCCACACGACCGGCCAGGTACTCGCCGGCACCGGCCAGCAGGGCCCGGTAGGCGGCGAAAGCGTCGTACACGGCACGCTCGGCCGTGCTTCCGACGGTGATACGCCGTTCGACGTCCGCCATCAGCTCGGGGTCCTGCGCCATCATGGCCTGCGCCTCGAGCACCGCCTGGGCCTCGCCCCCGGCCAGATTGCCGCGCGCCATCAGATCGGCCGCCACAGCGTCCACGGCCTGGCGGGCGCGCCCCTGTTCACGCTCCGCGTCCTCCGCCGGAATCTGCTTGGCAGGCGGCTCCAGCACCGCCGTTCCCATGTGCCGAACCTCGCCGATCGCCACACCGTGACTCACACCGACGCCTCGCAGCGTTGTCTCCATCTCACCCGTCTCCGATAGTGCGGCGGGTCCCGCCGCCGCCGTGGTTGTCCTGCACGCCGTCATATGACGGCACTGACGTCACTTCCAGACGAAAAGACTGTCGCCCGCCTTCACGTCACCATCGTCACGAAGATCGGAGAGAGCCTCGGCAGTGGCCTCGAGCGCCACGATCGGGCACACCGCGGATTTGCCGGCCGCTTCCACGGCCGCCGGGTTCCACCGGACCACGCCCTGTCCCCGTGTCACCGTGTCGCCCTTGTTCACCAGCAGCTCGAAGCCGTCACCGTTGAGCTGCACGGTGTCGATACCAAGGTGTGTGAGCACACCGTGCCCCTGCTCGTCGACGACGACGAAAGCGTGCGGATGAAGAGAGACGATGACTCCGGCCACGGGAGCAACGGCCTCGGACGGTTCGCGCACGGGGTCGATGGCCGTACCCGGGCCCACCATGGCCCCGGAGAAGACGGGATCAGGCACTGCAGCCAGGCCGATGGCGCGTCCTGCGATCGGGGACGTCACGGTGGTCATGGGAAGCCTCCCAGAGGTGGAGATCCATATGGGCCGTCACTGCCTGTACCGGACGGCGCACTGTGGAGCAGCGTATGTCAGATGAACTGGCGGTTCCGCATGGAAGATACCGGATAGTGGTCTAGACCACCAGCTCGCTCAATTTGCACGCGCTTCCCGGCCGCGTGTACAGTCGTACTCCTGCTTGAGGCCGAGCGGCGCCACTGAGTGTCCTGGCTTCAGCAGCACCCACACTTGTCAGATCCTATCTCGGGGTCACCTTCTGCATGTCTGCAGCCAGGTGGTCAGGGGGACGGAAAAACACTGATAGAGTTTGGAACACCGAAGGGAAGCGCCCGGAGGAAAGCCCGAGAGGGTGAGTACAAAGGAAGCGTCCGTTCCTTGAGAACTCAACAGCGTGCCAAAAATCAACGCCAGATATGTTGATA